>CAXTBP010000081.1:0-22457 GCA_964241985.1 uncultured Armatimonadaceae bacterium | reverse complement strand
CGGGTATCTTATCCGTGTGCGCCGCACTTTTAGGGGCAAGCCACGTGGAAGCGACCGATAACGACCCGCTCGCCGTGCGCGTCGCCCGCGAAAACGTGCGCGTCAATGGCGTTGAAGCCGTTGTTTCCGCCGAAGAGTCGTCGGTTCCGCCGCCCGGTCAATTTGATATTGTGGTCGCCAACATCTTAGCCGACGTAATTTTGGGCATGGCGAGCGATCTATTTCAAGCAACGAAACCGAACGGCCTGCTGATTACGTCGGGAATTATCGCGCCCCGCGCTCAAGACGTGGCAACGGGCCTCACGCAAGCCGGATTTATTACCGAAGCCATCAATGAGGAAGGCGAATGGATAGCGATACGATCACGCCGTCCCCAACACGCGGTATGACAACAAAAGTAACCAACGAAACGGCAACCCCCTCCGCCCCACTCTCCGCCACAAATAGCGAAACCCCGACCCGCAAAAACGGCATCACGGCCCGCGCCGTGATGCTCGGCGTCGTGCTGGCTTTCCTCAACGCCTACTGGGTCACGATGGCGGAAGTCCGGTTTTACGCGATGGACGGATCGAGCCTGCCCCTGTTCATCACGCCGGTTTTTATTTTGCTGGTTTTGGTCGGCGTCAACGGTTTGATCGCCCGCTTCGGCTCGCCCCGATTTGCCCTCAAACAAGAGGAACTGCTGACCGCCTATATCATGGCGGTCATATCCAACACGTTCGCGGGCCACGATATGCTGCAAAATCTGTTCGGGCAGATTACGCACCCGTACTATTTCGCGCCGCAAAACAACTGGCAGGATGTGTTTATCCAGCGCCTTCCTGCGGGTCTGTTCGTGTCCGACGAAAACGCGCTCAACGCTTGGTATCGAGGCAATACGCCGCCCAATCAAGCCGCCGGGTACTTCGTTCACTGGGCCGTGCCCCTTGCGCTGTGGGGTGGCTTCTTCCTCGTACTCGTTTTCTTGTTCTGGTGCGTGACGGCTTTAGTACGCCGCGCATGGGCGGAGTCCGAGCGATTGGCATTTCCGATTATCCAGCTTCCGCTCGCCATGACCGCGCCCGAAGGCGGCCTTTTCCGAAGCCCGGTCATGTGGGGCGGTTTCGCCTTCGCCTTTATTTTGGGACTTATCAACGGTCTGCACGAACTGTACCCGCAGGTTCCGCGCATGGAATACGTCAAACTCTTTGACTTGGGCCAATACTTCACCATTCAACCGATGGAAGCCATCCGGTCGTATGGAATGCAGGGTTCGCTGTACCCGTTCGCGGTCGGCTTGGCGTATTTCATCCCCCTCGATTTGGGCTTTTCGTGCTGGTTCTCCTATCTGTTCGCACGCGGCTATTTCGTGTTCGGACGCGCGTCGGGTTTGGACGGGCCGTCGGCGGCGCAGGGCTGGCCGTTCCTCAAAGAAATTTCGTCCGGCGCATGGATTGGGGTTGCGGGCGCGATTTTATGGGCGAACCGCAGGCATTTCCGCCGCGCGTTCGATTTGGCTTTTGAGCGCGATCCCGCGTCGCGCAAATTGCAAATCGAAAACCCCACCGAAACCCGTCAGATGCGGTTCGCTTTTGTCGGCCTCATCGTCAGTTTTGCCCTGCTTTTGGCGTGGAGCTATTTTCTGCTGTCCCTGTCCCCCGTTGTGGCGACCGGCTTTTTCTTAGTGCTGCTTGCCCTGTCGTTTGGCATTACGCGCGTTCGTGCCGAGTTCGGAACGCCGCACGAGATCGTTTTCGTCAAGCCCGGCGATATGCTCGTCACCCTGTTCGGCACGAAAGCCATCGGTGACACCAACCTCATCGGGATGCAGTCCATGTACTGGTTCAACCGGGGCTACCGCTGCCATCCCATGCCGAACTTTTTGGAAGGGTATAAAATGGCCGAAAATAAGGCCATGCCCTACAATCGTCTGTCGGGCGTTTTCGCGCTTGCCGCGTTTGCCGCCCTTGTCGCAACGTTCGTTTCCAACTATTTCATCACCTACGAAGCGGGCGCGGCGGGCAAAGCGATTGGCTACAAGCAGTGGGTCGGACAAGAAGCGTTCGCCCAGCTTAATTCGTGGCTGACGACAGGGCAGCAGGCCGGTTCCACGAACCTTTGGTTTTTCGCGGGCGGTTTAGCGGTCGTCGGCGCGCTTGCCTATTTGCGCGGCGCGTTTTTGTGGTGGCCGCTGCATCCCGCAGGCTTCGCGCTTGGCATTTCGTATGCCATGAACTATTTTTGGATGCCCGTTTTCGTCGCGTGGCTCATCAAACTGCTCATCATCCGCTACGGCGGCATGAACGCCCACAAGCGCGTCATCCCCTTCTTCCTCGGCCTCATCTTAGGCGACTATACTATCGGCGCGCTCTGGTCGCTTTTATCGCTTCTCTTAGGCGTCCCGACCTACAAAATTTACATTTGATTTTTCTTTCGATCATACTGACCGGTTCCGCCGAAAGACGCAAGGACTTTCTCAAAGTCTGCTTCATCGACAAACAAAAGACGGACGTTTTCTTGAGCTTTCAGGGTGTCAAAAATCCGCCGTGCCCACTCATAATTCGCTTCGGTTAATTCATCGATGTTCGCTACTTGCCGTGGCCGATGACGAATCCTGATATAGAACGGGAAATCATCGTATATCTCATCTTCGCCCTGTAAGTTTGTTTGGAGGTAAAGCGCAATCTCATCATTTACGTGAACCCAACAAGGGCGGTTTGCAAAAGGGTTGTCTCCGACTTTGACTTCACTCACAGCAAAATCGGTGAGTTGTTCAAACCAATGTGCAAAAGCTGCCAAGTCGTCACGGGGTATGTCGCAATCGCAAAAGATATTAAGTTCGTTTGCCATAGGTTTTCCGATTGATACTCCTATTTACGTTGAAAAAGCGGAGCAAGCCATGTGTAGCCGAAAATCAGTAGCAAAAATAGGGCAAAAAAACCGCCGCCGTCTGTTGCCGCACTTGGCATGGCTAACCCTTCGAGCAGAGTGAGCAGGGTCAAAAGCGCGAGCGTAACGGACAAACTGAAAAGCAAAATCTGCGCCGCTCCTTTGCGGGCCGTCCAAATACCGGAAACCGGCATCGTCAGCAAACCGGCGCAAATCGCAAACCAGAGAAACGCCTTTTGCCCGGTGAGCGGCACAAGTAGTGCGCCAAACAAGGCGATCCCCAAACACGTGCCGACCGCGTTTGAGGTTGCGATCTGTGCCCGCGTCAAAACCAGTTTACCTAAGGGATGCAGTCGGAGCAGTAAATTGAACAAGGGCCGCGCCGTCCACGTGGAAAACACGAATAAAGCATAGGCGATGGACACGGGCAAAAGATACGGCGCGAGTGAGGGATTAGTCTGTCGCACCGACGAAACAATCTGCGAACCGAAAAATAATCCGACAATCACGCCCCACCGGACAGGCGGCGACAAGCGCCCCATCCAAAAAAAGTATTGAAGCATTGCCCGGTACAGTGGATTGCGCGCCTGTAACGCTTCCACTATACCGCGTTTGGCCCATTCGGATTCCGGGTCGAGCCGCAGGGCTTCCTGAAAATGCGCCATCGCTTCTTGCGGTTTGTTGGCCTCCAAAAGACCCCACCCACGGGTGGCGTGTGTCAGCGGGTTTTCCGGCTCTTTTGCAAGCGCGGACAAAAGCGCGGACTGCGCGGCATCCGGCTGCTTGAGTTTGGTTAATGCCATCGCCCGCAAGTTCGCGCACCCAACATGATCCGGCGCAACCGTCAGCCCCCGCTCCGCCAAATCGCGGGCTTCCTGCCACCGGCTTTGCCCGAACGCGAGCGACGCCCACAGTCCCCAAGCGTCGGCGTCGCTGGCGTCAAGGCGCACGGATTCCTTAATGGCTGCTTCGGCTTCGCGGAATTTGCCCGTGTCGCGGTACACATACGCCAAAATATACTGCGCCCACGGCCACGCGGGCGCAAGGTGTACTCCCATTTGCGCCTCGTAAACGGCGTCCCGCTTTTTTGCGTCGCCGTCTTGGTTGACGAGTGCGACCGCAAGCAGCGCGTGCCCCTGTGGATCGTCGGGATTTTGCCCAACCGCCTGCCGCGCTTCGGCCTCGGCCTGCTCGTAGCGGTCATGCGAAAGAAGCGCGGAGGCGCGTTCAAGATGTGGGGACATATTGACCTTATTTTACCCGGTCGCTCTGCGAGACGGGCAGGATTTTAGCCGAACCAAACGCAACCGATTATAAACCATGCAAACCAAAGTCAAAATCGCCCTCGTCGGCGCGGGCGGATGGGGCAAGCAGCACGCCCGCATTTTCGCCGCCCGCCCTGATGTGGATTTCTGTGCCATCGTCGGACGGACGCCCGAAAAAACGCAGGCCCGCGCCGACGCCTACCAAGTCCGCGCTTACACCGACATCAATGCGATGCTCGAAACCGAAAAGCCCGATTTGGTGAGTTTGTGCCTGCCCAATGAAGGCCATTTTGAACCCACGCTCCGTGTCATTCGAGCAGGCGTTCCCCTTTTTGTCGAAAAGCCACTCACGTTCGATATTGGGGAAGCAGACACCTTGCTCGCGGAGGCCGAAAAGAGCGGCTTATTTTTCGCCATCAACTTCAACCATCGGTACGCCGTTCCCACGCAAAAAGCCAAAGCCGACATCGAGGCGGGACGATTGGGTCAGATCACTTTTGCGACATGGCGGTTCGGAGGCGAGGGCGGGCAAAACCATCGCTTTTCCAATCTCATCGAAACGCAGTGCCACGGCTTCGATATGCTGGAATTCTTATGCGGCCCCATCGTTTCCGTCGCCGCCCACATGGCGAATGTCACCGGGAAGCAACACAGTACCCTCGCGCTCAGTTTGCAATTTGAGAACGGCGCGGTCGGCTCACTCGTCGGCTCCTACGATTCGTCCTACGCCTACGAGGACACGTGCCGCGTGGAAATCAATGGCGCGGAGGGCCGCATTCTGATTGATGACACCGTGCGCCGCTACTCCTACCAAAAAGCGGGCGATGAAACCGCCGAAGTGTGGCAAGCCGGGTACTTCAACGACGCCGACCGATTATTTGCGCAAACATTTGATAAGCACGTAGACGCCCTGCTCGCCGCCTACAAAAACGGCGACTCGCCCCCGGTTCCCGCCCAATCTGGACGCCGCGCTTCGGCCCTCGCCTATGCCGCCATCCAGTCGTTTGAAACCCAAACCATTGTGCGCATTTGAAAAGACACACTTCGTTGCTGCTTTGTTGTTAGTCTTCCAGCCAAAACATGATTTGCGCGCCGAAAATAGCGAACAAACCGAATAACAGGAACGTGAGCGCAAACCGCACACGATGTTTTCGGTAGCCGATGAAAAGCTGGGCGACGATATGAGCGCCCATAAAAAGTACGTTTGTAAGATAAAACGAAAGCGGAGAAAACCGCCACTGAACGCTATCTATGTACCAGTCGCAAAACGAATCTCGAATCGACAAACCCTTCGGGTCATCCATCATTGGAATGGGAAAGTGCCCCAAAAGAGTCGTGAATCGAAAAATAAACGTTAAGTGCAGACAGGCGACGAAAACAAGCCAAACGGTCAGACTGGCAAAAAGACTGCGGCGTAACTGCCGAACCGTTAACCCTTCGGCAATCGGTGCGTTGGTGGAATCGGAAACGGGTGTCATAACAGTTTCCGCGCCCGCAAATAGTCCAGCAGGTCATCGTAAGTTCCACCTTCGTTGGCGAACAGGGCGTAGTTGCGGGCTGTGTCGAACCACGGGCGCACGCTCGGTTTGACTTCCTTCATCGCGCGCTTGAAATCATTCATATTGATTTGGCGCACTTTGCCCGACGTGAGACTGTCCTCCATCGCGTTTTCGGCTGCGCCCTCCACCAAATGCGCCATGTCCGCGCCGGAATAGTCGTCGGTTTTTTCTGCGATCCAGCGGAAGTTAATGTCGTTTGACAAGGGTCTTCCCTGCGCGGTGTTTTGCAAAATGCTTTCGCGGGCGGGTAAATCGGGCGGCAAAACCAGCAGCGTTCGGTCAAGGCGTCCCGGACGGCGCAAAGCCGTGTCCACGTCCCAAGGGTGGTTTGTTGCACCCAAAACGAACACGCCGTCGTTGTCCAAGCCCACGCTGTCCATTTCCGCCAGCAGTTGATTGACGACGCCGCGCCCGATACTTTCCCGCTGCAAACTGCGCTTGCGGCCCAGCGCGTCGATTTCATCGAAAAACAAAACGCACGGCTTGTTGCGGCGGGCCGTTTCAAAAATCTCGTGCAGATTGCGCTCGCTTTGGCCCAAATACATATCCAAAACATCGGACAAACCGACCGAGATAAATTTGGCCCCCAACTCCCCCGCTGTCGCCCGCGCGATAAAGGTTTTTCCGCAGCCGGGCGGGCCATACAAAAGCAAACCGCCTTTGAGCGATTTGCCGTACATAGCCCGTAGTTCGGGATTTTTCATCGGCCCCAAAAACGCGACGTGAAGCCGACGCTTGACCGCTTCCATTCCGGCAACGTCTTTGAGCGTGACATCGGCCTTTTCGACCGCGTACGGTTCCAGCCCTTCAAACGGAATGTCCTTGTCCTCGCCCGCCCCGTCGCCGACGCGAAGCGGCACGGCGTCGGTCGGGTCGTAGCCCGCGATACCGAAATTCGACGACGCGCCTACTCCCAAACTCGGCCCACTCGTTTGGCGTGGCGCGGGCGTTTCCGTTTCGCCGACGGGTTCGCGTTTTTCATCGGCCCCGCCCGTTAAAGCGCGGAGCAGCATTCGGTAACCGTCGGCCTTGCCCGTTTCACCTACTTCGTCGGCGGCGCGGGCGGCGATACGAAGCGCGGGCACATCGGCGGGCGAACCGGCCAAAACGTGGGCGGCGTGCTCAAGGGCGTCGCCCCAGCGCTCCGCCTCGGCGAGCAAGCCCGCAAGGTGCAGGCGCAACGCGGCATTGTCGGGGGCGGCGGAAACGGCAGCGGTCATCGCGGCGATTACGGAAGGGTCAGCGGACACATCATTCTCCCAAACAACGTTTTTATTGCGCCAAAAAGCGACGGGCGGTTTCGACCATCATCACAATGCCGGACGCGAGCGGCGCGTCGCCATAATCGTACTTGGGCGTGTGGAGCAGATAATCGCAGCCGGTTCCCAAGCGGAACATCGCGCCCGGAATTTTTTCTAAATAGTACGCGAAGTCTTCGGCCCCCATTGTCGGCTCCGTCAGTTCCCGCACGTTTTCGGCTCCCAATACGTCACGTCCGACCTCGCGGAGCAGATCGCTAATCGCGTTCGTGTTGACCGTGACGGGCGTTCCGTTTTTGTACTCGAACGTGTACGTCGCCCGCAGTCCGTCGCACACGCCTTTGATAACGCGCTCGATTTTGCCGGGCATATCGCGCCGCAGATCCGTGTCGAGCGTTCGCACCGTTCCCCCAAGATCGGCGCTTTCGGGAATCACGTTAAACGCCGTGCCCGCGTGAAACTTGGTCACGCTGACGACGGCGGGCGAAAGCGGCGAGATTTCCCGCGAAACGAGCGTTTGCAGCGCGCCGATAATTTCCGCCGCGACCACAATCGGATCCACCGTATTATGCGGATACGCGGCGTGCCCGCCCTTGCCGTGAATTGTTAGCGAAAACGTATCCGCCGACGCCATCGCGGCCCCGTTTCGCACCCCGATTTGCCCTGCCGGAAGGTGCGGCCAGCCATGCAGCATCACAATCGCGTCCACGCCGTCAATCGCCCCGGCTTTGACTAAAGCGTCTGCCCCACCGACCGTTTCTTCCGCCGGTTGAAAAAGCAAACGCACGGTTCCTTTGAGTTCGCCCCGCATTTGGTTCAAAACGAGCGCGGCCCCAAATAAGTTCGCTGTGTGCCCGTCGTGCCCGCAGGCGTGCATCACGCCCTGAACTTGCGATTTGTACACGATGCCGTCGTTTTCTTCCTGAATGGGCAGCGCGTCCATATCGCCGCGCAGCGCAAACGTTTTCCCGCTTCCGGCCCCGTCCGCCTCGCCCTGAATCGTCGCCACAATGCCAAACGTGCCGCCCACGCTCGTTTTGTGGTCGATACCGGCCCGCGTCAGCAGTTCGGAAATCTTTTGGGCCGTTTTTTCTTCCTGCCCGGACAGTTCGGGGTTCGTGTGTAAATGGTGGCGCAGCGCGATAACGTCGGGCAAAACCGCGTCCACGCGCTCGCGTAATTCGTAAAGGGACATAGCACAAGTATACCCGTTGCTGCCACGCGGTTTCGTATATGCAGAAAAAACAAACAGCGCGGCCTTTTGAAAAGGCCGCGCTGTTTTGTGTTAAGATTTTGTTTGTTTACGAAGGCCGACGAATCATCTGCCGAAGTTCCGTGATGTTCCCCGCCGCGCGCAAAGCGTCTTCCTCGGAAATGATGCCCGCGCGGTAGTACTTGACCAAGCACTGGTTCATGGTTTGCATTCCCCAGAAACTGCCTTCTTGAATGGCCGAGTAAATGTTGCCCGCTTTACCTTCTTCGACGAGTTTTGCGATTGTCGGCGTAGCGATCATGATTTCAAGGGCGGCGACCCGGCCCTCGGTATCTACGCGCGGCAGCAGTTTTTGCGAAACGACGCCCCGAAGCGAGCTGCTCATACGCAAGCACAGCGTCGAGCGTTCGTGCGGTGGGAACAAGTTGATGATACGGTCGAGGGTTTCCGCCGCGCTCGCGGTGTGAACGGTAGAAAACACAAGGTGACCCGTTTCGGATGCCTGCAAACCGACGTTCATCGTTTCGATGTCGCGCATTTCCCCGATAAGAATTACGTCGGGGTTTTGCCGCACGACGTATTTCAAGGCGTCCGTAAACGAATCCGTATCCATACCGATTTCGCGCTGGGACAAAATACTCTGCTTATCGGGGTGAACAAACTCAATTGGGTCTTCAATCGTGACGATGTTGGTGCGGCGCTCGTCGTTGATTTTGTTGATCATGGCGGCAAGGGTCGTGGATTTTCCGCTCCCCGTTGGGCCGGTCACCAAAATCAATCCCTGCCTATGCGTCGTCAGTTCCCCGATAACCGGCGGCAAACCCAGTTGATCCAGCGTATAGATTTTTAGCGGAACCAATCGGCACACCAAGCCCATCGTCCCGCGCTGCTGATAAATGTTGGCGCGGACGCGCGTAATACCCTCGACCTCGAACGCCAAGTCGAGTTCGTGCCGGTGCTCGAACCGCCCGACCTGCTCGTGGCTCATGATGCTGTAAGCAAGGGCGCGTGTATCGTCGCCGTTCAGCATCGAGTAGCCGGGCATGGGCGCGATGCGTCCGTGCTGCCGCATATTAGGCGGGCTACCCGCTTTCAAAAATATGTCCGATACTTTGAGATCGGCTGCGTGCCGAATCAACGCCTTCAAATCGGTGGCTTTAACGTCCGCCATATCGCTTTAATTTCCTTTGAATGAAACCGCGCACTCGCTCGTTTTTAGTTTACCGCGCCCCGCGCCGAAACCTATTGGGCTAGGCGCTCCGTGCCCCGCTGCCCAATTTTTGCGCCCATAAATACACCAGACCGCCTGCAATCAGCGCGATAAGAACGACGACGCCTCCGCCGACCAATTTGTTTGGCTTGCGAACCGCGCCGCCCTGCGCGCCGGGCGACAGCGGATCGGTTTTGGGAAGCGTGAGCGCGTTTAATTGATGATTTCTTATGTTCACCACATACGTGTACGCTCCCTCCCCGCCCGACATCATATCGACGGCAACATCCGGCCCGTCGTAATGCCGCAAACCCTGAAACACAAATCCCTTGGGCATAACATACGTGATGTGAACGCGGTTCAAGTCCCGAAACGCGAGCGCGAACGGCTCCAAAACCATCGTGCCGTTTTGAAAATCTACCGCTTTGCCGCTCGTCATGAACGACAAACTCGACATAATCGGCGGAGGCGGCGTGCCGGGCCGATTTTCTTTGGAAAATTCTTCGGGCTTGATTTCACGGTTCATCCGCCCGTCCTCGAAAGCGACGCCCTCCGCGTTCCAGTGGGACGCGGCGAGCAAACGCGCCTGCCGTGCATCCGCTTCTTTTTTACTAATCTGTTTGGGATACACCGACGAAACGCCCCATTGCCCGGTTGGGAGCGGCATTAAAATGATTTGCACATCGGGCTTGTTTGCGCCCGGAATCTGCCCGAACGCTTGCCTTGCCTGCCCCAATCCGGCAAGCAAACCAATTGCCGCAATGCCCGCCGTTATGCCGCGCCATCTCACGTCAAACCGCACTGCCGCCTTATTCATTTGCCGCTTTCCTTTGTTTGCCGCTCGCTTTACCGCCATCGTTGTCATCCGTGTCGCCCTCGTCCTTTTGCGCCGCCCGGTACAATGCCAGCGCTTTTTCCCGCTGCACTTTATGATCCACAATCGGGTGCGGATAATCTTGACCTAACACGCACCGCGTCGCTTCCTGCTCGGCCTTACTCATTTCCCACGGGCTATGGATAAACTTGGGCGGCACGTGCGCCAGCTCGGGGATCCACTTTTTTACATACGCACCGTCGGGGTCGAATTTCTCCCCTTGCGTCACCGGATTGAAAATGCGGAAAAACGGCTGCGCATCGGTTCCCGTTCCCGCCGACCACTGCCATCCCCCGTTGTTGGGCGCGGTATCCCCATCGACGAGCATCTGCATAAATCGCTTTTCTCCAAGCCGCCAGTCGATCAGCAAATCTTTGGTCAAAAACGAGGCCGACGCCATGCGCGCCCGATTGTGCATCCACGCCTCGGTATTCATTTGTCGCTGGGCCGCGTCGATAAACGGATAGCCGGTCTGACCGTCGCACCATGCCTCGAAAAACGTTTGATTGTTTTCCCACGCAATTCCATTATACTGTTTACGGAAGGCGTTGCCGACGACATGGGGGAAGTGCCACATGATTTGGTAGTAGAAATCTCTCCATGCCAGTTCCCCGATAAAGGTATCCGGCCCGCTCCGCCTCCCGACTTCCATTTCCATCCGGGCCTCGCGCACCTCGGCATACACACGCCGTGGGGATAAAACGCCGCTCCGCAGATAGGCGGACAAGCGCGATGTTCCTTCGTGGGCGGGAAAATTACGGTCTTCGTCGTAGCCCGAAGCGCAATTTTCCAGAAACGCCTTGAGCCATTTGCGCGCTTCGGCCTCACTGCCCTGTACGCGCGCTTCCTGATCCAGTTTCCCCGCGACGCCGATATTAGACGGGATTTCAGGAATCGGTTCGCTGTGCAAATCATCGGGCACGTCGATTTTTCGCGGGGCGTTTTTCGGGGCCTCAATCGGCTTTTGCAGCCACACGCGCTTGTACGGCGTGTAAACGGTGTAGTTCGTGCCGCCCGCGCTCAAAACGTCGTCGGGTTCGTGAAGCAAATGGTCGGAAAAGGTATGCACGGGCACGCCGATTTCGTCCATTGCCTGTTGTACGGCAGTATCGCGCGTTTTGGAGTACGGTTCGTAATCGCGCCCGAAATACAGGCCTTCGGCTTTGACTTCGCGGGCCAATTTGACGAGTTCTACTTCGGGTTTGCCATGCCGCACGATAAGCCGCCCGCCGATTTTTTTGAGCGAATCGTCCACATCGGCGAGGGACTGGAGCAAAAATTTTACGCGCGCCTGCCCGGTTGTCGAGTGCGTTAAAATCGCCGGGTCGAGCACGAAAACCGGAATGACGTTCTTTGTCCCGTCAAGCGCGGCGAGCAGCGCGTGGTTATCGTCCAAACGGAGCGAGCGGCGGAACCAAAAGATGCGCGTCGGGGTTTGTTCCAAGGGGCTGTTTCTAAAACGCTTCGTTAGCGGAAACGAAAGCGCGGCACGAAAAGAGTATGGCGCATGTTACCGCAAAAGATACAAGCCATTCAACCGTTTCGCCGGTAAACGAAAAAACCGCCCGCGCAAACGGCGCGGGCGGTTTTCAAAATGGAGAATAGCGGGATCGAACCGCTGACCTCTTCAATGCCATTGAAGCGCTCTCCCAGCTGAGCTAATTCCCCGAAACATTGCCATTGGGCAACGAAAACAAGTATACCGCGCTCTATGGGTTTGCGCAAGACGGAAAAATCAATTAAAAGCGGTAGCCCAAACGCGCGCCGAATCCGTTCAAGTTCACGTCCAAATAATTGCCGGTGTTCCCATCGGATAAACGGAACTTGGGCAAAAAATGATAATCGACCTCGCCAAAAATTCCCGCGCGGGTTTGCAGGCCCACGCTGATTTTCCCGCCCAAGCCAATCGTGCTTTCGGAAACCGTCTGTGCGTTGTTGAAATTTGCCAGCGGATAGTTCCCGCTTTGCGTTACGTCCACCGTCGATACCGAGTATTTCGCCTGCATTCGGTACACACCCAGCGCGCCGCCGATATAGGGAACAATACCGCGCGGTTTTGCAGCATCCGCCAGCAAAAAACGTCCCGTGACGCCGAGGCCCCCGCCTTGCGAGCGCCCCTGCTCCCGAATGGTAAACGACAGCGACGCACCCGTACTGGGATCCGATGAAGTAATCGGGCCGGTGTTGACGGTTTGTGAGGCTTGAAAAATAACGTCGAGGTACGGGCCGACGACAAACCGACCCGCTTTCCCGACCGTCGCGGCATCATACGAAATACCGACGATAGAATGGTTCCGACTGGAAAACTGGCGCGTGTCGCCGTCCGACACCGACAATCGGCCCACACTTACCGCGATCCGCCGTTGCGCGGGCACAGTTTGGGCGTCGGCGGACGTACCGGCTACGGCGACGCAGGCGCAAAGCGCACTTGAAATCACGACGAAACGAGCGAGCAAACAAGCGGACGACATAGTGGGGCTTTCCGTAAAGGGACTACGCCGATGGACAAGTAAAATGCCGCCGAGTTGCGTTTTTGTTCGGCGCGTCAAAAGCGGTAGCCGAGCCGCGCGCCCAATCCTCCGGTTTTCAAATAGTCAATTGGGCGCACATAGGTAAAATCAACTTCGGCTATAAAGCCTTCCTTGATCTGATACCCCGCGAACACCTTTGCGCCCAGCGCGCCCGTGCTGCGCGTTTCCACCCCGAAACCGCTTCCACTATACTGGATTGCTTTACTCGCGGCGCTGCCGCCCGCAACCGCGTAAACAACCGTGACGGGAACGGTTGCGCGATAATAGCCAGCGCCCAAACCGACATACGGCTGTGCCCGCGCGGAAAGCGGCGCAAGCAAAAATTTGGCGGCTGGCCCGATGCCAAACAAACGTCCCGTCACGTCGCCGGAGGCAGCATAATTTGCCGCCTGCCCCGATGGCCCCGTTCGGCGCTGCGTGTAATCGGCGTAAAGTTGGTACACGACGGGATTTGCCGTGTTCGATTGCGCGAAGTCATAGGAAACGCCGCCCGAAAACCATGTTTCGCCAAAGACATCTTTGATCGTGTTGTCGTTTGGAAAGCGCAGTCCCAATTTCACCGCAAAAGGGCGCGGCACGGTGGGCGGACGATTTTGCGCATGGGTAACTGCGGCTCCGCCGAAAAATGCAGCGGCAACGCCCGCTAACGCCGCGCCGATGCGGAGGGTAAGTGTTTTCATCGTAAATACATGGACAAGCAGGCGGCGTTATGGTTTCGATAGAGCGCAGTTAAAAAACGCACAAAAAAAGCCCGGCAAATGCCGGGCTTTTTTTAGTAACGGAGGCTGCTTAGAAGCGGTAGCCGACGTGAAGGTTGATCGCGTTTGGGCTGTAGCCGTTGTTTTCTTGAACGAGGGTGTACGCAACTTCCGCGAACGGCCCTGAGTTCAACTGGTAGCCCAAGAACACCTTGCCGCCCACATTGGTTTGTGTGCTGCTGCCGCTCACGTGCGTGCCGTACACACCAATACCCGCACCGGCGTAAAACTGGGCGGGGCTGACGGCGGGCGCGAACAGGTAGCGGCCTTGAATACCAAAACCGACCACGCTCGAGCTATTTTTGCCATAGTAGTCCAAATACACGCCGCCAAGCAACGGCTTTTCCGCCGTGGACTTGCCGAAATCATACGATGCGCCCGCACTGAAAACCGTATCATCGCCGCCGTCGGTCGGGAAGGCGACACCGGCCCCGATGCGGAACGGTTTCTGCACGGGAAGCGCGGTCACCGTGGTTTGCGCATGGGCGGAGGTGGCTCCCCATCCGCCGAGAAGAGCGAGCGCGCCTGCGCCCAGAACGAGTTTTTGCAGCCTGTTAGTCACTTTGAATTCTGCTCCTGAAAATTAAGATCGTTTGACCAAACGAAATGCTTACTTGTTTAGTCATTCGATGCTGTCAGGAGTTTCATACCGTCGCAAAAAAAATCCTAAACGTTTTTGTCAAGAAACTTTTACCGACCGCCCAAGCCGGACAGCGAAACGCCCTCGATAAAATACCGCTGCGTGAAGAAAAACAACACGATAATCGGCATGACAACGAGTGTCGAAGCGGCCATCAGAAGGCCGGGTTCTCCCCCATGTTGGCTCTGGTACAACTGAAGCGCGTAGGCGAGCGGCATGCGTTCGGGCGACGAAAGGTAAATAAGCGGCCCCTGAAAATCGTTCCACGCCCCGAGCGTCGCCATGATGGCGATTGCGGCAAGCGCGGGTTTGACGAGCGGCAGCATGATCTTAAAATATACGCCGAACGGGCCGCAGCCGTCGATTTTGGCGGCGTCTTCGAGTTCGGTCGGAATGCTCATAAAGAACTGGCGCAAAAAGAAAATGTGAAACGCCGATCCGAAAAACGCGGGAACCCATAGCGGCTGCAACGTATCAATCCAGCCCAAACTGCGGAAAATCAGGAAGCGCGGCATCATGGTTACCGCGCCGGGAATCATCATGGTCGCCAGCAGCACGACGAACCATAGATCGCGCCCCGGCCATTTAAGCCGTGAGAACGCGAACGCGACCAGCGACGACCCGACCAGCGTTCCCAAAACCTGCATCGCCGTGAGGAAAAGCGTGTTGCCCAAAAACACGGCCCCGTAGTGCGTTTCGGCGGGTAAGTATGCGAGGGCCTCCGAATAGTTTTCCCAGCGCGGCGCGGTATGTCGTAGCTTTTTCAAGTCGGCGCGCTCGGCGGTGAAGTCCTGATTGGCGTAGATTGCGGGAGCAATGCCGCGCACTTTCACCTGACCAGACGGTAAGTCGGCAATTTCCGCGACGCGAATGGCTCCCATCATCACCGCGCCCGCACCTTCGTTGCCTTTTCCCCGCACGGAAGCGCCGGGGTCGGGATTCCAATCCGACAACTTGGCGGGTAGCCCGTCTTCTCCTTTGATGGTATCGGTGGTTTGCTGCTGGGTCGGGATCCAAACCGGAGGGAAAACGGCCTGCTCGTCGTCGGGCTTGAGCGACGTGGACAAAAGCCACGCGAACGGCAGCAAAAACAATACCGACCCGGCAAGGAGCGTTAAATGGGCCGCCGACAGGCGCGTCGTTTGGCTCGCGTGAACCGTATTGCGCGTGACGCGGCGCAAAATTTCGCGGGCGGCAAACCCTTCCACAACCGAAAAAATAATCAGCGCAATCGGGTTTCGCAGCCCAAACGCGATAATGCCGAAGGCGACCAGCAAGCACGCGGCGATACCGACGAAAACCGTTTGCCGGACGCGAAGGGCTGCGACGAGGGCGGAAATTTGATACACCGCGCTGGTTATTCCGAGCGCGAGGGCGACAAGCCAAACAAATGCGTTCATAAAACCGGGTTGGATTCTTTCTCAAAGGCCGGACTTTTCGGGCGCGGCAAAGCGTGGGCGAACCGGATAAACGAAAAATGCAAACTGGATGAAAGCAGCCGGTCGTACAGCGGCCACAGCGACGGTACGAACCGCAGTTCCACGTCCGGGCGTTCGGCAAACCGGGTAAGCAGATCCCCCACCGGGCGGACGGTAAGTGGGGCCACAGTTTTGCGCGAGATCCAAACGCCGTGGTCTTCCGGCGAACCGGGCGGGTTTAGCCGCGCGAACGAATCAATCGGCAACTCGTACTCGTATAGCGTCGCGCTTTGCGATTTAACAAGCCACGCCCATTCGAGCGCCAAAACGAAACGCGCGTCGGTTGTGCCGAGCAGTTCCCGCACGTCGCTTGGCGACGAATCGGCGAGCGCCCAGAAGGCGGCGCGGGGGCAGTCGCGCGGGAAAAAATATAGCGGCGCATGAAGGCCATCAATCGCCCAAACGCGGGCCTCTTCGTCAGGCCGCGCTTTATGTTTGCGCGGCGCGAACGAAGTGATATTCGGCTCTTCGGAATAATGGAAAACGGTTTGCATCAGCGCTTATCCGTTTCGTAATGCACCCAGTATTTTTGCGCCTGCCATTGCAGGAGCGTGAGCGCCATAATGATCACGAAAATTACCCATGCCAGCGCACTGGCATAGCCCATCTTGAAATACCGGAAGGCATTGTTGAACAGGAACAAAACCGGCACGAGTAAGGAATCCAAAGGCCCCGCCCCGCCGTCGCCGCCCGACAGCACGTACACACGGTCAAATTCTTGCAGCGCACCAATCGTGCCCATAATCAGGTTGAAGAAAATGTAGGGCGAGAGCATTGGAAGCGTGACGTGCCGGAAGCGCGCCCAGCCCGACGCGCCGTCGATTTCGGCGGCTTCGTACAAACTTTGCGGCACGCCCTGCAAGCCCGCGAGCCACAAGATCATGCCCCCACCCGCGCCCCACAAGCCCTGCAAAATCAAACCGTTTTTCGCCCACTCAGCGACCCCGAACCAACCGGGCGGCGCGATATGGAACCAGTCCGTTAGCGTGACTTTCCAAACCGCGTTGAGAATACCCTTGTTCGGATCGCCCGACAAAACCCACTGCCACAAAACGGCGGAGGCAATCGCGGGAACAATCGACGGAATATAAAACGCCGTCCGATACCACGTCATGCCCTTGACTTTCATGTTAAGGAGCATGGCAATCGTCAAGCCCGTCGCCATCCCTAAGGGAATGCCGAAGATGGACAAATAGAAAGCGTTGTATAGGGCTTTGCCCAAAAGCTCGCGGTCGTCGGTAAAGAGCGTGTGGAAGTTTGCCACTCCGACATAGCGCGGGGCGTGAAGGACATCATAGTCGCAGAACGCCAAGATCATCGACGAAATCAGCGGGCCGAGCGTCAGCAGCAGGAACCCGAAAATCCACGGCCCCGCCATCAAATATCCGGCCCACGCATCGCGCCGCGCCATACGCGACGTGCCCACAATTTTGCGGATTTTCCAGAGTCCAAATCCCAAACCGCCGAGAAGAACGACCGAGGCAACGGCAATCGGCGGGCCGAGCGGCAATTCAGGGTAGCTCGCGCGAACTTTCGCCGTGTCCAGCATTTTTTGCACGAGGGCTTGCTGTTCGGCAAGCGCGGCTTCCGGGGACTGCGCGTGGCTCGTCGCTCGTTCAAAGGCGCGGACGTGCGAATCCCAAAGCGACTGACCGACGAACGTTACCGGGCGGTATTTCGCCACGGGCAGCATATCGATAAAGCCTTTTTGCGCGGCGACAAGGCGCGCGCCGGACGGCGGGAAATCGCGCAAAAGGCGGGCATTAATATTTTTGTTGGCGGTAATTTTGAAAACAAAGGGACGCCCTTTGCTTTCACTGTATTTTTTCTGCTCGACGTTTTGCAAAACGTAGCATTCTTCGCTCGTCATCCACTGAATAAAACGCCACGCCGCATTCGCGTGCCGCGCGCCTTTGGGGATAGCGAACGAGAACCCGCCCGTCCACGTGATGTACGGGGTTTGCCCCTTGAATCGCCCCTCCCCTTTCAAGCGTTCGGCGGGAACGGGCGCGGGCGCGACGGCGAAATCCAGACCGGGCGCATAGCGGGCGATATTTTCGACCGCCCACGAGCCGTTCGTGACCATGCCGATTTTGCCCGTATAAAACGGATCTTGTTCGGCCCCTTGAAAGCCACTCTGAAAGATGTTGACCTTGTTTAAGCCGCCCAATGCGTCGTACACGTCGGTCATAAACTGAAGGGCTTCGACGTTCGGCTTGTCGGCGAGCGTGCAGGTTTGCCCATCCTTGCTCATGAACTCGCCGCCGTTTTGCCACGCATACAAATACAGCCATGAGTTGCCGTAGTTGGGAATAAACCCGATACGTTGGTACGTGCCGTCGTTGTTAAGTTTGGTCAGTTTTTTGGCGTAGAGTTTGAGTTCATCCCACGTGCGCGGCGGCTTGTCGGGATCCAAACCAACTTCCCGAAACAGCGCCCGGTTGTAAAACAGCAAGCGGTCGTCGATTTCGGTCGGAATGGCGTACACGTGGTTTTGGTAAATGGCCTCATTCCACGCGGCGGGATAATAATTTTCCGCCTTGATGCCGTTCGGCTTTCCCGCTTCTTCGCGGAGCCGTTCGTCAAGTGCCTGAAACGTCCCCCGACTCGCCCAGTCGCCAATCGTGAAGCGGTCTTGCCGGATGACATCCGGCGGTACGCCGCCAACGATGCTCGTCATGAGTTTTTGCGGGTTCATCGCACCCGCGCCCATCGAAAGCAGCGACACTTTGATGTCGGGGTTGCGCTGCTCGAACACGCGCACGGCGGCGTCCAGTCCCGCCGTTTCTTTGCCGGGCTGCAACCCCCACACGATGAGTTTTTCGCGCGGAGCGTCCGCGCGGGCAAATCGGGGCGCAAAACCGCCTATGAAAAGCAAACAAAGGAGAAAAAGGCGTGCAAAACCGGCGAAAACGCCGGGGCAGCCGTGCCTGCGAGCGGAAATCAGCAAAGAAAACCTCCGCTTTCAGTGTAAGGCGGGCCGGGCGCGCCGTCAAGCAAGCGTTTAGGTAATTGGCTTTATGGGTGGTGGGCTTGACCAAATTTGGGCGATGACGGCGTAACTGTCCCCGTCGTAGGTTTTGAGGTCGGCGCGGGTGAAGGGGAAAAAATCGTTGCGGCCCCAATAGGCTTCGGTCAGTTCGGCGAAAAACTCCTGCGCGTCCGTGAGGGCGTAGGCTTTTTCGCGCTCGGTTTTGTTGGCCCGCCACACGTGGTCGTACAAACCGGAGCGCACGGCGCGGGCATAGGCGGCTTGTAGAAGCGGGTAGTTCGCGCCCAAAACTTGGTACTGGTAGGCGTGGGCGAACTCGTGGAGCAGGGCCATCGGCTGCGCGGTCGTGACTTGTTGGAAAAAGTCGCGCAGGTTGGACACTTCCACGCAGCCCGCTTTTGCCGGGTCGTAATTGTTTTCGCGGAGCCAATCCGGCGACACGTGATAACACGCGCCGTAAGAGCGCACGTCCCATTCCAACACGACGGGCACGCGGCGCAAGCACACTAATTGATCCGAGCGCAAAAGCCGCGTGATTTCGCTTAGTTTTTGCCGCAGAACGGCGTTCGCGTTCCGCGCGTCGCTTGCGTGGCTCAAAACGTCGGGATGCGTCAGAACGGCGAAGCCTTCCACCGTCGTGCGCGGATACGCGGACAGCGGAATGAGGGGGCGGGCACGGCGAAACCTATTGGAAATAGCGGCGCACGGCAACCTCGCGCCGTCTCCAAATCGTGGATTTGCTGACCGAGCCGGTCGGCGTTCCGCCCACAGTTTCCGCCGTTTTGCCGTTGCCGATGTACAGCGCGACATGGCCCGGGTACACTAACACGTCGCCATAGCGGAGTTCGTCGTGGACGCGCTCGCCCTGTTTGGACGCCCGCATTTCATCCGACGAGCGCGGGATTTTCATACCCAGCGCCTGATGCACCTGCCCGACGAACCCGGAGCAATCCGTGCCTTTTTTCGTAGCGCCGCCCCACAGATACGGCGTCCCCTGCCATTCCTCAATCACGGCGGCGATTTTTTCATTGCGCTCGGCATTCGGGCTGGTGTCCTGCGTAAACTCAGCGGCGTCGGTCAAGCGGGCGCGCACGTAGCCATCGTAGCCGTTTTCTGCGTTTGGGCTGCCCGGCGTGATATGGCGGACGCCGCCTTTTTCGGTCGCAATCCAAACGCCGGTTTCATCCGACAAAGTGGCGGTGATTTTTCCGTCTTTGGCTGCCCCGTTCCACGGCAAATAGGCATACGCGCCGTCGCCGCTTTCGTCCATCTGTGCCACAATATCCGGCCCGATTTGCCGCCACCGGTTTTCGGTTTTGCCGTTCGCGCTTGCAATCGCCACGATCTGCGCGGGCGTGTAGCGCGGGCTGAAATCAAGCCGCGCGGCAGGGTCTTCGGTCGATTCCGTGGAATCATCGCCGACGCCAAACGTCGTTTCCTGCGGCTCGACCGTTCCCGTTTGCGGATTGACCAAAAACGCCGCGCCGGTTTCACGGTCGCTCGGCCCTTTGCGCGTTTGCACCAAAACGTTTTTGCCCGCCGACGCCAGTGTAACGCTCGCGCCGCTTGGCAGGTTTCCCAAAAGTGGTATGGAGTTTACTTTCTTGGTTTGCGCGTTCCACGAAAAAAGCGTCGGGGCGGGTGTCTTGCCCGCACTGCTCGCCAGCCAGTAAACGTTCCCGCTGCCGTCGGCGCATAGGGCTTTGGGTGCGGCGGACGATACTGCCGCCGACGGGCGCACGGCCCAACCGGTCAGCGTTTTGGGGTTGCAAGCCGCGATGCCCCCGGTTTTCAAACCGATGTACAGCATTCCGTTGGCTTTGCACAGCGCGGTTGCCGTCGCCATCAGCGGGCGGTCGGATTTCGTCGCTTCGACGATAAAAGCCGCGCTCGGTGCGACGCTGTTTGCCGCCCCGAAATCGTCCCGCTTTTTGTCCGGCGCGGCTGCATCCGTCGTTTTATCGGCTTTGTTGCTCAACCGCGCAAAATCGCCCCGGTCGAAATCGCGGGACGCTCCGCCCCGCGACGCAAGGCCGCCTCGTTTTGTCGCGGGCGCAACGGGCAACGGTTCAGGAATGGGCGAAGGTTCGGGCCGCGCGGCAGTGGAACCTGCGGAATCGTCGTCTCGGTTGTTTCCGAGCGTCACGACGACACGATCCAGCGTTTCGGTTTCGCGCGTTAACGTATCAAGAAGCATGATCGTCAAAACGTGCGTGCCGTCGGTAAAGTCGCGCGTGTTCCACGAAAACTCGTGCGGCATATTCGTAAAGGACTCGTCAATGGGTTCGTTGTCCAGTCGAATTTGGGCGACCTTGTTGTTGCGGCCCAAAACCGGAAACCGCGCGTGCGGCGACGACGGCGCGAACGCGGTCACGCGAAGGGTGCGCTTGCCTTTGAGCACGCCTTCCAAGCGGTTCAAGCGCGACGCGAACGAGGGCCGAAGCGTCGTCCAATCGGCTGGGTTTTCGTCCGTCGCTTGCGCTTGCTGCGCCCAAGCCGCAGGTGCGATAACGCCGCAGGATCCGCCCATTAGCACAAGGGCCGCAGCCCCAACAAAAATCCGTGTTTTCAAATAACCCGTTCCCCTGCCCGCCGCATATCCACCGGCGAAAAAGAAAGAATATCCAACGATACCATATTTACAAGGAAAAGCGGAAGGGTTCCGCGAAAAAAAGCACGTGGATAATCCCGAATTTTCGCCCGCTTCCGATCCGCCCGACGCTTTGGAACTCGGCGTACAGGCCGCGCTGTCCCGACAGTATGAGCACGACGCGCGCGCCTTTCTTCAATCATTGGCATTTTTGCTCAATTCCGCACTGCCCGGCGAAGCCGTCATTACACGCAGCGGTTTGTTCGGCGGCGACAAACGCCCGGTCAAAAGCGTGCAGATTTCGTTTTCGCCCGACGGTGGCGCAACCGCCGTCCGCTACGTCATGCAAAACGTCCACAATCACCCGTCGGCTTCCCGAATTCATATCGTGCGCGGCGTGACCGTGAAAAACGAGCCAATTGCCGCGACCGAATGGATATCTGCGGTCGGAGCCGCCATCGCCGAGCGCGCCCAGCAGTCCAAACAAACCCGCGACGCTTTGCGCGACTTGCTCGACTAACCCGAAAGAAACAAACCAATGGAAAACTACACGCGCGGACAAATGGAAGGCGTGCCCGAACACGCAAAGCAGCGATTGGCCCAAAGCCGGGGCGATGCCGCGACGAACCGCGCCCCGATTTTCACGTCGGATTTGTCGGTCGGCGAGTTTTTGCTGACGCGCGAAGCCGGATTTGAACCCGTGGGCCTCGTGATGGGATCAAGCATCTACCACGTCGGCTGGCAAATGCCCGGTTTGCGCGATTCCATCGAACTCACGACGCTGACGCAGGCCATGTACCACGCCCGCGAACTCGCCATGACGCGCATGGAAGAGGAAGCCGACTCCCTTGACGCCGACGGCGTGATCGGCGTTCGCATCGAAGTGTCGCGCAGCGAATGGGGCGAGCATTTAGCCGAATTTATGGCGATTGGAACGGCGGTGCGCGCGCGCACCGAAGCCGGGCATTACCGCGCCCCGTCCGGTCGCCCGTTCACGAGCGACCTTTCCGGGCAGGATTTTTGGACGCTGCTTCGCGCGGGCTATCGTCCCGTGTCGCTCGTGATGGGAACCTGCGTGTACCACGTCGGCTATCAGGGCTTAAAGCAATGGTTCAGCCAAATCGGGCGCAACGTCGAAATGCCGACCTACACGCAAGCCGTGTATGACGCCCGCGAACTGTCCGTCGCCCGAATGCAAAACGAAGCCGAGCGCGAAGGGG
>CAXTBP010000080.1:0-22843 GCA_964241985.1 uncultured Armatimonadaceae bacterium | reverse complement strand
AACGATGGATTGATCTCCGGTGGGGACGGTGCGGCTGCCGCGGAGAGAATAGGCAGTGGTGCCGTGTGTGTTCGGTTGAATGAGGTGAGGGGGGGCGGGGGGCTTGCCGGCCGCGCGAACAGGTAGCCCTGTGCGTAGTCGGCCCCGTGCTGCCGTGCCCACGCATATTCGCCTTCCGTTTCGATGCCTTCGGCGACACTTTTCAGGCCCAGTTCCTTGACAATCTCAAGCAGTTTGGCGGCAACCAGCGCGTTGCCCGCGTTCTTGTCCACGCCCCGCAAAAGGCTTTGATCCAATTTCACGTAATCGGGGCGCAGGGCGGCGAGCACGGCAAGCGACGAAAAACCCGCGCCGACGTCATCGAGGGCGACGCCGAACCGCTGCTCCCGGTAAAAGTCCACCAAGCGCCGCAGATGCGCCATTTCCGGCAAGCGCTCCGACTCGATAATCTCAAAGACGATTTGTTCGCGGGCGATGCCCAATTCGTCAATGAGGCGCATCGTGCTGTCCAAACACGTGCGCGGATTGTAGATGGCATTGGGCGTAAAATTGATGAACACTTTGTGATTGGACGCGATATTATGCTCGGCGGCGCTCAGAACCGCGCTGCGCCGGGCGGCAAGATCGAGCTGAAACAAAAGCCCGGCGCTTCGCGCCATATCAAGCATCGGGGTCGGCGACACCACTTCGCCGCTTGCCCCTTTGCCGCGCAGCAAACACTCATAGCCAAAAACGGTCGGGGTAAGCTCTCCGTTATCCCCATCAAATGCACCGTCGGAATCGCACGGAACAATGGGCTGAAAAACGGAATAGAACCGTTTTTGACGCAAAAGCCGAATGAGCCATACGCTGCGAACGCGCGCGGCGAAATCGGATAGCGATTCGGACTCGAACAAATCGGAGGCCTGCGGTAAGTGACCATCGGGTACGAAGCGCACCCGTGTGTCGCGCTGTTCGGTAAGCGCCATGCGATCCATGATGTCCGACAGCAAAGGGGAAAGGCATCCCGCACTCGCCCAAACCGTGAGCGTCCCGTCTTTTTCTTGGTGCTCGTAGGAAGAGTCGCTTAGGTAAATGAGGATGCGTCCCAGCGTCGGCGTATAGGGAAACCGTATTTGTAGTTTCCCCGCTAAATCGGCTATGGGTTCGGGTAGCACTTCGCACCGCTGGCAACCGGGCGCGCCGGAAACCACGTCCTCCTCGTTGGGCAGGATGACGCCATGGGCCGCGCCTTCGTAGGCATCGGCTTTTCCCCGCTCGTATTCGGGATTATCCTGTTCCTCTATCGGAGGCGGCAGCCCATTGTGGTAGGCGATGGTTTCCGAATAGCTTGTTCCACCAGTCTGAATGGCGGAGGGGGAAGCTGCGGCAGCAGGATCGTTATGAAAAAGTGGTTTAGGCATCTCTGGTTATCTTCGCTAATTATTATAGAGTGTTGTAAGGACGCCTTGTCAGGAAAATATTACATTTGTTTCTTTTGACCCCTATTTGGGGGTTTTCACTGACACGACACCATAGCCGCGACTGCGCTGACTCGCTTGTTTGAATGTCTAATGGAATTGTTTCGTTGAATAAACTTAGTTGATTTTCTCGTTATGTAAAAGGCACGAAATGGATCCTGCACCTTCCTCACACGCCATACCCCTTCCTGTATCCAGCGTTTCGACGCTTCCCGACGAACTAAGTCAGTCGATTTCCGTCCTCACCGATGCCCCGATTCTGGATAGAACTGGCAAGCTAATCGTGGACGCGCAAAACATCGAGACCCTCGAAGAACACGCTTTGCGCCTTTTGTGCGCGGCCCGCGCGCCCGACAAACAATTGGACGCCGCCCAGCAAGAGGAGTTGCGCCTGCTCGCCCAAATGATCGATTCCCGCGCTCAAGTATGGAAGAATACCGCGTCCATTTTATATCAACAAACGAAAAACACCCGCCGGGAAGCGGAGCGCGTGCAAAAACTGGCCGACACGCTCGCCGCCGTTGCCGCGCATTTCACGAAATTGTAGCCACTCGCATTTTTACCATTCTTGACAAGTGTTTCGGCGCGTGCTATGCTTGTGTAAGCGCTTACAGAAAGCGCTTACAGAAATTAATGGCAATTTCAATATACGAAGTCGCAGCGGAAGCGAAGGTTTCCATCGCCACCGTTTCGCGCGTCCTTAATGACAAGGCGTCCGCTCCGGTTGCCGTCGCCACGCAAAAACGTGTCCGCGAGGCCGCCCGCCGCTTGCAGTACCATCCCAGCGGGGTCGCCCGAGGCCTTGCGCGCGGTCGCATGAATACTATCGGACTGGTTCTGTATTACGAGCAGCCGTCCGTTACGTCGGATCCGTACCTCGGCCCCTGCCTCGATGGTATTCTGGCCGTGCATAAGCGGAACCATCAAAACACCCTTCTTTTTACCAAGTCCAGCTGGGCCGAAGCATTGGAGCATGTGCCGTCCTTTTGCAACGGGCACTGCGACGGCTTGATGCTGATGCTTCCCCACACCCACAGCGCCATTGTGGACGCATTGGCGGGCCGGAACATTCCCTTTGTGCTGGTCGGGGACAGCCGCAGCGATCCGGGTTTGCTGTGCGCCGATGTGGATAACGTCGGCGCGGGCCGCGCGGCAACAGATTATTTGATCGGTTTGGGACACCACCGCATCGCGGCCTTTTTGGGCGACGACATTTTTCTCAGCAGCGAGCAGCGATTTACCGGTTATTGTCAAGCGCTTGCGGAAGCGGGCATCGAGGGAAACCCTGCGTGGGTGCAAAACAGTTCGTATTTTCCCTCGGCGGCGTCGTGCGACGCCGCAGTCGGCGCGCTTTTGGAACTGCCGGTAAGCCAGCGGCCCACCGCGATTTTTTGCTTCAACGACAACATGGCGATAGGGACGCTGCGGGCGCTGCAAAAGCGCGGCATTTCGGTTCCGCGCGATATGTCAGTTATCGGATTCGACGATATTCCCGAAGCGGGTGCGGTTTCGCCCGCGCTGACTACGATGCGCCAGCCGATTTACGCGATTGGCGAGCACGCCGCTACCCTTTTGCTCGCGCGCATCAACGGCGAGGTCGCGCCGGGTCAGCACGAATTGCTGCCCGCCGAAATGATCGTGCGCGAATCGACCGCGCCGCCGCCGTCCAAGTAACGTTTACCACTCCCGTCGTGGAAAGGAATCCACGGCACTTTCAGAAAGAAGGAACTTCATCGTGCAACGAACGCATCAAGCCGGGCGAACGAAATTGCGCTCCGCCTTTACACTCATCGAATTGCTCGTCGTTATAGCCATTATCGCTATCCTTGCCGCCATTCTTTTCCCCGTGTTCGCCCAAGCCCGCGAGAAAGCCCGCGCGATCTCCTGCCTGTCGAACATGAAGCAAATTTGCCTCGGGGTGCTGCAATACAACCAAGACTACGATGAAACCTACATCGCTGGGGCAAATCCCTACGGTAAAGGCTCCGGCTGGGCCGGGCAGCTTTACCCGTATGTCAAGAGCACGGCGGTTTTTCGCTGCGCCGACGATACCTCGGAATTGCCGGGAACGCCGGTTTCCTACGGGCTGAACAGCCAGTTTAGTCCCTACAACGGGGCGGGAACCGGCTCGAACGGCGCGTCACTGGCGCAGATTACCGCGCCTGCAAGCACGGTTCTGCTTTTTGAAATCACCAACAGCGGCTACTACGACATCACGGTTCCAAGCGGGGGAACGAGTTCGGGCGGCTGGTCGTCCGATGTGACCCCGGCCAACTACGGCGGCTCGATGGCCGGGTACGGTTTGGGCTATCAGTACGATATGTCCGGCTTCAACACCGCGTTCGGCGCGAATAACTCAGGAAACAATGTGAAGTACGCGACCGGCTATTTGCGAAACTCCGTGCAGAACGCCAACGGCAACTTCACCGGGCCGACGGGCCGACACAACGGCGGGGCGAACTATGTGATGGCGGATGGTCATGCCAAATTCCTGCCACCCGCTGCGGTGGGCGCGGGTTACGAAAATCCGACCCCCGGTAACTGCGGCACGGTCGGAGCCACCGCCCCAACGACAACCTGCACCGACAGCACAATTCGCGCGACCTTTAATCTTTTGTAGATTCCTTCGCACTATCGGCTCTTGTGTCGGCTTGGTGCGCCTGCGACGAGACGGTTCGCGGGCGCACCCGTTTTTAGAATTAGAAAATGATGTTAAAAACAGTGAAAAAAACAACGCTGATTGCTTGCGTGCTGCTTGCCGTGGTGGCACTGGCGGGCTGCAAGAACAAGCAGGAAGCCGCAGGCGGCTTTTCGTCAAAGAGTACCCCGGCTCAGGTAAATCAAGCGGTGCAGGAGCAGGCCGCAAAACGCGCCGAATACTACAAAAATCAGTCGGGCGCGCGCCGCTAAAATGACTTGGCAAAGCGCAACGATTCAAACCGTGGCAGGCCCCGCGTGGGCGAAAAACCAGCCGATTTACGAGGTCAATCTGGACGCATACCGTTTCGCCAAAGGAACCGCCCTACGCGAATACGAGAAGCACCTGCCCGTGTTAAAAGACATGGGGGTGGGCATACTATGGTTCATGCCCCTGCATCCCCGGGGTTACAAAAAAGGGTTCGGCAGCGCGTATTCGGTGCGCGATTACACCGATATTAACCCGGACTTGGGCACGAAAGCCGACTTCCAGCGTTTGGTGAAAGAAGCGCACCGTTTGGGACTGCGCGTTTTGATGGATTGGGTTCCGAACCATACGGCGTGGGAAAATCCGCTTATCGACAGCCACCCCGAATTTTACGTGCGGAACGACAAAGGCGAAATTGTGCAGGCCGGGCCGTGGGCCGATGTCGCGCAGCTCGATTACGGCACGGCGGGCAAATGGAACCTGCCGCTGTGGAACCAAATGCGCGACGATATGACGTTTTGGCTGCGCGAGTTCGGCGTCGATGGTTTCCGGTGCGATGTCGCCGGGCGCGGGGGCAAAGTGCCCGTCGAGTTTTGGCGCTGGCTCCGTCCACAGCTGGACAAAATCAAGCCGGTTTTCATGCTCGCCGAGGCCGACGACCCGTACCTTCACCCGGCCTTTGACATGAGTTATTCGTGGAACCTGCCCCCCACTCTTTGGGATATTTGCGCCGGTCAAAAGCCCGCGACCGCGATTGACGCCGTATTGCAGGACGACAGCCGCCGGTGCCCGCCCGGCGCGATCCGGATGCGTTTGTTGGATAACCACGACTGGCACAATCACGCCGATTGGGGATGGGGCGACAAGCCCGCAATCGACATAAGCCGGGGCTTGCCGCAGGTCGCGCCGCTCATGGTGCTGTGCGCCACCCTTCCCGGAAAGCCGCTTTTGTACAACGGTCAGGAAATGGGTCTGCTTCATGTGGATCCGCCCTCCGTTGCCGAAGCGCGTCGCCGTTCGCCGCTGTGGTCGTTGTACCGGCCGTTGCTGCATCTGTACCAAAAGGAGCGGGCGCTAAGTGAAGGCAGTTTCACCCGCCTCGCGTCGGATCGTGACGAAACCGTGTACGCTTTCGTTCGGCAGTATGGGCGCGACCGCGTTGTAACTGTCGTCAATCTTAGCGCCCAACCGCAAACCGCGACGGTGGAAAACGCCGCACTTGCCGGAGCGTACCGCGATATTTTCACCAACCAAACCGTAAAAATGGGCGCGGCCTCTTCGTGGAACCTCGCCCCGTGGGCCTACAAAGTGTTTGCGGGCCGCGCCGCGTAACGCCTGCCACTTTTTGTGAGCGCAAACGGTACACTGTAAGCAAGACTGCGGCGTTTGTTTCGAGGGCGTTATGAAAAGCGTGGTGACCTTCTTTTTGGTGATGTTTGTTTTGGAAGGCGTGGGAATTATGGCCCTGTCCGTGCCGTTTATCTTGGGGCGCGTCAAGCCGAACCGGTTTTCCGGTTTCCGCGTGCCCGCGACCTTAAACGACGAGGGCACATGGTATCGTGTCAACGCCAAATTCGGTCGCTGGTTTTTCGGAACGGGGGCCGTGTTCGCACTTGCCGCAACCCTCCTGTATTTCGTGCCGGGCGTCGGCGACGATATAGCGGCCTACACGCTGCTTTGTACCGCCGTTTTTTTTGTCGCTTTTGGCGTTGCGATTGGTGTCAGCTGCAAGGAAATCAACCGCTAAATTTGAGCGGGTTTTAGGTTAAGCCGTGATACGGTTTGGCGACGGAATCCCACAAAGGGCGGGTGAAGGCGAAGCCGTTCGGGGTTAAGTCGCCCTGCACATGGCCTTTGGCATAGTTACGATAGCCATGCTCGACTTTGTAAAATAAATCGGGAATACCGACTTGCAGCAAAGCAAGGCAACTATCGGCGGTTAGGCCTGATTTCCACAAGCCGCCCGCAAGCAGCACCAAATGGTTCACCAAATTGACGCGGAAGCCGTCGTAGGCGTACAAGGTGGAACTGCGCGGCCCGTTGGCGTCCATGCTGTTTAACTCTTTGAGCATTCCCGGCTTGTTTTTGTTGGGCAGGGTTTCGCAGCCGGATAGAAGCAAACCTGCTCGGGTTCCGTCGGGGAGCGCGACGCCCGCGCCTTTGTTCACGCCGCACGAAACCGTTTCGCCATAGGTGTTTTCGGTCAGCAGTTTGTACAATTCCATCGTGTCGGAAACAGGCGTTCCCTTGTACCGATAGTTCTTGACGGCTTTGGGGATCATTTCGCCGCTCGGCGCGTCGCTGTCTGGGTGCGCGGTTTTCCACGTGAACGTTTCGTGCGGATTGGTCAAACCCGCTTTTTCCAAACGCGCCACAAACGCGGCGTGGTTGTAGCCGTCCAAAAGCGCGGTCACTTTGTCGGCCCCGCCGAAATACACGGGCGCGATAACGAGCATTCCGATCATGCCTTCGCGGAAGTTCGGGTTCCAATCACGGCTTAGGTTGGCGTCGCCGTCGAGGGCGTGCTGCTGCGATTTGGAAATCACATACGGGTTCGTGTCGCTCGTCGTGAACGCCGACGCGACAAGGGCGGCCTGCATCAATAGATCGATTTTTTCGATTTCGGTTGGCGTGAACTGTTTCCAAACACGCGGCGTCAATTTGCACAAAGCGAACATCGCGGTCACGTTACGCTCATGTTGGGCCGGGTAGCCCCCGTTGGTTGTGGGCGCGTTTTCGCCGACAAGCACGTGGCGAGCCTGCTCCAAAAGACGGGCGTCGGCGCGGGTTTCTCCCGCCAGTGCGGCAAGCGCCAAAACGACCGGCGCGCCGCCGCTTCCGCCCATATTGGTGTGCGCCCCGCCCTTGATGTTCCGGTTATAGCGCGTCAGCGGTGCGGCAATCGCGGCGTCAACCGACGCGCGGGGTGGGGCCGCAAGCGAACGTTTGGGCGCACCGGCAAACGAAGCGGCATCAAGCGCGGGCAAAACGAGCGAACCCGCCGCGCCAAACAACAGTGTTTTTCGGGAAATCATGGGCTTAGTGTACCCGGCGATTGGTTTGCTTTAGTTTAGTGCGCGCGATTGCGCCATGCCTGCAAACGGGCGGTGCAGTAGTCGTACAGGTCGCGGTTCAGAGAGCGTTCGTGCGACAAGCCGAGCGGGGCGTAGGGGCGGTTTAGCAAAAACAGGATATGCGCTTCGGCGGCGCATTGATCGACTTTTCGGTCAACCGAAATCAAATGCCGCAGCGACGAATCGGGAACCGTGTGCGATTCGTCCGCGCATAAGTAGGCCATATCTTCCACGTCCGTTCGCGTCAAGTTCAAATCGGGGAGGCGTTTTTCGATTGCAAGCGCGAGTGCGCCGTCCTTGCCGCCGAAAACCGGCACGTATTTTTCCAGCGTGTCCACGGCGTCCGCCAAAAACGCGCCCACGCCCGCGCTCCATCCGTGCAGCAAACCGGCCAGCACAATGCAAGCGTCGTCGCTCGTGCCGCAGCCCAAGCGGTGACGGATATACAGATATTCGGTTTCTTTGTCGTCCACGCCGCCGTCGCCGACGATTATGCCACTTCGGCGCAGGCTTTCGATGTCGGCCTCGTCGTGGTTTTGGTGGGCGAGTAGGTCGGCGTTCAGTCCCGCGCGTTCCATCGCGGCAAGATTGACCATATACGAGTCCCCGCCGCCAATAGCCAAGTTGTACCGCCGCTCGGCGTTGATGCGGATAGTACTGTCGTCGCGCAATCCGCCCAAATAAAAGCCGCGTAAAACGGCCTTGCCATCGACGGGCGGCAAAAACGCCAAACTGCCCATGTGCAGCAACGGCCTATTATTTGAGTCCACCAAAAGCGAGCCGTCGGTCGCGCCGGACAAAATGCCCTCGGCATATTCGGTCACGCCGTCGATAAGCCGCTGCCGCTGCCGACGCACGGTTTGCGGGTCAAGGCGCAGGGCGCGGCAAATATCGTCCATCGTCGTGTTGACGAAGCGCCGCCCCCGAAACGCACCGTGCCCCTCGTGCGCGTGACCCAACACGCTTTGTATAAGGAGATTTTGCTCGGTCTCCCACGGACAGCGCAAGGTTTCGCGGGCGTCCAAAAGGCGGAAATCATCGACGATGAGGGCGTCGGGGGATTGGTTGGAGATTTGCGGGGTGGGCATGGATTCTTCTTTGTGGAAAACCGAAGAAAGGCCCCCCTGCCCCCCAATAATGGGGGGTTCCGAAAATACCGTCGCCGACAACCGCACCATTTCGCGGTATAGGCGGGACAATTCAGAACCCCCCCCTTATTGGGGGGCAGGGGGGCCGTGTAGATTACTTAGAGCCGCTCGAGCCGCCGATTTTGGCTTCCAACCGCTCCAATTCGCTCATGACCGACGAATCTTCCACCTTGACGGTCGGCTGCGGAGCCGGGGTCGAACCCAAGCCCAACTTGGCTTCGAGGGCGGCCAGTTCGTTTTCAGCCGCGATGTCGCCTTCGCTCGCTTCAAGCGCGGCGATTTTGGATTCTACGCGCCCGCTGTTGATTTCGTTGCGGGCCAGCGATTCGGAGGTTGCGCTACGGATTTTATCTTTCGCGCGGCCAAACGAGTTGTCCACGCCTTCCATACCCTGCAACCCGTCGAACGCTTTTTCCATAGCGATCTGGATTTGCGAGTTTTTCCATTCGGATTTGAGGGCCAAGGCTTCGGCGGTTTTTTGGCGGATTTTTTCCTCTTCGCGTTGGATAGCGGTTTTGACCTGCTCGCTCATCTCAATCGCCCGCTCCAACTGCACCTTCATGGATTGCAGGCTTTGATCGTAGGATTGCTTTTCTTTGAGAAGCTGCAAGGCCAAATCGCGGTCGCCGCGTTTGAGGGCCAGTTCCGCCTTGTTGCCCAAATTATCGACGCGCGACTGCGTGTCGTTGACCGACTGCTGCAAATTATTTTTCGCCGTGACCGCTTCGACCGCTCGCTGCCGGTTGCGCGCCTGCACCTCGCGCATTTCGGTTTGCGCTTGTTCCAAAAGCAGTTCGGGGTTTTCCAACTGGTCGATGCCCTTGCCCAGCAAGGACTTGATTAAATTCCAAAAACGCTTAAACATAAAACGCCGTTTCTCCTCGCCCAACCGCGCTGCCCTTCTGCTGTGGCCCCGCGCGCCGCGATTTCGTTTGAGTTATACCCGATATGACACGCCAACCGGCAAAAAGTGGCGTTAATACCGCCCTACTCCGCCGAATAAAAATCATTATACCAATTTATACCGATGTTTCGTGCCGGGCGTTTCGCCCAATGTTCCCCGCTGCGATACGATAAAAGCAGGCATGAAACCTGAAACGCAAACTATTTTAATAGAAGCCGGTTGGTACCAAGGCAGACGAATACCGGTAGAAATACTGGACGTTTGGATAACCACTTTGTCCGATTTGCGAATTGAGCCATTCGATACCGCCACCCAAATCTTGAGCGAATTCGGCTGGATTCATACATGGTCGCGCGAACACCCCGGTTTATTGGGCCGAGCGGCAAGCGTTTACATCGATCCGGTCATGGCTGCCGATGGTAAAGAAGAAGTGGCAGCAGTCTTTTCGTGGATGGATTTTCTTGGACAAAAGGTGTATCCCATCGGACAGGTGGACGGCGAAGGCAACGTGTTGCTCGTTGCTGAAGACGGCAAAATTTATATGCACGGTTCTATGATTCCGGGCCGCGATTCTTTTATTGCCGAAAACATGGACGAAGCGTGGGATAAATTGCTTTTTTGGAACCAAGCCTTTCCCGACATCGACCATCGCGTCAAATCGAACGCGCCAATTTTAGAAAACAAATAATGGAAAATACACAACATAGTTCTTTAATTCATCGCCCTCGGCGGCTGCGCGGAACCGACGCTTTGCGGGGCATGGTGCGCGAAACGCATCTCGCGGCCCGCGATTTTATCTACCCGCTGTTTGTCGGGCATGGGCAAAACGTCCAAATACCGATTGGCGCGATGCCGGGCGTGTTTCAGTTTTCGACGGATACTTTGGTGCGCGAATGCGAAGCGGCCCATAGCGAGGGCATTCCCGCCGTTTTGCTGTTCGGCTTGCCCGCCAGCAAAGACCCCGAAGGAACCGAAGCCTACGCGAGTGACGGCATCGTGCAAAAAGCCGTGCGGGCCATCAAGCGCGAACTGCCGGAACTTTTGGTTGTGACCGATGTGTGCTTGTGCGAATACACCGACCACGGACACTGCGGCCTCATCGACAACGGGCGCGTTCTCAACGACCCGACCCTCGATCTTTTGACGCGCACCGCGCTGTCGCACGCCGAGGCCGGGGCGGACATTATCGCGCCGTCCGATATGATGGACGGGCGCATCGGGGCGATTCGGCGCGGTTTGGACAGCCACGGTTTTTCGGATACGCCCGTCATGAGTTACGCCGCCAAGTACGCTTCCGCTTTCTACGGCCCGTTTCGTGAGGCTGCTCAATCCACGCCCCAGTTCGGCGACCGCCGTTCGTACCAAATGGATTCGGGAAACCGCCGTGAAGCCCTGCGCGAAGTGCGTTTGGATATTGCCGAAGGGGCCGACATCATCATGGTCAAGCCCGCGCTCCCGTATTTGGACATCGTGCGCGACGTGCGCGAAATCGTGGACGTTCCGGTGGCCGCCTACAACGTGAGCGGCGAGTATTCGATGGTAAAAGCCGCCGCGCAAAACGGCTGGATCGACGAAAAGCGCACGGTTTTGGAACTGCTCACGGGCATCAAGCGGGCCGGGGCCGACATTATTCTCACCTATCACGCCCGCGACGCGGCCCGCTGGCTCCGCGACGGGTAGGGCTTTGCGCCTGCGGGTATAAGTAAGAAAGATTCAGCCCCCCTGCCCCCCAATAAGGGGGGTCTGACAACGCCATTTCCAATAGCCGCATAAACTCGCGGCAAGGGCAGGCTCATTCAGAACCCCCTTATTGGGGGGCAGGGGGGCTATTTAAGGAACAACAAACAAATGGCGCAAAGCGACGGACTGCATCACGCGGTCACAGTATACGGGGCGGATTGGTGCGGCGATACGACGCGCACCCGGCAATTTCTTCAAGAACTCGACATCGAATTCAACTATTACAATATCGACAAGGACGAGGCGATGAAACGCACGGCGGAAACCCTGAGCGGCGGAACCAAAATTCCCGTCGTCGATTTGGGCGACGGCAAAGTGCTGGTTGAACCCCTCAACAACGATCTGGAAAAAGCCCTCTACGAAACCGGGCGCATCGCGCAGTCGTAGAAATTTGTTTCAATGGCACGAAACGCGCTGCACGCGGCGATTTGGGCAAACGACGCAACCGAAGTCGTCCGTTTGCTCGCGCTGCCGCAAACGGATGCAAACGAAAAAGATCGACGCGGTTTTTCGCCGCTGTGCCGCGCGATACAGTTGGGCCGCTCGGCAATCGCCGGGCGGCTTTTGTCGTGTGAAACCGTGGACGTTTTGTCGTGCGACGCGCGGGGCCGAACCGCGCTGTTTTGGGCGGCGCAGTACGGAACGCCCCAAGTCGCCGAAGATTTGCTTAAACGCGGCGCGGATCCGGCGGCGGCTTCCGAAAACGTCAGAACGGTTTTGCATCAGGCGCTGCAAAACCGTGACGCGGCCCGTATGATGCGAACACTTCTGCAAAACGACTATTGGAAAGAACGCCCGGGCGTCCGCTCCTACCAAAAAACGCGGGCGTTTCAGGAGGCCGTCGAGCAAAACTACGCTGACGTGGCGCGCGTATTTTTAGACGACGGCGAAGAGGTAAATCGGCGGCTGTACCGAAGCAATCCTGCTGCGTTCCCGTGGCGCGGCTACACCCAAGTTGCTCCACTGACGCTTGCCGCCGAACGCGGTTGCGAAAGGATAGTGCGGCGGCTGCTTGCGCGCGGCGCGGACGTAGAGTGGAACGGGTATTGCCGCCTTGATTCGCGGGAGGTGGACGTCGCGCACGGCAGCCATATTCTTTTGCACTCCTTGATTGACGCGGGCGCGGCGACTAAGAAAACGGCTGACCGAAACAACACGCCGATTGTAACGCTGGCGTGCTTGTCCAATGACGAGCGCCTTGTTCACGTGGTGATCGAATGCGGCGCAAACGTCAACCAAGCCGATGATTGGGGACGCACGCCGCTTTCGGCGTCAGCTGGGCAGGATAATCTGGGCCTCGTACAATTTTTAATTCAGCACGGAGCAGACCCCGCCGCGCAGGGAGAAACCGGATATAGTCGCATTCTGCGGGCCGCCGTAGGGAGCCGCAACGGGGATACCGTTGCTCGATGGCTGGTGGAGACTTATGGGTTGGGGCCGGACAACGGCGGGGAAGCCTTGGCCGCCGTGCCCGGCCCCGACCTCATGCGTTTTCTTATCGCCTCCGGCGCGGACGTGAACGCCGTTACAACGTCCTTAAAACGAACGCCGCTCGCATGGGCTTGTCTATGGCGGCGCAAGGACGCGGTAGAAATTTTACTTGCCGCAGGCGCGACCGTGAGCCGCCACGAAACCCGCGATAGCAACACCGCCTTGAGCCTTGCCGCAGGCGGCGGGAGTGCCCGCACGACGCGCCTGCTGCTTGAAACCGGAACGGTCGAGCAATGGGATTTGAACCGCGCCCTCGAATGCGCGGCAAACGGGGGGCACGTCAAAACCGTTCGTCTTCTGCTTGACTTCGGGGCCGACCCGCGCGCTGTTCGCTTTTCCCTGCGCCAAACCTACTACGGCGGCGATAGCGAACGGAAAAATCACGAAGCCGTCGCCGCCGTTTTCGCCGAGTATGGCGTAACCGTTGGGCGGCGCGCGGAAGCGTAGCGGCGGCGATTACATCCCTTCGGGGTAGGGCGGGAACACATTGCCCTCGGCGTTTCCGTTGTCCGACCATACGTTCCGATGGTAATTGTATTTCCAGCCGGTTTTGGTGCGCGACAAAGCGAAAACCGTGCCGATGCCGGGATTGTCCGCGTTGCGCGGCCCGCCGGTATCGGTTTGCACGACATACACGCGGGCGAACCGGCGTGTAACCGTCAACACCCGGAAGTTCGCTATCGGAGTTCCGTCGGTGTCGGCTTCTGGGAGCGATTGCTGTACAACGGGGCGCAGCTCTTTTTCGTACCATGCGGTTTGCGCGGCGACGTGCGCGTAGGGCCAAAAGGGGAAAAGAAGAAAAAGCCCGCACGCCGTCAAAGGAACCTTTTCTTGAAACGCGGCCCCGATACGGCGATGCGCAATCGCTCTGCCGAAAATCCACGCAAATGCGATAACGCCGTACATCAAACCGAAATAGCCAACAGTACTCAACATTTCAACGCCAATCTATTTGGGTTTCGGAAAGAACCAAAAACGGGCTTATTGTACCCTTGATTTCAACGGGTTTGTTGTGCGCGGTTTGACGGTCGGCGGTTTGGCAGTTCATCGGCGTCACGGGCGAAGCGGGAATTGCGCCGGGTGCGGAGCAGTTCGTTTCGCGCTTCGCGCGGATTGGTTGGCAAGCCGTCGCTTTGCATTTGGGCGGCGTCCTCGAAAACATGGAGCGCGGCGGCGCGAACCACGGGGCTTGGGTCTTTCGTCAATTTGCGCCCATCCCAAATGCGCTTCAAACCCCGCCCAGCCATTGCTGCACGGGCACAGTTTCCGCACGGCTTTGGCCCGCACCGTTTCGTTTGGTGATTGCAATTCCCGCACAATATCGACCGGCAAAACCGGAGCGCAGATGGCTTCCTTTTGTCTTGATGCCACTTCGTACCTCGCTGTAAAAGGGATTTGTTACGGTATCGCCGGGCGCAACGCCGCCGCTAAATACCAAAAAGCCACGCCCGCAAGGCGCGGCTTTTCCGTCAATCGGTGCTAATCTCTATGCCGTGCTTTTTTGCCGCTTTGTCGATGCGGGCCTTGATGGTTTTCACGTCGGCCTCAGAGTACTTTGCGGCGTTGTCTTTGTGGTTGACGTAACTGTGGGCGGCGCGGATGTGTTCGGGCGTGTCAATCGGGTACTTTTTGTTGGTCGGATCGGCGTACTCGACATCGCCGTGCTCGTATTCGCTGCGCTCCGGGTTTACGTCGTCCCGTTTATGAACTTCGCTGCTCATGGTTTATTTGCCTCCTTCCTTTTTGCGCCGGGTTTCCCAGCCTTTTTTGGCGGCCTCACTCCGCGACGTTGACCGCCCCGAACCGGATTGCTTGCCCCCGCCGGACAGTTTGTTGACGGTTGCCCATGCGCGGGCCTCGGCTTCTTTTTCGGGAACACCGCGTTCCTCGTAGCTTTCTTCGATAGCCGAAGCCTGCCGTTTCTGCTTGTCGGTGTAGGCGGATTTATCCCCTTGCGCCATCGCGTTTGTTTCCTTATTTGCGTTTGGGCGATGGTTCGCCCTTTGCTCCGTTTTTACCGCGTCGGTGCGGCGCAGAAACCTGTGCGTGTCGGAAAAATGGGCAGACAAACGAAAGTTGCGCAGTCATTTCAGAGCGTCGGGACTTATTTCGTCCGGTGTTAAGGCATCCGAAATCGCCATGATTTCATCGCCTTCTTCCGCATCATAAGCAAACCCGGCGCGTTCAATGATGCACCCGGCATCCACGCCTAAAAAATCTATCAGTTCCCCGGGCGTCAGATTCGCGCGATAGCCGAGTTTCCAGTAGCGACTTAGCGCGATTTTCCATTTGTCACGGTCGCCCTCGGCTTGGCGCAGTTCATTCGCGGTACGCTCGGAAAGCCATTCAACAAAGGCAGCATATTCTTCGTCCGTTGTATTTGGGGCATCGCTGTCGAAGGTATCGTAGTTCACAAATTACGCTCGCTCAACCGAATTGCGGTACATTCTCTGAACCGCCGCAACCAAAGGAGGAAAAGGGCGACTGTCGAAAAAACGAGAAAACAAAAGCCGCGCGGTTAATCCAGCGCGGCTTGGTTTATCTCGTCGGGCGATAGTGTTGCTAAAATCGCCATGAGTTCTTCGGTGTCTTCTTCGGAAAGTTCCGCGCGTTCTATGGCGCAGTTCTCGTTCACGCTGAGAATATCTATCAATTCGCCGGGGGGCAAATTGGCGCGGTAGCCGCGCTTCCAAAAGCGATTGAGCGCGGCCCTCCATTTGTCGCGGTCGCCGTCCGCTTCCCGCAAGTCGCTCGCAGCGCGCTCGGTCAGCCATTCGGCAAAGGCAAAATACTGCTCGTCTGTTGTGCCGGGGGCGTCGTTGTCGAAATGTTCGTAGTCCATAAGAAGTGGCTACGCCAGCAAGTCTTCGTCGTCGTCGCGGTCAAGCCAGCCCAAGCGGGCGTCCACCAAATCGGGCGTGACGGTGACGCGAAGGCTTCGCACGCCTTCGAGTTGCGTGCTGGTTCCATCGGCGTTCATGCCCACCCCCAGCCACAAGCCGTCGAACTGCCCGTCCTGTGTGCAGGTAATCACGATACGCCGGTTTTTGGCGATAATTTCTACCGTGCCGGGAAAAAGCGACGTAGATCCCTGCGTCCTTTGCGCCCCGTCTGCGCCGCCCTGATAGCGCGACACGACGCCGGTCAAAGTTCCCTTGTCGGAATCGCTTTGCGGCGCGACGATATTAACGCTTACGCTTTCCAATGCGCCGTGCAGAACGGGCTGCGCATTTATGAACACGGACACGTTATCCGGCCCGCCGTTTCCGCTGACCAAAACGTGCGTTAAATTATTTTCAATCCGCGCGACGCTTGATGCCGCCGGTCGATTGCCGCCCGGCGCGGGCGCGCTGCCGTTGTTATTTCCGAACATAAAAAATCCTTTACGGTGAAGATAGGGCCTCTCCCCCGGCCCCTCTCCTCTTAGGAGAGGGGAGCCTATAGGTCGTATGCTTGGTGCAAGGTGCAGAATTTGAAAACTCAAATCTGCCGCATTTGCAATATCCAACGCTTTACAGGCTCCCCTTTGCTTTCAGGAGAGGGGCCGGGGGAGAGGCCTGCCTCAAATTTACAAAAATGTGTGCGTGATGACTTCGTCGCGGAGAAAAAAGCGCGATTTGTAGATGGTCAGCCATGCCGAAACCACATCGTCCACCGCGTTGATGTCCACATACAAATCCACGATGCGATCCGTGATGTCGTCGCCGTTTAGGAAGACGCGGGTTTGGTCTAAGTACACGCCGGGGTGCGCGTTTTCAAGGACGACTTGCCCTGCCGGGAAGATGAGCGTCAAACGGCCCGGCAAAACGTCATACGGCGCGTCCGGGTTTTCCTGCGGACGCACGAGGGCCGTCAAGTCCGTGCCCTCGTAGATGCCGCCTCTGACCGGCTCGTCGTATTCGTCGCGGCCCGCCCGCAGTTCCACGAACAGTTGGGCGGCCATGACTTCAAAGCCGTTGTTGAAAAGGGTCGTGCTGTCCCAGTCGCCGCCCGTGCGAAAAACCATGTCGTTCATTTGGGGTTAGTTCCTTACCGTCGCCGCCCGCCGAAGCCGCCCGACGACCGACTGCCGCCAAACGAACCGCCGGAAGACCGACCGAACCCGCTACTGCTCCCGGACGAGCGACCAAAACCGCCGCTGCTGCTGCTGGAACCGGAAGAGCGCCCGAATGAGCCGCCCGATGACCGACCGCTGCCAAACGTGCTGTAGCCTGACGAACCGCTGGAACTGCTCCCGAACGAGCCGCTGCCGCCGCTGCGCCGTCCGAAACTGCCGAATCCGCTGCCGCTGCTGGACGAGCCGGACGACGACGAACCGCTCCCAAACCCGGGCCGATTGGACGATGTGCCAAACGTGTTGTTTCGGTTGGAACTCCCAAACGAACCGGAGCCGGGCCTGCTGGACGAGAATCCGCCGCTGGTACGCGACGATCCGAACGAGCCGGTTCCGCCGCCAGAGCCGGGACGCGACGACGAGAAACCGCCGCCGGTTCGGCTGCTGCCAAACGAGCCGCTTCCCCGATTGCGCCCGAACGAACCGGGGGCCGTGCGTCCCGTGGAAGCGTAGTTGAAGGTGCGTGTCGGGCGAACAAAACCGGTGGGATTGGAGCGATAATAGCTGTTGTACGAGTTCCAGCCGTAGTACGGGCGTCCGCCGATGTTGAACACGATGCCCGACATCGGGCTGAAGCCATACGGATTGTAGCCCCAATAGCCGCCGTAATAACTCATGCCGGGATACCAACCCATGCCGGTAAACGCCGACCATGAGGGCGCGATACCCACATACACGGGCCGCTGATACTGATAATCCTGCGAAAACGGATACCAGCGCGCCCCTTGCGCGTTGGCATTTTCAATGCCCGCTCCGCGCGGCACATAAAGGGTCGGCACGGATCCGTCCTGCACGAAATACATTTGCCCCGTGCCGGACTGCCCGAACTTCATCACGTACAGGTTTTCGTTGGCGAACGGAACCACAATCGTGTCGCCGGTTTGCGCGTAGAGTTGGTAGCCGCCCTGATCGAAAACCGCACGGTCAATCGGGACTTGCTGCCCGACAGGAACATCACGCCATTGGTATACGCCGCCCGTTCCCTGCGCGGCCTGCTGCGGGGGCGGAGCGGTAATGGGCGGGGCCATCGCAACCGGCTGCTGCCGACCGCACCCCGACGAGGCCATCAGAAGCGCGCCGCTCGCTGCGGCGAAACAAAGGGAGGAAGCAAAAAGCGTGCGTTTCATAGTACGTTAGGATTTCCTTGTTAAGCGGCCCGTTTCCTTCGAGGCCGCACAACAATACGACACGCGCGGGGCTGGTTTGGTTGCATAAAGGCCCCCCTGCCCCCCAATAATGGGGGTTCTGAACGGACTTTCCTAAACAGCAAATGCTTGCGGCTATCGGAAATGCCTTTTTCGGAACCCCCCACTATTGGGGGGCAGGGGGGCTTGTTTTTTAACTGCGCTGCAATGCCTGATAATTGAGCGGCGTGGTCGCGGGCCAGCGGCGATTGGGCTGCGCGTTCGTCAGTTTCAGGATACGCTCCTGCGTTTTTTTGATGCGATCCGAGGTCAGGGGGTGGTCGGACAAAAAGTCGCCGCCGATGGAGCCGCCGTTGCCGGACACTTTTTGGAGCGTTTTGAACAGCGTCAGCATCCCCGACGGGTTGTACCCGGCGGAGATAAGGTCGGTTAAGCCCCCTTGATCCGCCTCGTCTTCCTCACCGCGCGAAAACTTTTTGCCAATTGCGGTATCAGCGACCGCAGCGAGCGTTTGCGCGGCCTGCCCTGCCTTAAATATACTAAGCCCGATGCCTAAAATGGTTTGCCGCTGCTGGCTTTTGGCGTAGGCTTTGGCCCAATGCTCTTTGCGCACGTGCGTCATTTCGTGCCCGGTCACGGCGGCGAGCGCGTCGTCATTTTCCATCATTTTGTACAGGCCCGTGAACATGAACATCGGCCCGCCGGGAAGCGCGAAGGCGTTGACCTCGTCGCTGTCCAAAACGTGGAAGTTATAGTCCCATTTTTTCTGATCGTCGGCGGATAGCCCGTTGACCAGTTTCGCGCCGATGTCGTTGAAGTGGCGGGAACGGGCGTCTTTGACTTCCTTGTATTGCTGCAAAACTTGCTGCGCGGCTTCGCGCCCGACTTTCTTTTGGTCGTCGGCTTTGGGCGCGGCAAAGAGTTGGACGCCCCCAGCGGCTTCCGCTTCGCGCGGCGTCAAAATCAGGGGCGTGGCGACAAGCAAGCCCGCGCTCGCCAAAACGGACTGGGTGATAAACCGCCTCCGGTTGAGCGAACAATCGGTTAAAGGGGCGATTTGCCCGTTTTCGTCGTGGCTATGATTATGGCTATGGTCGCGGCATGTCGTTGGTTCGCCGCTAAAATCGTCAAAAAGGCTGATGCACATTTGGTTTTTAAAACTCCGATACTGCATTAGAAAACAAAGGGTGTGATGGGCTTCAATTCAGGAAATAAGCCGTACAAACGGCACATTTCCATTGATTTAGACGAAACAAAATCTGTTAAGTTCTTCCCGGCACAGTAGTTGTTTTAACCACACGGCAAATTTACCGGTAAACCCAAAGCGGGAACCCATGCCCGGCCTTTCGGTTCAAAAACTGCAAATCGAAGGGATTTAACAACTTATGGCAACGGAAACGAAAGTCGCGCTGATTACCGGCGCGAACAAAGGCATCGGGAAAGAAATCGCGCGGCAGTTGGGCGCGAAAGGTATCACCGTACTTATCGGGGCGCGGGACGTGCAGCGCGGAACCGAGGCGGCAAACGATCTCAAAGAACAAGGCATCGACGCGCACGCGCTTCTTTTGGACGTGACGAACGAGCAAAGCATCACCGAGGCCGCCGCGCAGGTGGAAAAGCAGTTCGGCAAACTCGATATTCTGGTCAACAACGCGGGCATTGCGCTCGACCGGGGCGAGCCGATTACGGATTTGGATCTTGATGTGTTGCGCAAAACCTACGAAACCAACGTGTTCGGGGTGGCGGCGGTCACCAAAGGGTTCGTGCCGGTCCTTAAAAAATCGGATGCGGGGCGGATTGTCAATATGTCCAGCGGCTTAGGGTCACTCACACAAAACAGCGACCCGAACTGGGGTTTTGCTGCCGTCAAGCCGCTGGCGTATAACTCGTCCAAAGCCGCGCTCAACATGATTACAGTCGTTTTGGCGGCGCAGTTGAAAGACGCAAACATCAAAGTAAACGCCGCCGACCCCGGCTATGTAGCGACCGACTTGAACCAAAACAGCGGCCCGCGCTCGGTCGAACAGGGCGCGACCGCAGCCGTGCGCCTTGCGACCCTTGATGCTGACGGCCCGACCGGCGGCTACTTCGACGAGGATGGGGTTGTGGCTTGGTAGGGATAGTTGGCCCCCCTGCCCCCCAATAATGCACGACGGTCGTGCATTATTGGGGGGCAGGGGGGCTTTAATCGCCGCCGTTTAGTACGACGTTCAGCAAGCCGGGAAAGCGGGCTTCCAAATCGTCGCGGCGCAGGGCGGTTTGCAGCGCGGTTCCTTCGGGCCGTTGGCGAATTAGCCCGGCTTCGCGCAGTACCTTAAAATGGTGCGAGGCCGTGGATTTCCGCAATTCGCCGGTAACCGTCCCGCACATTTGTTCGCGTCCACAGGCAAGGGCGCGCACCATCTGCAAACGGGCCGGATCGGATAAGGCATGAAACACGTGCGGCAGCGACAGTTGTTCTAACGTTGGATGGTTCAGATTTCTCATTTTCTATAAATTCCTACGTTTAGTGTATCGCCATTTCGTTTTTATTTCCATTGTTCAAAATTTATTGAACAAATGTGGAACGCTTGCACTATGTTCGGTTTATAGAAAAGTGAAAGATACGGCGCGCTTGCCTGCTACGCAAAGCAAAACGCGCAACGTTGAAAGCAAGGACTAAACAAACTATGGCAGCGGAAACGAAAATCGCCCTCGTGACAGGCGCGAATAAGGGTATCGGATACGAAACGGCGCGGCAGCTTGCCGCGCAGGGCATCACGGTTTTGGTCGGGGCACGCGACCCCAAAAAAGGGCAGGAAGCCGTCGATAAACTGAAAGCCGACGGCGCAACAAACGTGCAGTTTCTCGCCATAGACGTGACCGACGAAGCGAGTATTGCGCAGGCCGCGCAAAGCGTCGAGCAGCAGTTCGGGCGATTGGATATTCTAATCAATAATGCGGGCCTTATGGTTGCCGCCGACCAAGCGGCCCCGTCGCAGGTTCCGGTTTCCGCGTTGCGCGAAACCTACGAAGTCAACGTGTTCGGCCTCGCCGCCGTCACGCAAGCGTTTTGGCCCCTGCTCAATAAAAGCGAGGCTGCCCGAATCGTCAACGTTTCCAGCATTTTGGGATCGCTCGCCCTCAACGCCGACTTCAACAGCCCGATTGCCAGTTACCGATTGCCCGCCTACAATTCGTCTAAAGCCGCCGTCAATTTGCTGACCACCGGCTACGCCTACGAATGGCGGGACACGCCGCACAAGGCCAACACGATTCATCCCGGCTCCGTCGAAACCGACATGAATCCCGGCGGAACCCTCGATCTGGCGACCGGCGCGAAAACGTCCGTTGACCTTGCCTTAATCGGCCCGGACGGCCCCAACGGCAAATTCTTCCACTTGGGCGAGGAACTCCCATGGTAACCGAAACCGAAGAAAGACAAGCCGCGCCGTTCGTGCCCATAAACGGCGGCGCGCGGGTCGGGCACATCCATTTGAAAGTCGCCGATTTGGAGCGTTCGGTCGCGTTTTACCACGGCGTTCTGGGCTTTGAGATCACGCAAATTTGGAACGGAGCCGCCTTTTTGAGCGCGGGCGGCTACCACCATCACATCGGCCTCAACACATGGGAATCGCTGGGCGCGGCCCCGCCGCCCGCCTATGCGACCGGCTTGTATCACGTCGCCTTCGTGTACCCAGCCCGCGCCCATCTCGCCGACGCTTTGCGCCGTTTAATCGCCGCAGGTATCGGATTGGACGGCGCAAGCGATCACGGCGTCAGCGAAGCCTTGTATCTGCGCGACCCCGACCAAAACGGCGTGGAGTTGTATTGGGACAGACCCGAATCCGAGTGGCCGCGCACCGAAACTGGCGAAATCGCCATGGTTTCGCGCCGCTTGGATTTACAAAATCTTCTCGACGAACCGGAACCCGTGCGGTCGGAATAGTTTATAGGAAGCAGAGATTGGCCCGCCTGCCCCCTTATTGGGGGGCAGGCGGGCTGCATCAAAATTCCTCAACAGATTGCTTTTACCAATGCCAACCCTTTTTGACCCGCTAACGCTGGGCGATTTGACGCTCCCGAACCGCATTGTGCTTGCCCCGCTGACGCGCAGCCGCGCGTCCGAGGGGCGCGTGCCCAACGATTTGATGCGCGAGTATTACGTGCAGCGCGCCTCGGCGGGGCTGATGCTCACCGAAGCGACCGCGATTTCGCCGCGCGGGGTGGGGTATGTGGATACGCCCGGTTTGTGGTCGTCCGAACAAACCGAAAACTGGGCGAAAATTACCAAGGCCGTGCATGACGCGGGTGGGCGGCTTGTCGCGCAGTTGTGGCACGTCGGGCGTATTTCGCACCCCGAATGGCTGGGCGGACAACCGACCGTTTCGGCGTCCGCGATTGCCCCCGAAGGCCACGTGCGCGTTCCGGGCGGCAAACCTGTGGACTACACGATTCCGCACGCTTTGACGCTCGACGAAATAAAGGAAACGATTGCCGATTACGGGCGGGCCGCGCAAAACGCGAAAGAGGCGGGCTTCGACGGCGTGGAAATCCACGGCGCGAACGGCTATCTGCCCGAACAGTTTTTGCGGCCTTACTCCAACACCCGCACCGACGAATACGGCGGCAGTGTGGAAAACCGCGCGCGCTTTTTGCTTGAAGCCACCGATGCGGCGATTGCGGTTTGGGGCGCGTCGCGTGTGGGCGTTCACCTATCGCCGCGAGCCGAAAAGAACGCGCCGTATGACGAAGGCATTGCCGAAATTTACAATTACGTCGCCCGGGAACTCGGCAAACGGGGTGTCGCCTTTATTTTTACGCGCGACTCCATCGGCGGCGGCCCGCGTTACACACCGGAACTGAAAGCCTCGTTCGGCGGG
>CAXTBP010000079.1:0-22897 GCA_964241985.1 uncultured Armatimonadaceae bacterium | reverse complement strand
CCCCGGTCGCCTAACCCGCGCGCCGAACGGCACAACAAAGCCCGCGCCTATCTCCCAAATCAGCGAAATCGGCCCGGGCTTTTTCGCGTTACAATGCAGATAAGGACCCGACAATTATGACACCAACCGTAGACATGCGCGACACTGACGACGAAATTTTGGACGAAACGCCCGATGGCCGCGCCGCCCGCGCAATGGAAATTGCGCTTCAAGCACAGGCAAAACGCCCCAAAAGTCCACCGGATTGGGTACTCGCCATTCAGCCTAAAAATCCGCCGACCGATGGCACAAACGGAATGCACCGCATTCTGGGCATTTTGCAAACGCCGGAGACCGACGAAGAAATAATTGCTCTTTTGGAAGAACTTTCCTAATCTCTGCTACAAGCCGAAGCCGGGATGCGATCCGTCGCTGGTTGGACTGGGCGATAACTGCTCGGGTTTGAGCCATTTGACGTGTCCGTCGGCGAAGACATAATTTGCGCCGCCTCCACCGTGCCGTCGTGCTCCCCCGTTTTGCTGGCGAATCGCTTGTCTATAATCGATTGCACTCCACACCGTTCGATTTACTCTGGGCCATTTGGCCTGCATTTCTGCCGACTCGTAGGCCCATGTGTCCACATCGGGATAATTCATAGCCGTTATTCCGACACGCGCATCAAAAGCCAGCACGGTTACGGCGGGGAAACGAAAGCGCGCTTCCGATTGTCCGCTCAAATGAATGGACGGCAGCGGCGTGGCATTCGGCACGCGCTCGCTGATGCGATAGTTCATCGCGTAGCCTGAAATCCGTGGATTAGAGGCGGAACCGCGCGCGGCAGCCACAACTGCCGCTTTGCCGAGTATTCCGGGAAGCTCCCGGTCGGGGCAAACCAAAAGCGTTTTGCCGGTATAGGGCAAAAGACCGTGCATCCAAATGGGGCCGCGAATTCGGTGCACATTGGTCGTCGAGGAACCGGACAGCGCGCCGGGAAAAACGCCGTCGTAATCGGAAACGTACTGCGTAAACGCCTGCCCGATTTGTCGCAGATTGGACGCGCACGCGGTTTTACGCCCGTTTTCGCGGACGGTGAAAAACACGGGGAAAACAATCGCCGACAAAATCCCGACGATACCCAAAACGGTTAGCAGTTCCGTTAAAGAAAAGCCCGCCGCGTCCGTGCATTTGCGCTTTTGTGTCGCCATTTCATGCAGTGTACCGCACGGCGCGCCGCATCCTAAAAATTTCCTCGGCTTCATTGAACGATTTGGGCACAAGCAGGAACTAACTTGTTGACGCTGACGTTTTCGCCGGTTGTTCACTGTGGTCGGCGTCGAGGAAAAAACATGAAAACCAAAAAACCGTTTGTTTTTGCTACCGCATTATCGCTTGTGCCCGCCGCACTCGCCGCCGCGATTGGCGCAACCAAGCCCGCCGAAGCCGATACCGCAAAGGGGGCGAATCCTAAACGCGCCGCCGTGCCCGCGTCGGCCCCGGATTATCGGAAAGCCGTGCAGAAAACGGCGACCATGACGAATGACCGCGACGCCCAGCGGATCGCGCAGCATTTCGGTCTGAACATTTTGAACCTGACGTGGGAAGATACGGGACGATTTTATGGCTCATCGGTCGGGCCGAACATTTCGGATATGACCATTCAGGTCGCAACCCGCCCTAAAGCGGGCGGCCCGATGCAAGTGACGGCGATGCCCGTGATTCGCCATCCCAACTTTTCCGATAAAACGTCCGACATCGACCCGCGCGATTTCACGCTCCTTGTCGGAAATCAAAAGCCCGGCAGCGGAACGCCGAATCTACGCCGTATTTCGTTGTACGATTTTTTGGAAAACCCGACGCCGTTTCTGACGAATGCAAAATCGTGGACGGCGAAAAAGAAATCGCTGCTCGCCCCCGACCGCGACGCCCGCGTGCTGGTGTCCGCGCAGGCCTGCTTTTTGCCGGTTCCCAAACAAGGCGAGGCAACCTTTAATCCCGTGTTGTTCAACTACCAAAGTGGCAAAAACGACCCCGCCGTCCTGACCGTTCTCGCCACCCGAGAAGGCACGTCGGCGACGATTATCGACAATACGCGCGACGCTTTTGAAACCGGCAGCGTGTGGGGCCAGCGGCTTTTTTACAACCTGCGCGGGCAGCGCGCGAGTTTGACTGGCAAGCGCGAATCCGATTTTCGAGCATCCGGCGGCGACGCGCAAAGCGGGCACATCGGGCCGACGGTCGGGCCGGACGAAACCGGCCTCAATATGGTGCTGCTTATCCAAATCCCGCTCAAACAAAAGCCGCGCCCACAGCGCATGATGTACGATATGGCAGCGGGGGCCGCCCCGGCTGCCCCGATGGCGATGGAACGCTCCCGCCGCGCCGACACCAGTAATGTGGAAAACGCGGTCATCGGGCACGGCGAGTTGGAAGGCCCGTACACGGAAATGGATAGTTTGCCGATTGAGCGCGACCCCAAGTTCCCCGTGCGCGTCACCGTGCAGTTTTACAAGGCGACCGATAACGGCGTCGTATCGCGCGACGATTTACAAGAAATCAAAGATCAAATCGACCGCGTGTACGCGCACGGCGACGCAATCGGGAGTTTGGTAACGGGCGGCAACACGGGCCGCATCACCGAGTACGAGGGCGCGAAAGTTCAGCCCGCCGACTGGTGGCAAAAATTCTGGCTCCATCACAAACGCGAAACCGGCGACGATCCCGCCGTCGCCATCGCAAAACTCAAACAGTTGTTGGGCCAAAACTACGCGCAACGCCCCGTCACCGATTTGTACCTGCGAACCCTGCTCCGCAGCAAGCGCAAGGCATAGGGGCAATGGTTCCAGCATCACACAGAAAAACGGCCCGCCGAAAATGGCGGGCCGTTTTTCGTGTTCATTGCCGTGTGCTACAATAAGCGCAAGGAAATTGACGCCAATGCTCACCATTTCGCTTGATGATACCCTTGCCGCTCGTTTGGAAGCCGTTTTGCCAAAAACAAAAATCGCGGATGCCAATACGTTTGCCGTCGCAGTTATAACCGACGCATTAACGCGACTTGAACAAGAACCCATGTCTATTCTTGAGGCCCAAACTGAAGGGGTTAAATCGCTAACTCAGTTTTTTGATGAGCAAAAAACAAAGCATGGATTTCCCGATGACTGGGGAAAAAACGACGTTGTTTTAACGTCCGAAGACTGGGCGCGTATTGACGCCGCATTCGCCGAAACGAAATAGCGCCTCGTAATGACAACGTATGTAGTTGAATTAACAGATCAGGCGCAGGCTGAAGCCGAAGATGCGTATTTCCGGTTTTCGGCGCGCATGGGGCCAGATTTTGCGTCCTACTGGTACGACGGTCTTCGCGCCGCTATGCGAATCAAACTGTCGGCGATGCCACAGCGTTTTCCCATATCCGAAGAAGGGAACGCTGTTTACCCCGGAACGCAAAGGCGCTTTATGCTGTTTGGTGAAGGCAGTATGGTATACCGCGTTTTATTTCACATCATTGAACCGCAGGAAAACGAGACCGAGGGTATTGTTCGCGTTTTACGTGTTCGCCACGCCGCCATGCGTCCGTTAAACCAACCTGACGACGAAACCCAATAAATCAATTTATTATGAGCCATTATCAAACGAGTGTGGGTATGGAATGCCATGCCGAATTGTTGACCGAATCCAAGATGTTTTCGCCGTGCCCGAATGCCTTTGGCGGCGACCCGAACACGCGCACCGACCCGGTTACGCTGGGCTTGCCGGGCACGCTTCCCGTCATCAACAAAGAGGCCGTGGAACTCGTGATGAAAGCCGCGCTCGCGCTCAACTGCGATATTTCGCCGCTGACTATTTTCCACCGAAAGCATTATTTTTATCCCGACCTTCCGAAAGGCTACCAGATTTCGCAGTACGGCGACACGCCGATTGGCGTCAACGGTTGGTTGGAAATCGAAAAAGCCGACGGGACGACCAAAAAAATCCATATTACGCGCGTCCATTTGGAAGAGGATACCGGTAAGTCCATCCATAGTGAGGGCTTGGGCTATTCGGTGATGGACTACAACCGCGCGGGCGTGCCGCTCATGGAAATTGTCACCGCGTTCCCACCCGACATCGAAACGGCGGAAGAAGCATCGCTGTACGCGGAAACGTTGCGCGCCATTCTCGTTTACTTGGGCGTGACCGATGGCAAAATGGAACAGGGCAGTCTGCGGGCCGAGCCGAACGTGAGCGTGCGTCCGGTCGGGTCGGAAACCTTTGGCGTCAAAACCGAACTCAAAAATCTGAACTCGTTCCGTTCCGTTTTGCGCGGGATTGAGTACGAGGCCAAGCGGCAGGCCGAAGTGTTGGAGCAGGGCGGAACCGTCATTCAGGCCACCTACGGCTGGGACGACGACAAGGGCGTATCCGTTTTGCAGCGCGTCAAGGAAGTGGAGCAAGAATACCGCTACTTCCCCGACCCCGATTTGCTGCCCGTCGCGCTGTCCGGCGAGTACGTCGAGCAGGTACGAAGCGGCTTGCCTGAACTGCCGCTCGCCAAAAAGAAGCGGGTTATGGAGCAGTACGGTTTGCCCGGCCACGACGCCGCCCTTTTAACGGCGGAGCGCCCGCTCGCCGATTTTTACGAAGAGGCCGCCAAAGGGTCGGGCGATAAAAAAGGCGTCGCCAACTGGCTTTTGGGTGATTTGACGCGCCTCGCCAATAATGCGAGTACGCCCGTGTACCAAACGCCGGTTCCTGCGGGAAACTTGGCGGAACTGGTTGGCCTCATCGAAAAGGGCACGATAACCGGAAAAATCGCCAAAGGCGTTTTGGAAACCATGTTTGCGTCGGGTAAAACGGCCCAAGCGGTTATCGCCGAGCAAGGGCTGACGGTTTCGGGTGCGAGCGAAGTCGAGGATATGGTGGCCCGCGTGGTTGCCGCGAACCCGGATGTGGTCGCCAAAATCAAGGCTGGGGCCGACAAGTCCAAAGGCTTTTTGGTTGGGCAGATCATGAAGGAAGCCAAAGGCCGCGCCCGCCCCGACGATGTGAACCGCTTGCTTGACGAAGCATTGGGTAAAGCATAAGTGGGGGCGCATTTTATGGCACACATTTATCGTTTTTACAAACCGGGCGCGGGCGCATTTATGGCATTGGGGCTTTTAGCCTTGATTGCCGTGCCCGGCATCGCTGCGTCCGGTGCGTTCGCGCAGCCGCCCGCCACACCGAAAGCCGCGCGCGCCGCTGAAATCGCGCCCGATGGACAGCGCGTTGTGGTCGCGGAGGCGGGATTGTCGGTTGCCGCCCCGCCCGGCTACCGATTTATCGCCCGCAAAGAGCTGCCCGCCAGTTTGCAGCCCGCCGTTTTCGTGTTCGTCGGGCCGACGACGGGGCAGGTCGCAACGAACATCAATCTGGTCGTACAAAACAATCAGCCGCCCGCAAAAGCCGACACCGCCGCTGCCGAGCAACTGGGCGACACGCTGAAAAAATCCGAGCCGGTTTACAAAAAAGACGGCACGGGGACGCTCACGGTCGGCGGCGAAAAAGCCGCGTACTTGCTGGGAACCTACGCTTTCCCCAAAGCCCCGATGCAAAACAAGCAAGTCCTTGTCATTCACAACAACAAGCAGTATGTGTTTACGTTCACGTGCGCGGCATCGGTGTTCGCCAAACAGGTCGGCGCATTCGACGCTTTGCTCGCAAGTTTGAAATGGCAGTAAGCGGCGCTTCGCAATAACGGTGGCAGCGTGATACGGCCTGTGCGATAATGGAGAAAATCCGCACGGGAATAGTGTTTCATGCCGCCTTCGTTTCCGCGTTTTTCCGCATCCTTTGTTGCGTTTCTTCCACTTCTTGCGCTTACCGCCCCGTCGATGGCTCATGCCCAGCAGGCAAAAGCAAGCCCGCCGAGTAAAAAAGACTTGGTTCGCGCCCTTGACGAGTCGCCGCGCGCCGACGCCGACGTGACCAAAAAGGCCGCGCTCGTTATCGGCAATACGAACTACGAATACAAGCCGCTCAAAAACCCGCACAACGACGCCCGCGATATGGCGGCAGCACTAACCAAACTCGGCTTCAAGGTCACGCTCAAATACGATTTGACGCTCATACAAATGCGCGAAACCGCAAACGCTTGGGCCGACAGTCTGGACACGCACACGCTCGCCCTTGTGTACTATTCGGGCCACGGCGTTACAAACGAGGGCCAAAACTACTTTGTGCCCGTCAATAACGCGGGCATTACGCACAAGCGCGACGTGCCGGATTTGGCGTACCCGTTCACACGGCTTTTGGAAGCGACCAAAGAAGCGGGCTGCCCACTTCGCATCTTCATTTTGGACGCCTGCCGCAACGATCCGCTGCCGCGCGGTTTGCGCGGCGACGACGGACAGTCCGGTCTTGCCAAAGTGAACGCCCCGACCGGCGCGTTCATCGCGTATGCCGCAGGCTTCGGCGAAACGGCGAGCGACAACGGCGACGGGCAAAACGGGTTGTACACCTCGGTTCTTCTAAAAAATATCGCAACCCCCGGTTTGCCGATTGAAAGTTTGTTCAAGCGCGTGCGCGGCGCGGTGCAAAAAGAAAGCGGGGGCGAGCAGCACCCCGACGAAAGCAGCCAACTTATCGGCGATTTTTCGTTTGTGGATGCCGCGCCCGCAAATAACGTAGTTCCCGTTTCGCCGAAGCCTTCGCTAATCGTCAAGCCCGCGCCTAAAAAGCCCGAACCGGTAGAACCGACGCCGCAACCCAAGCGCAGGCCCGCCACAGGTTCCATGACGATTAGCGAGGCGAATTTTGCCCTTTTGCCAATGGCGGGCTATAAATACACGCTGCGCGCCGACCTTCCCGCAGGATTGCCGTCGCAAATTGTCGCGGTGTACTTGGGGTCGGATGCCGACGCATTTCGTCCCAATATAAACATTGTGGTCGATACCAGCAGTGCCGGTTTCACGCCCCAAACCGGGATACAACAACTCGACGGTCAGATGCGGCAGGCGATGCCGAACTATAAGAAGTTCGGCACGGGAAGCGTTTCCATCGACGGTGTATCCGGCGCGTCCATTACCTACGGCTACGAGCAAAACGACGTTCCTGTGAAGGCCAAATTCGTCGCTTTTATAAAGGACGGTAAACTGTTTTCCGTGACGTTCAGCGCCGCCGCGTCCACGTTTGACCGGGACGCGAGCGCGTTCGACAAGATGATTGCCAGCATTGTTTGGCTGTAAAAACGGCGCAAAGCGGGTACGTAAAAAAACATAAGGGGAGCAAATATGCGAAATTATGCTTTTTTACGTGGCTCGGCCCGCAGCGCAGGCGCTGCCTTTGCTTCGATTGCATCGCTTGGCTTGATGGTGTTTGCGGACTCGCCCGCGCGGGCGCAGGTCATCGTGAAACTGCCGGAAGCCCACATGTCGATTCAGCCGCCGATGGGATCGAACATCGTCACGCGACAGATTCCCGGGCAAACCGCAAAGCACGGCAAGGGCTGGGTTTTGGACGTGGGCGGCCCACCCGCCAAAACCGGCTATCGTATCAACTTCAATGTCATGGTTGCCCCCGCCGTACCGGGCGTGGTGTACGATGCCCGCACGTGGCCCGCGATGAGCGCGGAAATGAAGCGCGCCTCGCCGAGTGTTAAAGGCGTCACGACCGGTTTGACCCGCGTCGGCGGCGATACGGCCTCGTTCGTCACCGGCGTTATCACGATGCCCAAGTACGTTGTCCACGCCAAAGTCGTCCAAGTGGCCCATGCCGGGATGCGCTATACCATTTCCTTTACCGCCGACGAGTCCGTCTACGCCCGGCAGGTCGGCGCGTTCGATAAATCGGTCGCCAGCATCAAGTGGAACTGACACCGGCGCAACGCCCGGAGAAAGAAACCCGTTATGCAAATACCACGCTTTTTATTGCCCGCCGTAATCGCATTGGTTGGGATGCAGGCGCACGCGCAGGCCGTCCATGCGCCGGGAACCCGTATGAGTTTGGTTCCGCCGCGCGGCTCGACTATTGTCACTGCGCAAACGCCCGGCGCGTCTGCCAAGCATACGCCGGGCTGGGTGATGGATGTGGTCAGCCCCGTGGCGATGAAGGGCTTCCGCGCCAATTTCAACGTGCGAACCGGAGTTGCCGAACCCGGCGCGGTGTACAATCTGAATTCGGCCTCGAAAATGAGCGGTCAGTTCAAACAGGGCTTTCCGTCTGCTCGCAATGTCGCCTTCGGTACGTACCGAGTGGGTGGGGAACCGGCGGTTTGGGTTATCGGCACGGTGATCATGCCCAAGCAAGTCATTCGCACCAAAATCGTGCAGCTCGCCCATCAGGGAACGCGCTACACGCTGACCTTCACGAGCGCGGATAATGCCTTTTATAATCAGGTCGGCGCGTTCGACCGCGCGGTCGCCAGCGTCCGATTTCAGTGATGCCAGCGAAAAATAAGGACGGTTGATGCGAAAAATATCCGGCGTCTGCGCCGCGCTCGCTTTTGTGCTGTTTGTCGCTGTCGCGGCATGGGCGCAGGCCCCGGTCAAAGTGCCGGAAGCCAAAATTACGCTCGTCCCCCCGACGGGCTACACAAAAATGGATCGGTCGAAACTGCCGCCCGCCGCCCAGCGGGCTGTCGTCATTTATTCCGGCCCGACCGTTTCCGGCTTTACCTCGAACATGAACGTAACGCTGCACACCGTTCCGCCGGGCACAAAAGCCACCCCGGAAGCGGCACGTCATTTGGGGGATTCGGTTAAGCAGGCTAACCCGTCCTACAAACAGGTCGCGGTCGGCTCCATAACTGTGAACGGGGAAAAGGGCGCGTATTTGGTGTTTTCGTTCAGCCTGCAAAACCGGCTGCAAAACCGGCCCATGCAAAGCAAGCAGGTTATTTTCGTGCGCAACGGCCAAGCCTACGATTTTTGCTTTTTGGCCGCCTCGTCCGCGTATGCCAAACAAATCGCCGGGTTTGACAAGTCCGTAAACAGCGTCAAGTGGCAATAGCCGTAAAGGAACCGAAAACAAACGCCCGCCCTCGATAACGGGGGCGGGCGTTTTTAATAAATGTGACGTTATAGAGAAACGGCGGCACGCAGTTTATGCAAAGTGGCATACGAGCGGCGCAGATGGCGTTCGGTTTCGCTCGTCGGTTCGTCGGTAGATTGCATGACCGCGCCCAGCGAATGCGGCAGGGCGGGCACAAAAGCGTCGCGGGCCGAAACGGCGGGCGAGGTATCCAGTCGAAAGGCTCCGCGCCATTCGTCGGCAATCGGTAAAGTGTGAGTTGATTCGCTAACAAACATGGTGATTCTTTATGGCTCGCAAACTAAAACAAAGGATATTGTTCGGGCGGCCTCATTGCCACGTACTTTGACACGTTTTTGCTAACAAGGTTGCACACGGTTTCGTTCCCGTTTGCCGCGCTTTTGCTGTAAAAATAAACGGTTGGGCGGGCGCATCGAATTACCGATGGGCTGTATCGCTTGACGTTTGATGCCGTTTTACCCGTTTGGCGAAAAACTAACCCTCCGTAGAAATACCGGGCTATGCCGAAATTTCCGTTTCGTCTGCAAGAATTATTGAAAAAGGAGCGGGGCGAACTCCGTGAGATAATCGCGCCAGTTGGCCCATGTGTGGCCGCCTTCGGATTCTTGGTAGGCGACCTCAAAGCCATATCGCTTCATTAGGTCAACGGTTGAGCGAGTGGATTGAAGCAGAAAGTCTTCCTTGCCCGTGCGGAACCACACCAAGCGCAGCCCTTTTTTCAGTCCGGCATCCTGTAACGACGCTTTGTTTTGCTGCTCCCACCGCGACGGCGGCGCGGCGCTTGCGGGCGAAGTACCGCTGTTCGGGCGAACGGGGAACGCACTCAGCGCGCCGGAACTGAACACGCCCATATAGGCGAATCGGTTTAATTTCGGAAGGGCGATGTCGAGCGTTTGGCTGCCGCCCATCGAAAGTCCGGCAATCGCCCGGTTTTTCCGGTCGGGCAAAACGCGGTAATTCTTCTCGACCGTGGGGTAAATGTCGGTCAAAAAGTCTTGGACAAACGGCGTTCTGCCCGGATTGAGAAAATCCATGCCGGGCGCACTTCCCGGCTTGGTGGGCGTGTGACCGGCGGGCATGACCACAATCATCGGCTTGGCCTTTTTATCGGCGATTAAATTGTCCAAAATAAACCCGGCCCGCCCGACCGTAGACCATGAGGCATCGCTGTCCCCGGCTCCGTGGAGCAGATACAGCACGGGATATTTCGCGTTTCCGCTTTCATAGCCCGGGGGCGTGTAAACGTGCATTCGGCGAAACTGCCCCAACGCCGTCGAATAGTAAGTGACTTGGGCAACCGCGCCGTGCGGCACAGGGCGTGTATCGAAGCGGTCGGAGCCGGGAACCTGCACCAAACTCCACGACGTGCTTAACGATTCACTGGTAGCCGGGTTGCGCGGGTCGGCAACTGGAACCCCACTGACGCTAAAGGTATAGCGGTACGCGCCCGGATTGAGTGGGCCGAGCGTTATTTCCCACACGCCGTCGGCGTTTCGGGTCAGCGCGCCGTTTGGGCCAAAAATGCCGGGAATGTCGCTGCTGGACAAGCGTACCGTGGCGGTCGGATCAAGTTGCGGAGCAAGAAGCCGAAACGTAACGCGCCGATCCGCGTTGACTTCGGGCGAAACAACTTGCGGCGTTGTCGGGCGCGGCGGCTGGGGCGGCTGGGCCTGCGCGGTTGGCGCGATTGGGGCGGCTGGCGGTGCTTGCGCGTATAGGGCAGCAGGCGCGGTTAGAAAAGAAGCCGCGATTGAAGTAAAAACTAAACGAAGGGTCTTGTTCATGGAAAGCATCTTTGCCGCAGATAGTTTTCATGATACCCAATTCGTGCGGGTATTCTTAAAACGAGAAACACCGATGAACAAAAAAGGCCGTGCGGTTTGGGTGCGTTGTTTTGCCCCCCTTCTCCTACTGGGCGCGTTGGGTCGTGGCGTATGGCCCGCCGATGCGCCACCGCAAAACGCGCCAAAACCGCTTTATCGCGCGATGGTTGTGCCAATAGAATGGGTCGCCGCGCTCAATAATCACGGGGATGTTGTCGGCACGGATGTAAACGGAAACCTACTCTTATGGCACAAAAACCGTTTACAGGTTTTAGCTGAGCGAAACGCCACAGTCAACGGAAAAACGGCGGCTCCAACGGGCGTATCGGACGACGGGCGCATCACGGGTTACATGGGCGATTTGCTTTTCACGTGGGAAAAGGGCCGCTTCAATCGGGGCGGCGCGCGGATTGGACGGGAGTTTGACAACAAAGGCCGCCGCGTCGGGGCGGAGTTCATCGGGAAAACGCTTGCCGCGCCGCTCAACTATCCGGTGGAGGAGTATTCCGCAACAACGCGCCGCGCCCATCATGCGGTTTTGTACGATACGAACGGCAGAACGGTCGATTTAGGCGTTTTGCCGGGAATGGATTGGAGCAAAGCCGCCGCGCTAAACGAAAAAGGTCAGATTGCCGGTACATCGGGGCAGTCGTTACAACGCGCCTTTGTATGGCAAAACGGCGTGATGCAATCGCTGGGCACGCTTCCCAACATCGCCGCTGAAAGGGTTGCGGCCATTGCCGCCGACATCAACGAGCGGGGGCAGATTGTTGGTGAGGCACAGGTGAGCGGCGAGGTGGGGTCAGGCAACGAGTTAATAATAGAGCATGGTGCGTTTTTGTGGCAAAACGGCACGATGGTAGATTTGGACACGATAACGCAACTGCCGCCGAAAGCGCATTTATGGGAGGGCCTCGCTATCAACGACAAAGGCCAGATTTTGGCACATGGCGACGACGGCGAGGGGCTTTGCAACTTTTTACTAACGCCCATCAAATGATCAAAAGCCCCGGCAGTTCGATGAACTGCGGGGCTTTGGTTTTCCAAAACGCCGCCTTACTGCATTCGGGCGGCGCGCAGGCGCAGAAACACGTTGAACGAAAACGGGCTGCTGCCGTAGGCCGGTTCAATCGCGCCGGGGAAGGTGTAGACGGACACGGACGCGCCCGCGCCCAGTTCCATACGGCGCCCTTGCGCGAAGTTTTGCACGCCGCCAACCGTGAACTTGTTGATGGCGTATTTGTCGTGGTTGGTTGAACCGGGGAATAGTTCGTCCTTGTCGCCTTTTTCGACCCGTCCGAAAATCGTGTGTCTTGGGGCGAGGTACGAGGATTCCAATAAATAGTCGTCGGTGGTTCGCGTCGGGTCGCTTGCTTCGTACAGCCGCTTGCGGCCCCACGCGAGCGTGGTTTGCCAGTTGGTTTGTCCGCCGTTTATGGAGGCGTTGTAAGTGATTGAGGCCGTCGTGCGCTGCTCGTTGACATCTGGCTCTTTGGCTTCGGGACTTTTAAGGAAGCCGTGGCTGATTTGCGCGGACAGATTGCGCGTCGGATTGACGGACAAGCGACCCGCGTAGGAATCGTAGCGGGGCTTGTCCCAATCGAAGCGGTGCTCGTCCGGCTCGCGGCCTGTGAAAATGCTGCCTTCCAATCGGGCTGCGCTCGTAGACAAACCGACCGTGCCGACACCATAGGTGATGTGCGTGGAATCCAGCCAGTGATGCCCGAGCGGCGCTTCCGGGTTGTCGAACGCGGATGGGCGGTGCGGAAACGCGGTTGGCCCGAGCGCGGGTTCGCCGACCGGCGCGAAATACCCGGTCACGGTCAAATTGCCGCCTTTGTTGATTTTAATCGGCTGCGCGGCATTGAACGCCAATTCCATCACGAAATCGTGGGGATGCTGCCGGCCAACCAGCGGTTTGCCATACGCCGTTTCGCCGGTTTGGAACAGCAAGGGATAACCCGCCGTGCCCATCGTGTTCGGGTCGGCGGAAAGCATCGCCCGCATTCCCAGTTTCGCGCCGGATTTAAGGGTTTGCCACGCCATACCCATGACCTGCGACGAAACGTAGCCTTTCTCTTGCCCTCTTGGGCCGCCTTGATCGGTATACACGCCGTAGCCGTAGCCGTGAAGCATGGTTTGCGCCGACCCGATATGGCTCATCGTGCCGTACATCGGCGAGGTGTCCGGCAGCCACGACGTTCCCGACCCGTCGCGCGTCATGCTCCACGGCCCCATCATGCCGGTCATTTGCCCCATACCCATCTTCATGCCATTCATGCCGCCCATCTGCGACATACCCGCCATTTGCCTGCCGCCGTTTTTCATGCCTCCGTGCATTTCCTGCATGGATTTATCGAGCTTGACTTCGGATACGGCGATGCCTTCATACGCACCCTGCCCTTTGTGCCAGCCTTCTTAGCAGGTTTGGCACACGCCGTCGCCGTCCGCGCCCTCGGTAACTTCGTGCCCGCACGGGCAGGCCATTTCAAGGGCGCATTCGTCGCACCCGCCCTTGATGCAGCACACATAGCGGCCTTCGCTGGCGAGCGTTTGCTTGATGCGCGTAATTAATGCGTGGTATTCGGTTTGCGCTTTGGCGTCGCCTTTATCCACTGCGGCTTTCAGTTTCTTGGCGCGCTCAATATCCGCTTTCGCTTTGCTTGGCGGGAGCGGCTTGGTTCCCGCTGCCGGGGGATGCGCGGCCCGCGCGGGCGCTCCCGCCAAGCCGCAGGCAAGGGGCAGCAAGGCCGCCGTAATCACGGCGGCTCGAAAAAGTGATTTCATGTGTGCCCCTACTTGTCGTCGTTCACGCGCACGATGAACGGAACCGTGGTTAGACTGCCCGCCCGCTGGAATTGCAGCCACATTTTATAGGTTCCGGCTTTGGGGAAGCGGGCCAAAAACGTCACAATCCCGCCGCGCCCGTTGCGCGGGTCGGTTTCGTCGGGGTGCGCGTGGACGTACTGATTGCCGTCTCGGTCGATGGCGATAAGGTGCGCCAATGCGCCCAGCCACGGCTGCAAATCTTCGACGACCTGACCGCGCGCGTCCGTCAGGGAGAACGCAAGCGGCAGCGTTTGTCCGGCCACCAAGCGGTTCGTTTTCATGTTCGCGGTCACTTGCCCGTTTTCGCTGCGAACGGCCCCACTTGTCGGCTGGCCCAACTGAACGCGCAGGGGCCGCACGCCCGTGACCTCGATTTTTCCCGGGAGCGGCATTTCTCCCGCATTTTGCGGCGCGCAGTCCGCCCATACTTTCCACACGCCCGCCGACGGGAACGAAAACGTGTGCGTCAAAGTTCCATCGTCGTTGAGGGTCGGGTGTTCGTGGTAAAACGCGCTCAAATCGTCCTTGACGAAAATCAGGTGCATGGGAACCGTGTGCAGTTCGTCGAACTTGGTGACGGCTTTTCCCGTCGCCCGCTCTTTGACGGTTAATGTCAGGGTCGCGGATTCGCCGGACGCGATTTTATAAGGGTTAGTTTGTATGTCCAGCGTATACGGCGCGGGCGTGGAGCCTTTGCCGCCTTTGCGCTTCGGATCGGCGTCTTTGACGGACACGGGAAACGATACGGTGAACGTGGTGTCTTTGACGGTCGGCGGACTAATCGTGAGCGTCACAAGAACCTCGCCGCCGTGCGCGAAGTTCGTCACCAGTCCGTAGTCGCCGGGCACGCCCTCGTCGTGGAAGGTCGGCTTGGCTTTGGGCATGGACGGCATGGTCGGCATCGTCACCGTTCCCGACACTTTGGCGCGCGGGATACCGGGAGGGCCGAGAACCGGGTCGGGACTGCCCGAATTCGACAACCGAAACTCTAAATCGGTTTCTTCGCCCGCGTAAATGCCGCCCTCGGGCAGGCGCAATTCCACCGTGTACGGCCCGACCGTTTGCGTCGGATTTTTAGAAGCGGGCGCAGTAACGGCGGGCGCGGGCGGCGTTTGTGCGTGACCTGTTTGCGCCCCCATCGTCAAACCAAAAACGGACACGGAAGCCAGCACGGCAAATCGCGCTGTGGCCTTATAAACGAACATAGAAAAACCTCTCCAAGAAACAAACGAATAACGTCGCCATAAAGTGCCGTGCGAACCGGCGCGGCAAAGGCAAAAAACGAATGATTTAGGAAAGGAAAGCGGGCGGGGCGCGGCCATAATCCGCCGAGCGCGGCGGCGAGCGAAGCGGCGGGCCAATTGAAAACGCGGGTCGGAGCACGGCAACCGCCGCGAACCGGGGCGCGATTTGGGCAATCGGCAGTGTCGCGGGCACGATACCTACGAGCGGCGTCGCCGTATTGATCAGAACGGCGGGTTCGGGGTTGCCGCTTGGCGCGACGGGCGCGGGCCGAACGCTGCACGAACACGCGCCCGGTTCAACCGATGGGGCGGGCGTCACCATTTCTGCGTTATGCCCAATGGGGCAACAGCACGGCTTGGGCGTAGACGCCATTCGGCACTGCGTTTTTGCGGGCGCGGTTACTGTGGGATGTGCTGCATCCGCACCAAGCGGCGACGCGGCGCGAACCGGCGACAGCGCGCCAAAAAGCATTCCGCACAGCAAAAGCCATGCGATAAGGCCCCGCCCCGCTTTGCTGTTTTGGTGCGTCATATACCCCATACCGGTATATTGTATCGCTTGCGTTTTGCCGAAGCCATCGCCCGTCACTCCGCGAAGAAGCCCATTTACAAGATGCAACTCGCCTTCGCGGGGTTCGCTCACTTTTTCAGATATTTGTTGAAAAACGCGGTTGCCTCGGCGTTAGCGCTCTGAAGATCCGCGCCTTTGAAACCGTGGCTGCCACCTTTCACGATAGTGAGCGTGACCGGCACGTTGGCGCGCAGCAAACTATCGCGCAAGGCTTTGCTGTGTTTTTGCGGCACGATGGGGTCGGCGTCCCCGTGGAAGATAGCAAACGGCGGATCACCCGCATCGACGTGCGTTATCGGGTTGGCGGCCTGTACTTTTTCTTTATTGTCCTGCGTCGGCCCGCCGATAAAGCGCGACAAAATATCGCCGGGTTGGGACGGGCCGTAGAACGACAAATCGGTCGGGCCGTAAAAATCCACAACGGCTTGAACCGCGCTGGACTGCTCTAAATATGCCCCCTTGTCGAATGCCTTGACGCTGCCGCTCGTTCCCAGCAGGGCGGCTAAGTGCCCGCCCGCCGAGTTGCCGCTCGCCCCGATGCGTTTGGGGTCGATGTTAAACTGCGCGGCATGGGCGCGCAGATACCGTACGGCGGCTTTGCAATCCTCGATTTGGGCGGGAAAGGGAGCGTCGCCCGACAAGCGATAGTCGATGCTTGCGACCGCGTAGCCGCGCAAGCACAACACAAACGCGCTGTTTCCGCGCTTGCCACCGTTTTCCCAGCCGCCGCCGTGCATATACACCACGCAGGGCCACGGGCCGGGGCCGCCACTTCTGTCCGTTGGCGCGTAAAAATCGAGTTTTTGTCGTTTATGCCCGTTCGGCACATACGCAAGGTCGCGCCAAATCCGCGACCCCGACTTGGTCTCGGTCGGCGGCGTGCTCTTCACCAGCGGCGGATTCGGCATTGGAAGCACGGCGGGCGCGCTTGATGTACTTTGCGCCGACGGCGGATTTGGTGTCGTTTGGGCATGGGCAATTTGTGCCGCAACGGGGAATGCAGCGACGACGGCAAGTAGAGCAAGGCGAACCGGCATTTTCATAAGGGAAGCGGCCTCTTTCATAGCGAGCGTCAGTTGCGCCCGAACTTCCACCACGGCGACTTTTGCGGCGCGGGCGCATCTTCCGCAGGCTGCGTGACCGTTTCCGCTTCCTCCGTTTCAGTTTCGCTTGCGGCGGGCATTTCCATCGAGCCGCTGTGCAGTTGGTTTTGCCGCGTGAAAATCATCGACACGTCGAACCACAGTTCGGTTCCGTCGTCGCATTCCATCAAATCGAACACGCCGTGTTCTTTTTGAATCAGGCTTTGCGTCTTTAGGTTTTTACCAAGCTGGCCTAAAACGTCGTACTCGTCGGTGACGCGCGACACCAAATACGGGCGCTCGGGCGAACCGTCGCCCGAATCGAGAATACCGCGCAGAAGCACGCTGCCGACCAAGCTTTCCAGATGGGCTTTTTGCGCGTCGCCCAAATTATCTGAGGCCATCGCCGCAAGAAAATGGAAGCGCGGCGTCAAAAAAGCGTTCGGCATATCATTCATCAAAAGGCGAAGGGCCGCGTCCAATTCGTTTCTGTCCAGCAATTCTTCCGCCTCGATGCGGTTGTCGTCGCCCGGCTTGTAATCGGGCGACTGTGCGACAACTGCCCGCAAAGCGAGAAATTTTTCCGGCGTCGGCTCGTCCGCGTACAGTTCAAAGGCGTCGATTATCGCGTCCATGCGTCACGTTTCCTTTTGAGTGAACCAACCTACGGCAGTAGATCGTCTACCGAAATCGGCGACTGAGGCACGGCAAGCGGAGCCACGCTTTGCCCGCGTTGATACACGGTTCTGGGTGCGTATCTGCCATTCAGCGGGTTTCGGTATACTTCCAGAACGTTTTCCTGTACGTTGAGAATCCAATAATCCGCGATACCGGCACGAGCGTAGGCGCGCGCTTTGGTGCTTCGGTCAAATGATAGCGTTGTGTCCGACACTTCAATGATGAGGACGGGGTTTGTAGGCGTGTCGGATAAATCCCGTACGGTTCCTGTGTAAACCGCAACATCGGGTTCCGGCTCGGAAAAATCGTTCAAAACCACGGGGCTTTGCGACAAAACAAAGTAGCCAGTGCCGAAAGCCATTTCTGCAGCTTCAACGGATAAGGCAACGCCCTTGATATGCAAATAGCCAATCGGACTCATTTCAACGATTTCTCCCTCAATCAGTTCCACTCTCTGGTTTAGAAAAATATTCAGTTTACCGAGCTGGTGGTATTTTTCGCGCGTCCATCGGAACGGGCGCGGCGGATGCGCGGCGGCTCTCGCTGAGTGCTGTACTTTTACGACTTTGGTATTTTTCGCAAGTTTAGTTGATTTTACGGGCGGCAGTTGTGCAAGTGTCATGGTGATCTATTTGCTCCTCAAATTGTCATAAACGGCATCGTCTTCGTTGTCCCAAACTCCTTTTAGGGCTGCATGGCTGGCGGTTTCCCACTCGTTCGCTGACATATCGCTTTGTTTGGCGGCGACGGACGAAGACGGGTTTTCATCGGAGGCCAAAACAATTACCTCGACGGCTTGGCCCGCGCCGAAGGGCAAGTCTTGCAAAAGCAGGGTTCGGTCTTTCGCAATGGTCGTTTCTACGCGGTGGGCATTCATGGTTACCTTGTCTCCTAATAGGCTTATTTTACCCGCAAACAAAAAGCGGCCTGTGCCAAATGGAGCAGGCCGCTTCGCCATGTTCTGCGAGTTATTTGTACAGCGGGCCGTAGGTGGCGCAGGCGCGGTAGTCCGCGCCCTGCGGTTCGTGCGAGCCGAAGCGCGCCCACGACGACGGGCGAAACACCGCGCTTGGCGCGACGTTGTGCATATCCACGGGAATGCGGAGCATAGACGCGAGCGTAATCAAATCCGCCCCGATGTGCCCGCAGGCAATCGCGCCGTGATTCGCGCCCCACACATTCATCACGCTCCACACGTCGGTAAACGCGCCCTCGCCGGTCAGGTTGGGGGCGAACCATGTCGTCGGCCACGTCGGGTCGGTGCGCTGATCTAAAATGTCGTGGACGTTGTCGGGGAGCGAAACGGTGACGCCTTCAGCAATTTGCAGCACCGGCCCCAAGCCTTTGACCAAGTTGATGCGGAACATCGTGCAGGGCATTTCGCCACGAGTGGTAAAGTCCGTTGACCAACCGCCGCCCGGAAAGTAGCCGGTGCTCGACGGTCGCCATTTGGTCGCCGCTAAGCAGGCTTGCGCGTCGGTTTCGCTGACTTCATTCCACGGCTTGACTATCGGTTTGCCGTCCGCGCCCGTCATTTCACCCGTCCAATCAAGCGCGGCGGGGCCGCTATTGATCAAGTGCAAAATGCCGCCCGACGCGCGGCCTTCCAAGTCGTAGCCCGCGACGCGCTGGACGGCATCGGGCGACCAGTAGGTGCGCACGTCGGCGAATAATTGCGCCGTGCCGCTTGTGAGCAGATGCCCAAGCAGCATACTCGCGCCGTTGAGGGCGTCGTTTTCGGTCGCCAATAAATAGGGCTGGCGAATGCCGTTCCAGTCAAACGACGTGTTCAGAATCGCTTCCATGAAGTCGCCGTTTGCGAAGTGATCCGTCCATTGGCGCTGCCCTTGAAAACCGGCGGCAATGGCATTGTGCCCGCGCGCTTCTTCGGGGAAACCGATTTCGGCGAGTTTGGGATTGCCGACCATCAAATCGCGGGCAATCAGGGCGCACTTGACGGATTCTTCCCATTCTTCGTCGCGCTCTTGGCGGGGATGCTGTTGTTCTTCGGGATTGTGATCCGGCCCTTCGACGCAGTTTTCCTTGACCCACGCCAATGCCCGCGTGTATTCGTCGCGGTCGTAGATTTCCCTATCCATACGGCGGACGAACTCGACCATGTCCACGAACTCGGTTCGCATTCCGAGCCAGTCTTGGAAAAAATCGGGATCGACCGTGCTTCCGGCAATGCCCATCGAAACGCCGCCCATTGCCAAATACGACGTACCCTTCATCGTCGCTACGGCAAGGCTCGCGCGGGCGAAGCGCAGGATTTTTTCGCGCACGTCGTCGGGGATATTGGTATCCGTTGGTTCCTGCACGTCGCGCCCATAGATGCCGAACGCGGGCACGCCCTTTTGCGAATGCCCGGCAAGCACGGCGGCAAGGTACACGGCTCCGGGGCGGGCAGTTCCGTTGAAGCCCCAAACGGCGGTAGGAATTGTGCTGTCAAGGGCCATCGTTTCCGAGCCGTAGCACCAGCATTGGGTCACGGTCAAAACGGCTCCGACGTTTTCGCGGGCGAATTTTTCATTACAGTCGGCGGCCTCGGCGGCTCCGCCAATCGTCGTGTCGGCGATCACGACTTCCACGGGCAAACCGCAGGCGTGGCGCACGTTTTCTGTTATTAAATCGGCGGTTGCGCGGGCCATCGCCATCGTTTGGTCTTCGAGGGATTCGCGGACACCGCCATAGCGTCCGTCAATCGTGGGCCGAATTCCTATTTTTGGTAAACTGCCGCGCAGTCTATTTTGCGGCGGATTTATGGGCAAGGTCATTAAGTTAAAAACTCCTTCGCTTTCGTTTATTACCTTTCGCCTGCCGAAAACCGAAACCCTGCGAAGAACTGCGGCTAACGGTTTTGATTGCTCCATTCGTCCCAAACTGGGAGGGGGCGCGTCGCATAAAACTCGACATAGCCGCAATCGGCACACAGGCTGGCCTTGACCTCCGTGACCGCTTTGGCTTTTCCCCAACCGCCGGGTTTTGCAGCAATGGAAAATGCGGAGGTCGGATAATCAAAGTCAAGGCCTGTCATCCACCGCTTGGACTGGCACTTTGGGCACGTTGTTTGTTGGTCGAGCATAGTGTCTTTAAGTTTACCCGCCGGAAACGGAAACCATTTGCCGCAAGCGCGGCTCGTGCCGCGCGGTTATGATAGGTTTGATGAAACCATGCCTCCAACAATTTTGTATTCGCCTGATGCTTTTGTGGTTCGCTACGGGATCTGTCGTACCCACGTTTGCGGACGCCCCCATTCCGCACGCCGTCAAACTGGGGAAGATGTCGGAAAAGAACACTCGGCGCATCCTGTACTCCGAAGGTTTCGAGAACGGGCAACCCAAAAACTGGACGGCGTTTGGCGATGCGGTTGAAATCGCCGCGCTAAACGGCAGTCCGGCTTTGAAAACCGGGAAAAACAGCCAGGTTTTTTGGGGAAGCGCAAGTGACGCGGCAAAAAAATACGCGGATATTACCATAGAGGGCGATGTCGCCGTGGGGGCCGACGATGCCAACGCGGGCTTTCTTATACGCGCCGACCGGCAGCAAGTTGGGCCGAACTTAAACGGCTATTTTGCCAATATCCGCAAGTTGCGCGGCGAGGCATACAGCGTCGTGCAACTGTATCGCCTGCCAGAATTCGTGTTGCTGCAAGAGGCACGGGTGCGCGGAACGCCCGCTATCGGCGTCCCTGTGCATCTCAAAGTAACCTGCCGGGGAAAATCCATCTGGATTTGGGCGGGCGATGCAAACGATAAAACGCCCGCTTTGACGGAATACGACGACCGGCATTTGAACGCGGGTTTTATTGGCCTAAAATCCGAAAACAATCAAGCGATGTTCGATAATGTGGTTGTTTCCACGGGTGGAGGCACGCCGCGCGCGCCGCTTGTCCGTGATTGGTCAAATGTCAAAGGGGCGGTTTTCGTTACGTCGAATAGCGTCAATTCGTACCAAATGTGGGAAGAATACCAGCCCGCCACCATTGATCGAGAACTTGGCTACGCCGCCCGCGCGGGCCTCAACATGGTCGAGGTGTATCTCAACTTTCTGATGTGGCAAAAAGATGAAAAACTATATCTGCGCCGCATCGATGACTTCCTACAAAAAGCGGCGAAGCACAAACTCAAGGTGACGTTCGTTTTGTTCGATGATGTCGGCAATGTCGAGCCGCCGCATTTGGCCCCGTATGGCGAGCCGGTTCCGGGCGTGCATAACAGCCAAATGCAGGGCAGTCCGGGCCGCGACATTGTGGATAAGCACTACGCGGCCTCCCGTGAAAAACTGAAAGCCTACGTCACCTCGGTTGTTTCCGCCCACAAAAGCGACGCGCGGATCGCGTTTTGGCAAACCTATAATGAACCGTCGCACGAAACGACTCTACCCTTGCTCGCCGATTCGTACCACTGGATAAAAGAAACCGGCAGCAAAATCCCCGTTTCCGCGACCGGCGGCGCGACGTTTTTCGGCAGCTACTATTCTGACTTTCCCACGTTTCACTCGTATCTGTCGCCGGATGCGCCGCCCGAACAACCAATGACGCAAGGCGACGGGGGCAGCGAGCATTTGTGTACGGAAACGCTCGACCGGCCCGGCGTGGACGTGCCCAAACTGGTCAACTACTTCGCCGCGCGGAAAACCGGCTGGATTGTGTGGGAACTCATGATTGGGCGGGACAACTGCCGTTTTCCGTGGGGTAGTCCGCCCGGCGCGCCGGAGCCGACCGTTCCGTTTCACGGCCTGCTCTATCCCGACGGACGGCCTTTTTCGCCAAACGATATTGCAATCATTCGCGCCGCGCCCGCCGCCAAGCCGTGAGCAATCCTCCGCGCACACACGGTGCTCGCCCATTATTGGGACGCAAGGGAGGCTTCGGCTATTGCGCGCTGGGGCCTTCCTGAATGACGATGCGGGCACGGTTGTGCTGCTCGTAGTCGGGGCGCTGATTTTTGTTGTTTTCGATGCACCAATCGCGCATTCGCTTTTCGATGTAGCCCGCCAAATCGGTGACGGTTAGCGTCCCGTCGCGGGTAGCTTTGCCTTTGAGGGCTTCCAGCAAAAAGACCGTGAACGCGCCCTGCTGCGCGTCCGGGTCTTCCCACGAGCGCTGCCCCTCCTGACACGCGAACAAAATCGCCGTGCCGGTTTTCTTGGACACCGAATCGGACACAAGCGCCAAATCCCGCGAAAACGACGGCGTGCGCGCGTTGGTGTCGGATCCACCTTTGCCCGCATTTTTGAACGGATTGTTGCGGCAGCAATCCATAATCAAAATAAGTTGGGAAGCGTCCATACCTTGCAGGGACTCGCGTAGTTCTTCCAGCGAAATCGTGGATTTTTTGAGCAAGGTCGAGTTCGTGATGTCGGCGTTCACGCTGCCCAAATAGTTTTGTCCGCCTTCTTGTTGCTGAAAGCCGTGCCCGCTGAAATAAATGAGCAGCGTGTCGTCCTCGCCCAACTGGCTTTTGAGGCTGTTGATGCGCTTCAAAATGTTGGTGTTGTTCGGGTAGTCGCGGCTACTCGGCGGTAAATCGCTCGTCATCGCCAAAATATGATTGGGCGCGAAACCGTTGACGGGCAGGGTGCGGCGCAGCGCGGCAACATCGCGGAGCGTGAAACTGAGCGCGGTAATCGCATCGCTTTCGTACTTTTCCACGCCGATAAGAAGTGCCCATTTTTGCC
>CAXTBP010000078.1:0-22960 GCA_964241985.1 uncultured Armatimonadaceae bacterium | reverse complement strand
CTGTGGCGGCTTTGCCCATATCTTATTAGCAAACCGGCCTCTCCCCCCGGCCCCCTCCCCTGCAAGGGAAGGGGGAGCCAGTAATCGATAGTTTCTGCACGGCGAATGGCTTGCCTGCAGCAAAGCCAGCATATTTGCAAAGCCTAACGATTTACAGGCTCCCCCTTCCCTTTCAGGGGAGGGGGCCGGGGGGAGAGGCCTCCGTCGCCTTAGTCGAAGTAAACGGCTTGACCGGTTTCGGACGATTTGTAAATGGCTTCCAAAATTTCGGACACGACGCAGGCTTGTTCCGGCGTCACGGTCGGCATTTTGTCGTTTTGGATGCAGTCGATCCACATCCGCATTTCCAAATCGGCGTCCTTTTCGGCTTTGCCTTCGTAGAACGCCACGCCGCCCGACGACAAATTCACGGTCGTTTCGTACATTCGGGACATATTTTCGCCGTTTAAGCGAAGTCCGCCCTTCATGTCCGCGCCGCCTTCGGTTCCGCACAGCGTACATTTGGCCTCGTCCACGTCGAGGGTGTTCAATGCCCACGACGATTCCAAGAAAATGGTCGCGCCGTTTTTCATCGTGATGAAGCCGAACGCGGAATCTTCGACCGTGAACTCTTTGGGATCCCACGACGCCCAAGCATTGGCGGAATTTTCTTTTTGCGACAGTTTGTGATAAGCGTTGCCAACAACGGATTTAACTTCGTAGTTGTTCATCATCCAAAGCGTCAAGTCAAGGGCGTGCGTGCCGATGTCGATAAGCGGCCCGCCGCCCTGCTTTTCGCCGTCCAAAAACACGCCCCACGTCGGAACGGCTCGGCGGCGAATGGCGTGCGCTTTGGCAAAGTAGATTTCGCCAAGTTGCCCGCTTTCGCAGACTTTTTTCAAATACTGCGAATCGTTGCGGAAGCGATTGTTGTAGCCGACCGTGAACTTCCGGCCTGTCTTTTTCGCCGTGTCGCGCATCTGGCGGGCGGCTTCGGCGGTTTTCGCCATCGGCTTTTCGCTCATACAGTGGTAGCCCGCTTCCATCGCGGCAATCGCAATCGGGGCGTGCGAATCGTTGGGGGTGCAAACATGCACCACGTCCATGCCGCCAGCGGCGATTAACTCTTTGTAATCCGCGTACACTTTGGACGTTGCCGTGCCATATTTGGCGTTGGCTTCTTCGGCTTTTTCCACGATAATGTCGCAGAACGACACGAACTCGACGTTTTTGAGGCGCGACAGGGACGGCAAATGCTTGCCGTTGGCGATACCGCCGCAGCCGACAATTGCGACTTTAACTTTTTCTTCAGACACTAAAAATAACCCTATACTGGATTTGGATTTTTGCGGCGGCGTGCTTGGCTCGAACCTTCCCGCCACGGGTACGATTACGTTTCGCCCGCGCGTCGGTTTTCTCCTTCCCTTGAAAGAGAAAAAGTCACACCATGAAAAAGGGGTACGTTGTATAAAGGGCAGGCGACAGCGCAGCTCGAAAGGTTACTCTTCCTATGCGCCGCTTTCTGCGCGAAAACGGCCTGTCCGTCGCGCTGCTTGTGCTTTTCTTAGGTACGTTCGTGGGGCAAATCGCCACGGGCCGTAGCGACTACAACGACGACCGGCAGGAGCGGAACGCCCCGCCCGTCACGCTCGGGCAATACCTCACGTCGGGCCATTTTGTCGAAGCCACGTTTGAAAACTGGGAATCCGAGTTTTTGCAGATGGGCGCGTACGTGCTGCTCACCATTTGGCTCAAACAAAAAGGGTCACCCGATTCCAAGAAACTGGACGAGGACAACACCTGCGAAGAAGACCCCACCGCGCAAAAAGACAACCCGGACGCACCGTGGCCCGTGCGGCGCGGCGGCTTGTGGCTTGTTTTATACAAAAACTCGCTTGCCTCAGCGTTATTCGGTTTGTTCGCGCTCTCGTTTTTGCTCCATGCGGGCGGCAGCGTTCGGCTTTACAACGAGGAGCAACGGGCGGAAAACAAACTGGAAGTGGGTTTCGGACAGTATTTAACGACCTCGCATTTTTGGTTTCAGTCCCTGCAAAACTGGCAAAGCGAGTTTTTATCGGTCGGCGCGCTCGTTGTTCTCACCATCTTTTTGCGCCAATACGGCTCGCCGCAAAGCAAGTCCGTCGCCGCCCCCCACAAAGAAACCGGCGAATAGTTACCGCCGGGATTCCGCAACAACCATTTGCCATGAACCGAACCGCTTGGCGGGTGCTTGGCCTTCAGGGGCGAGCAATTTCAGGGCGACTGCCTTGTATTTGTCCGGCTCCCAAACCGAAGCGTCTTCCATCACGGAGCGGGTACTGCGCGGATCGGCAATCGTTCCCGGCGCGTATCCCTTTTCGCCCGCCTCGGCCCGCTTGCGGTCGAACGCGACTTTGGAGTTGACAAATTCTTTGTGCTGTTTTTCGCCGGTCGCATACGGCGCGAGCCACGCGACCGATTTGGCGAGCGACGTATTTTTCGGCGATTCGTAATGAAACCAGTCGGCTTTTTTGTCGTTTTGCCGGGCCGCGAGCGCGACCGTGAGCAGCGGCTCCAAATCGTAGATGTGGTAATGAAGAGCGTCGCGGTCTTCAAAATCCATGCTCGATCCGTCGGGGCGCAGGTTGACGGCGACTTGCTTTTGGTACGCCTCGGTCGTCCACGCAATCAGCGGCGCGTCGTGGAGCGCGAATCCGATGAGGCCGACCGTTTTGATGCGATGGCTGTTCCAGTTGTTGGTGGACGTTCCCTTTCCCTTTTTGATGCTTTCTTGCCCGGCAAGCGCAATCGCGCGGAAATAATCGTCCACGATATTCTTGTCGCTTGGCGCAAAACCCGCCCCAACCAAATCGTAGGCGACAAATAGCGGTTCCAGTTTTGTGTCATTGATCGGGTTGCCCGCCGATACGTTCGTTTTCGCCCATGCCAGCAAAAAGGCCCGCGCCTTGTCCGCGTACTCCTTTTTGCCGGTCACGGCCCACGCCCACGCAAGCGCGCCGGTTTTGTTCATATCGCGTAGCGATTGGCCCGTCCGCACTTTGCGCGGGTCGGAGGCAAGCGTTCCTTCCGAAACGATTTTTGCAATCGGGTCGGCTTCGTCTTTGAGCGCGTCGTTTGCTTGCTTCAACAGCGGGTCGAACTGTTTCTTTGCCTCGTCGTCTTTTTTGACCAGATTGGCAAGGCGCGCTTTTTGCTTGTCGTCTACGCTCAACGCTTGGGCACGGGCGTGGTGCGGCGCAAGCGAAACCACGGCGGCAGCAACAGCGGCGGAAAAAACAAGCGACGGTGCGTTCTTCATACCGCAGAGTTCGCGGTCAGCGGCTCGGGTTCCTGTTTGTTCATTCCGTCCTCCACCGCTTCCTCTTCGGATAGCAAGGTTAATTCTTCCTCTTTGGCTCGCCCGTTTCCGTCTTGGTTTGCTTCACTCAATATATGTTCGAGCGCGACCAGCATTACTTGGGGGTCGGCGGATTCGCTCATTCCCTCGGCTTGGGCATCGTGGCGGTCGTGGACATCGGGCAAGTCGCGGCGCAGTTCCTCCAAAAGCGCGATGATTTTCGTCGCTTTTTGCTCAATGACGAGACTGATTTGTAAATCGAGTTGCGCCCGCCGCTCGTCGGTCACATCCTGCCGACGCTGGGTAATCAAAACCACAATGGTCGTCGTCAGCGCGGCCAAACTGACCAGTCCTTGCAGCCAGTAAAACGGCGGCGCGTCCCACGGCGCAAATCCGTTGAATTCTAAGTCCAAATTGACGCAAATCCAGACGAGGGCGGCGAGCAGCGAAACATACAGCGTGACGGGCCGCCCAATCGTGGACGAAATCCGCTCAATCGTGCGCTGATGCCGATCCACATGGCGCTCGGAGCGTGCGTGAATGGCGGCGATTGCCTCCACCGCTTCCTGAATGGGATCGGTCGGCGGTGCGACCTGTGTGGAATTAGCGGGCGCGGAACGGAGCGGGCGTCGGGGCATAGTCTTTCATCTTTCCGCTAAAACGCTTGGCGCAAACCCTGCAAACTATTCCCTTGCCTTTTGCCGTCACGTCGCCTATAATTCTGATAGTGTAAACAAAACACATTCAGGAAAAAGACCATGCCGCCTACCGAAAGCCGCTTTGAAACCACCTTGCCCTCCGGGCACGTTTTAATTGTTCGCCAAGCCGATATAACGGGCGAGACTGTGGACGCCATCGTGAACGCCGCGAACGTCGGCTTGTCGCATGGTGGCGGGGTCGCGGGCGCGATTGTGCGCAAAGGTGGGCAAGTCATTCAAGACGAAAGCGACCGCGTGGGCCGCGTTCCGACCGGCGGGGCCGCCATCACGGGCGCGGGGACACTCCCTGCCCGGTTCGTCATTCACGCTATCGGGCCGGTATGGCGCGGACACACGCCCGATGAAAACGACCGCTTGTTAGCCTCGGCGGTGACGGCCTCGCTCGAAATCGCCCGCGCCAAAGATTTGCAAAGCATCGCATTTCCCGGCATTTCGTCGGGGATTTTCGGCTTTCCCAAGCCGCGCTGCGCCCACGTCATGATCGACGCCGTTTTGTGCTGGGCCGAAACGCACCCCGACGCGGTTCCGCGCGAAATCCGCTTCACGAACAACGACGCGCAAACCGCCGGTTTATTTGAAGCCGAACTAAAACGCCGCGCTGCCGAACTCGTTCCGACGATTTAATCTGCGCCTATGCCGGTTCGGGAAAAAGCGGCTTTTCGTACCACAGGTTCACGTCGCTTTGCGTGTAATCGCCGAAGGGGCCGCGCCGCATAAAACCGGCTCGCTCATAAAGGCGCACGGCCTCCTGCTGAAACACGCCGGTTTCCAATCGCAGCATCGGGACGCCCTTGCGCCGCGCGTGCGCTTCAAGTTCGGCAAGCAACGCGCGGGCAATTCCGCGCCCGCGAAATCGCGGCGGAACATACATTCGCTTGACTTCGGCGTAGAGTGTCGCGTCGTTTGCGTCGCCGTCAACAAAGCGCACGGCCCCGCAGCCGACCGCTTCGCCGTTGACGCGCGCAACGAAGAAAACAATCGTCGGGTCATGGAGCAAAGCGTTGACCGAAAGCCCGTGCCGATTTTCCGGCGCGTATAAAGCGTTGAGACAATTATCGAGTTCGGCAATCAGGGCTTGTGCTTCGGGGGTATCCGGCGCTTCGGCCCGAATTGTCGCGGCGAAATTTTCCATCGTGCGTTTCTTTTGCGCTTTATGCACTCGCATTCCTGTTTGTTCCGGGTACAACGGTGGCATGAACGCAACCAACGCACTGGGCACGCCACTTATAACGCCCGAACAAATAGAATCGTTTCGGCAAAACGGCTTTTTGAAACTGCCGGGTATCGTGCCGTCCGAACTTGTGGATCGCGCCAAACGCGCCATCAACGCCGACTTGGGTCAAAACGGAATGCACCCCGACAAGTTACCCGAGTACCGCTCCCAAACCTATTGCCGCGATTTAACCACCAAACCGCCGATTACGGATTTGTATAACGCTTCGCCCTTGAAAGCAGTCGCCGAAGCCTTTATCGGCGAAGAAAAAATAAAGCCAGTCGGATCCGGGCAAATTGCACTCCGTTTCCCGGCAGCGGATATGGAAGCGGCCCCGCGCCCGCCCGGCCCGCACTTGGACGGAATGTACTCGCCCAACAACGGCGTCAAAGAAGGAACCATCGGCAATTTCACCGCTTTGCTCGGCGTGTTTTTAACGGACTTGCCGCGCGAATATATGGGCAATTTCGCAGTGTGGCCCGGTACGCACACGCTCTACGAAACGTATTTCCGCGAGCACGGCCCGCAGTCGCTTCTCAATGGAATGCCGCCCGTAGAAATGCCCGCCCCGCAACAGTTTTTGGGACAGGCGGGCGACGCCGCGCTTGTGCACTATCAGTTGGCTCACGGAATAGCCGGGAACATCTCGCCTAACATTCGCTACGCTATCTTTTTCCGCCTATTCCACGTTGACCACGACCAAAACAAATGGGACTGCATGACCGATGTTTGGAAAGAATGGGCCGGAATGCAAGGCTAAAGTGGAAGCGTGGCGCTTGCCTTTTCGCGCCCGGATACGAACGCGATGAGTTTGGGCCAGTTGAGTTGGCCCTCAATCGTGAAGTCGTGGATGAGTTCCGCCGTCATTTCGTTGATTTTGGCAGCATACGCTTTTTTGAAATCGGCGTCTTTTTCCTGTGCTTCCTTTTCGATAGGAACCACAATTTCCTGATATAAGTTGTCGTCGCCGGACAGGAAGGCCCAAAAATCCTGTCCGGCGTATTTGTAGTAGGTTTTCTCAGGATCGGTCAAATTGGTTTTAAGCGGGCTACGGTCTTTGCCGTACATACAACCGTTAACGGCGACGACGGTTTGTGTTATGCCCCTCTCTGTCAAGATAGCCCGCGCGACCTTGAAATTGTCTTTCATTTTGCTGATTTGGTCGGCGTTGCCCCAACTCGTTCCAGACTTTATCCCAACAATATAGTATGTTCCGTCTTTGACAAATTCCAAATCCACGCTTTTGAGATCGGACTTAAAACCGCCGTATAGCGTCGCCGCGATATGTATGGCGAAGCCTTCCGGCAAGTTGCCGAAAATGGTTTCTTCCTGCGAAGACAAAAAAGCATCCACAATGCTTCGGACGAAATCCCCGGCCACCTCGATATTTTTCGCCTTGAACAAATACGGGTTTTTCCACCGCAAAACATTCGTTAACTGCAACTGCTTCAAACCGTTAAGCCGAATGGAGTAAAACGGCGCAACGACATGGTCGGACAAATACCGCTGATATTCCTCGTAAGGCGACGTTGCGGATGGTTCGTTCGTCACAGTAATTTTAACTGCCGTTCTTCTAACTTGCTTTGGGCGGCGATGAGGTTTGCTTCCGCGATTTGAAAATATTCGTCTTTAAGTTCGATGCCGCAAAAGTTGCGGCTAAGTTCCAGCGCGGCCACGCCCGTCGTGCCGGAACCCATGAACGGGTCAAGGACGACATCACCCTCCTGCGAAAATAAGCGAATAAACCACGACGGCAACTCTTTGGGAAACGCGGCGCTGTGACTTTTGTTGCCGCACTCGGTAGCAAGGTGCAAAACGTTGGATGGGTACGCCATATCGCGCCCGATCCAGTTGGAAATGTTTTTGCCGAATCCGCTGCCGACTTTGGACGTGTCGCGGATTTTGTCCGTGTCGCTCAGTTTTTGCAGGCGGGATTTCGCCCAGTCGCCGGTCGGGACCATAACGGCGTCTTGATACATAGCGAAGTTTTTTTGTTTGTTGAACTGTAAACATCGCTCCCAAGCGTCGCGGAAACGGTTCGGCCACTTGCCCGGCGCACAATTTTTCTTGTGCCAGATAAATTCTTCCGTCCACAACCAGCCCTGCTGCTTCAAGGCCAAAATGGTTTCCAAAACGTAGGTATGGCGCTCGCCATTGACCGCCTTCTCCTTGATATTGAGGATAAAGGTTCCGTCGGGGCGCAGTACGCGCTGCAGTTCACCGGCAATCGGCGTAAACCATGCCGCGTAATCGTCGGGGGCGACACCGCCATAGGTGCTTTTGCGGCTATCGGCATACGGCGGCGAGGTGACAATCAGGGAAACCGAAGCGTCGGGCAGGGTAGGCAATAAATGCAAGCAGTCGCCATGCAGCAAATTCATGTTTACCGATTATATCGTTTCGCGCGTGGGCAAAATACCCTATGCGTTATATTGGGCTGGATTTGGCGTGGGGTGAAAAGAACACGACGGGCGGCGTTGTTTTGGACGGGCCGACCGATCCCAAACAGGGCGCGACGCTCCGCGCCGTCGCCGACGATTTGCTCACCGACGCCGACATTTTGGCCTTCGTCCGCGCCCATGACGAGCCAAACGATGGCTTGCTAATCGGAGTGGACGCGCCGCTTTTAGTTCCAAATGACACGGGCAGGCGGCCTTGCGAGGCTATTTTATCCACGTGCTTACGAAAACAGGAAGCCGGGCCGCACCCGGCAAACCGCACGCGCTTGGCGGCGTTGTCTCACGCGAGCAATATACAGAATCCCGACGCCGTGCGCGGCGAGCGGTTGGTACGCCTTTTGGAACCGCTCAATATTGCTCACACACCCTATTTGAAAGGTCGCGCCGCACCCGTTCGCGCCGTGTTTGAGGTTTTTCCGCATCCCGCCCACATTGCCCTGTTCGGCTTGACGAAAACGCTCAAATATAAAACCAAACCCAATCGTCCGCTTGCGGATCGCTTGGACGTTTTCCGCGAATATGCCCGCCTTTTGCTGGCCCTACAAACCGCTGACCCGCCGCTTTATGTGCCCGATGAGCAATCCGACTGGCTTGCCCGTGATCCCGCCGAGTTAATCAAACCGCTTGCCCGATTGAAGCGGCACGAGGATGCGCTCGATGCCTTGACGTGTGCTTATATCACCCTACACCGATACCGTTGGGGAGATGAAAAATGCCCCGTTGTTGGCGATTTAATAAGCGGCTACATTGTCACGCCCGCCGACGAAACAACAAAACACTGCTTCGTCGATGCCGCCCAAGCCGTGCGCGGCGTGGCTTCACCGGTGGTCGCAATCGGCGAAAACAAAACGCCACAAGAAAACCTGCCTGCATAACGCAAACGTTCCTTGACACTTAAACGCACAACAGGATATACTCACGGGGGTACAGCGACGGTTCGTTTCCGCTTCGGCGGCGCGAACCATCACAAAACCATTTCGCCTTTTCCCGACCCTAAAGCGGGCGGGACGAACGCGCAAAAAAATCAGGAGCGACGAATTTGAGCATGGATGCGGATAGCAGGGATTTATTGACCGTTGAGCAAGCAGCAGGCTATTTGCAGCTTTCGCAATCCAGCATTCGCTCGTATATCCGGCAGGGCAAACTCAAAGCCTTTCGCGTCGCGGGCAAGCGCAAAGTGCTGATTCCCCGTGACGAACTCCTCAAACTTTTGGAACCCGCGCGCGGCGAAGCCATCGACGAGGATACCGACGATGATGTACCCGCGCCGCCCGTCCGGCCTGCAACGTCCGGCAAAACCGCGCCCCGTTCTTCCGGCAGCAAGTAAGCGGCCCGTTTGATGCGCGGGTTGTGGCGCGAAGCGCAGGAAGCGTGGCGTTACCGCGAACTGCTGCAAAATCTCGTTGACCGCGAGCTTGCCGTTCGCTATAAGAACAGCCTGCTCGGCGTCGCGTGGTCACTTGCCAACCCTATTGTGCGGGCGGTGATTTTATACGTCGTCTTCTCGTTTGTTGTCCCGCTTGGTTTCCGGAATTATTCCGCGCTGGTACTCGCCGCCTTTTTCTCGTGGACGTATTTTTTAACCGGTATATTGGACGCGGGCGAATCCGTTTCGCGGCACATGGCGCTCGTTAAAAAGGTTTATTTCCCGCGCGAACTCCTGCCGCTCGCTACGACGATTGCGAACCTGCGACACTTCGTTTTATCGCTCGCGGTGCTGGGCGTTTATCTGATTGGCTTGTATGGTAACGCCCTTTACGTCGGGGACTGGACGCCCCCGCCGCGCGAAATTTTACTGCTTCCGGTTCTTGTGTTAATGCAAACGCTGCTTATCGCAGGCATCGCGTTTTTCATTTCGGCCCTCAACGTGTTTTGGGAAGACGTAAAATTCTTGACGGCGGTCTTTCTCGACTTGCTGTTTTACGCCGTGCCGATTATTTATTTTTTGGAGCAGGTACAAAATACGCAACAGTTGAGTGCGCCTGTCCGCAACATCGTGTACCATTTGTTCTTGTTGAATCCAATGGTCGTGATTTTGTCGTCCTACCGCGCATTTTTGCTTGCCCCGCAAAAAGCCCCTTTATCGCCCGGCGCAAAGGAAAGTGAGTGGATCACCGTTAATTTGGGCGTCCCGTGGCCCTATTTTTGGTTGGCGTTCGTAGTTTGCATCGCCGTCTTCTTGTCCGGCTACGCCTTTTTCAACTCGCGCAAATGGCGGTTCGTGGAACAACAGTAGCATGGCACAACTGGAAGTTCAGCGCGCCGCAATCGTCGTGCAAAATGTGTCCAAGCGGTTCCGCATTCAAAAAAGCGGGTACGCGGGCATCAAGGGCAAATTGGGTCAGCTTGCAGATAGTTTGTTCAAGCCCTCCGAAGAAACCAGCGAAATCGTGCCCGCACTCGACGACGTGTCGCTTTCGATTGCGCCCGGTGAAACGGTCGCGCTGATTGGGCGCAACGGGTCAGGGAAATCCACGCTTTTGTCGCTTATCGCAAACGTGATGCGCCCTGATGACGGCTCGGTTTCGTTTCCCGCCTCGGTCGATCCCACCCACCCGCGCCTCGCGCCGCTCTTGGAAGTCGGAGCGGGTTTTCATCCCGATTTGACCGGGACGCAAAATGTGTTCTTCAACGGCGCGATTTTGGGATTGACACGCAAGCAAATGGCGGAACGTTATCCGGCTATTGTCCAGTTCGCCGATTTGAAGCCCGGTTATATGGACGCGCCCGTGCGGACGTATTCACAAGGAATGTATGTGCGCTTGGGGTTCGCGGTCGCCGTGCATACCGACCCGGAAATCGTGCTTGTGGATGAAACGCTCGCGGTCGGCGACGAAGCCTTTCAAGAAAAGTGTTACGAGCAAATCGCAAGATTTCATAGCGAAGGGCGCACGATTGTTTTGGTGTCGCACGACATGAACGCCGTGCGCCGGGTCGCCACGCGGGCGGTTTGGCTCAACGATTACCAGATCGCTCTTGACAGCACCGACGTGGAATCCGTCATCGCCGCCTATCATCGGCATTTTCATATCGCGGACTAACGTAAAAGAACCGGGTTCGTTTTGTTCCTACGGTCTTGTCGTAACCATTAGGTAACAAACGGTGTCTAAAACACGGTACAACAAAAGAAACCCTATGAAACCAACCCGCCTTTTCGCTCACACGCTTTGCTTGTCCGCGCTGCTTGCGCTTTCTATCCTTCCTGCTGCGGTTCGCGCCCAAGCGCCCGCCCGCCCCGCCGCTCCGCAAGCGATTGCGCCGGGCGAAATGACGCTAACGCCGGACACGCGAAAAGCCGTGCTCGAAACCGTGTGGGGCCGCGTCAATACCCGCTACTACGACCCGACCTTTGGCGGCGTAGACTGGAAAGCGGTTCACGACAAATACGCGCCCCGCGCCCTCCCCGCGCAGTCCGACCGGGCGTACTATTCGCTGCTTCAACAAATGCTCGGCGAACTCAAACGCTCGCACTTCGCCATCATTCCGCCCGATCAATACACGCTCGAAGATGGAGCCGCTGCGCTCGCGCAAACCAAAACCACACCGACCACAGTGCCCACGAAGCCTGCCGTGCCAACCGCTCCCCTTGCGCCCACGACGACCCCCACAAGCCCTGTTACCGCTCCGGCGGCTCCGGTTAAAACGACACCCGCCGTCGTGCCCGCGCCCAACAATCCCCAGCCCGTCGTGCCCGCCGCCGTGCCGCAGGCTCCGGTTTCACCAATAGGCGCGCGCGACGGCAGCGCGGGTTTTGAAATCCGCTTGGTCGAAAACGTGCCGACCGTTTGGAAAGTGGACAAAGGAAGCGGGGCGGAAACGGCGGGACTCAAACCAGGCTACGTCGTCACCAAAATTCAAAATATCCCGCTCGGCCCGATTGTGGAGCAAATCGGAAAAATCGTCAAAGACCCGGGGGAGGCCGCCGTTGCCGTGCGCCACGGTTTGGCGTCCGCCCTTGTTGGCCCTATCGGAAGCCCGGTGAGCGTGGAGGTGCTTGATGCAAATAACGCCCCGCAAACCTTGATTGTTCCGCGCGCGGCACTGCAGGGCATTCCGACCAAGTTTGGCGAACTGCCGACGCAATACGTGCAAACCGAAAGCCGCATTTTGCCCGGCAATATCGGCTACGTCCATTTCAATATTTTTCTCGTTCCCATTCTTGTTCCGGTTCGGGCCGCGATTGCCCAGATGCGAGCGCAAAACGTGAGCGGTCTCGTTTTGGATTTGCGCAACAATCCCGGCGGCTTGGGCGCGCTCGCCAACGCGATTTCCGGCTCGCTGTTTTCAAGTCGCACGGATTTGGGTGCGATGACGCTCCGAACCGGCGTGGCCCGGTTCCCCGTGTTTCCCATTGACGAACCGTATACCGGCCCGCTCGTAATTTTAACCGACGAAGGCTCGGCGAGTACGTCCGAAATTATGGCGGGCAGTTTGCAGGAATTGGGCCGCGCCACGGTCGTCGGGCAAAAAACGGCGGGGGCCGTGCTGCCGTCGGCGATTGAAACCCTTCCCGGCACGCGCGCCCGCTTGCAGTACGCCTTTGCCGATTTCAAAACGCCTAAAGGAACGCTTCTCGAAGGCCGGGGCGTTCTGCCCGATATTCCCGTGCAGGTGACGCGCCGCGCTCTGCTCGACGGGCACGATCCCGAACTGGACGCCGCCATCAACGTAATTAAAGACAAAGCCGCCCCGAAACCGACGAAATCCAGCGTCAAAGCAGGCCAAATCGTTCCATAGAAAGATAACTCAATGAAACTAAATTATAGTGTGTCGCGCCGCGCAAAATTCGCCGCCTCGCTTGCGTTTTCCGGCGCGGTAAGCGCGCTTGTTTTGACCGTTTCGTCGCCCGCGAACGCGCAAAAGGCGGTCACGCCCGCGCCGCCCACTGTTAAATCGGACGCCAAACTGCCCACAGCGGAAGCCGTTTTGGATAAGTATGTGGAAGTCACCGGCGGAAAAGCTGCCTACGCCAAAATAACCTCGACCTCAACTAAAGCGACGATGGCGCTCACCGCGCAGAGTTTATCAGGCACGGTGGAAGCCTACGCCAAAGCCCCCAATAAAATCTACGTCGCGCAAACCTTCGACGCCATCGGCAAGGCCGAACAGGGCTACGATGGAAAAGTCGGCTGGGCGAGCGATCCGTTGTCCGGCCTGCGCACCCTCGAAGGAATCGAACTCGACGGGTTCAAAAACGAGGCGACGTTCAACGCCGCCGCAAACTGGCGCACCGCGTATGCCAAAGCCGAAATGCTGGGCATCAAGCCCGTAGACAATCAGCCCGCGTATGCCGTGCGCGTGACCGGTAAAAGCGGCAACAAAACGAGCGTCCAGTATTTCGATACGAAAACGGGCCTGCAAATCAAATCGGAATCGACGCAGGAAACGCCGCAGGGCAAGTTCCCGGTGGAAACCTTTTACAGCGATTACCGCCCCGTTGATGGCGTGAAAGTGCCATTCAAGGTGCGGGCGGTTATCGCGGGCAATCAGGAACTCGTGTCCACCGTGACCGAATACAAAAACAATGTGACCATCGACGACAAGCAGTTTGCCAAACCCGCCAAGCAGACGGCCCCCGTCGCGCCCCCTGCCCCTGCCAATCCGTAAACCGACCTTTCTTCGCTTGCCACGAAAACGCCCCGCTTTGTAGAAAAAGCGGGGCGTTTTTGCCATGCGTTCCCGCCTTTCGGGTACAATGAGCGCATGGATACGCCACCGCAAGCCGGAGAAAATCAAACGGAAACCGTCCGGGTACAACTTGATTTTCCTGTCGAACAAATTAAACAGCCGATTATTTGGCATCTCAGCCATGACTACGATTTGAAGTTTTCCATCCGCCGCGCCAGCGTCGATTTTCACGCCGGGGGCTTTACGGTTTTGGAACTCACCGGGCCGCGCGCAAGCCTTGATGCCGGTTTGGAATGGGTCAAAGCGCAGGGCGTCCACGTGTCGTCCGTTGGCCCGAATGGAACCGACGAATGGGCAACCGCCGTCAGCCAAGCGGAGTAAACGCCATACGTCGTTTCGGGCGCGATTTGCGATTGCTTCTGCGCGTTCGCAAACAGGCGCTCTGCAACTCGGCGCGCTTTTCCAGCCCGACTGCACGGCGCGTCGGGCTGGGCTTGTTTGTGGGCGCGCTCGGGTTATTTGTCTGCGTTTTTTGGGCGTTCGCAAGTTTGCTGCGGGCGGCGCACGGTCAATCGCCCGAAGCGCAAGCCGCACTCATTGAACAAACGCACCTATGGGTGTTTTTGTTTCTGCTTGCGGGCGGTGTGCCGTTTGTGTCGGGCGTGTTGCTTGCGCCCAGTGACGAGGCCCTGCTGCTCGCAAACGCGCCCTCCTCGCCTGCCGCCCTCGTTGCGGCCCGCTTGATAGATGCTGTCGTCGTCGCCTCCTCGCAGTTTGTCGTTTTGGGTGTGCCGCTGCTTTTCGCCTGCGCATGGGCGCTGCACATTCCGTTTTGGGCGGGGCCAATCGTTCTTTTTCTGGTCGTTCTTGAAATAACCGTGCCCGCTTTGCTCGTCGCACTGTTGCTTCTCGGTTTCGCCCGCGCGTTTGGCGTTCGGCGCGTCAAGGGCGCGGTCGCAATGGCGAACGCCCTTCTTGCCGTCGCGCTGTGCTTGCTGTCCGTGCAGGCCATCTCACGGCAGTCCAGCCACGGTATCAGTGTGGCAACGGTCGCCGCTTCGGCCCGCGCCGCCGCGCAAGCCCAACAACCAACCGTAGAGGCTTTGTTGCCGTCCGCGTGGGCCGCTCGTTCGCTGTTCGCGCTGGCGAACGCAGACGGCGCGGAGGCGGCAAAAAACCTTACCTTGCTGACGGCGACGTGCGCGGCCCTTATCGCCGCGTGTATAGTGCTGGGCCGCCGCGTACTGGTCGGCGACTTGCTTCTGAGCGATACCAACGCACGAAGCGGCAAAAACGGATGGGAAACGCTTATTGAGCGTCTGCCCTTCGTGTCGCCTCCCCTACGCGGCCTGCTCGCCAAAGATGCCCGCTATGTGTCCCGCGATCTGGTGTTGTGGTCACAAATCGGCACGCCGCTCATTTTGTTTTTTGTGCCGTTTATCATCGGCGCGCAGATTAGTTCCGGCACGTCATCGGGAAGCAGCACGAGCGATTTACTTCTTTTGTGCGCGGGCGTCACCCTCACGATTGCGTACATGGAAACGAGCATTTTGGGCTTGTCCGCGCTCGGCTTGGAAGGGCGCGGCTTTTGGCTCGTGTTGTCGGCCCCGGTTTCGCCGGGTTTGCTGCTGCGCGCCAAATGGACGGGCGCATTTGTCGCGTCGCTCGTTTTTTGCGTTCCCTTGTGGATTATCGCCGGATTGGTGTACGCGGCGGGATTGCCTTTACTCGTTATCGGAACCGCCGTTCTCGTCGTCGCCTGCGCCGCCCTGTGTGGGCTTGCGGTTGGAATTTCGGGTATTTTCCCGCGCTTCGTATATGACAATCCCGCGCACCGTGCGAGTGTTTCCGCCCTCGTGTGGGGATTCGTTTTCGCGTCCGGCTACGTTTTGTTTGGCGGGGCGTTTTTGGGACTGAGTTGGTTTGGGGCCGCGCAATGGCCCGAACAGCGCACCACTTTTTGGGCCATCGGCGTCGCGTGTTTCGTGGTGTTGTCGCTCGCCGCGCTTTTCGTACCCCTGCTGCTGGCTCGAAAGCGTTTGGAAATATTAGCGTGGGAAACTTCGTAGCCGGTTCCACAATTCGCCAACGGCCTGCTCGGTTTCAGCGAGCGACGTTTCCGTGCGAATGACGGTATCGGCCCGATTCGCTTTTTCCATCACGGGAATTTGTGCGGCCAAGCGGCCCGCAAGTTCGGAAGCGGTGAGTGGGTCGCGGCCCGCATACCGTTCGCGCTCCTGCAATCGGGCCGCCTGCACGTCGGGCGCGGCGACCACGGCAACCACAACATCAAAAAGAGACTCAAGTTCCGCCTCGTACAAGAGCGGCGTTTCGTAAACAACCACGGCGTCAGCCGCGTTCGTCGCGCGAGCGTCAGCGATTTGGTTTTGCATCCGCGCGGTAATCGCTGGGTGCATCAAGGCTTCCAGTCGTTTGCGGGCCACAACGTCCGCGTAGATGATTTGGCCCAGTTCGGCGCGAACCAGTTTGCCGGTTTCGTCAAAGGCTTGGGGGAACGCTTGCTGAACGGCATCGAATACGGGTGAGCCGTTTTGAAGAACCGCGCGGGCGTCCTCGTCGGCGGAAAAGCACACCGCGCCCAATGCGCCCAGCATTTTGGCGACCGTGCTTTTGCCGCAGGCGATACCGCCCGTTAAACCAACGACAACCATTGGAAAACGCCCGGCTTACCCTTTGTTGATGTTGGCGTCGTAGCCGTTAGCTTTGAGTTCTTTGATCGTACTGTCGGCGGTTTTCTTGTCACGGAACGCGCCTACTTGGACATGGTACGTGGTTCCGCCATCGCCTTTTTCCGATACGACCGTGCCGGAATAGCCGCGCCCCGACAATTCCGAGGCGAGGGCTTTGGCCGCCTCGCGCGTGGAAAACGAACCGACCTGCACGCGATACAGCGACGAACCCGACGACGTGTTGCTGGTTGCGGGCGTCGCTTCCGGGGTGGGTGTGGCTTCCGGGGTTGGAGTGGCGTCCGGGTTGTTCTCGTCCGGCGTCGGCGAGGCATCTGGCGACGGACTGGCATTGGGATCGGGCGATGGGTTCGTGGCGCTTGCGAGTTCGGCGGCAGTTTTGGCGGCCTCTTCGGCGGCTTTCTTTTGAGCAGCCGCCTCTTCAGCTTTTTTGGCTTCTTCGGCGGCTTTTTTCTTAGCGTCTTCTTCGGCCTTTTTACGCTTGGCCTCGATTTCGTCGGTGCGCTCCTGCACAACGACCGATTGCGCAAGGGCGGGGGCCGCGCTCGGCGACGGCGTTGGGTCTGTTGCCGACACGGCTCGTATCGTCGTGGCTCCATCGCCCGGGCGCGCGCTCGGGCCGAGCACAAAATAGCCCAAACAAAAACACACTAAAACGACGCCGACGGCGGCGGCAGTCCACGTTAAGATCGGCGTTTCGCGTTCCATATAACCCAAGTGTACGGCGCGCGTCCGATTTTCGCCAAACCTGCTGCGCTTGTTTCCGAATTTATGCGGCCTCGCTCGTGCGAAGGCTGGCGCGGGCAAAGCGCGCCGCTCCCTGCACCGGCGAGGCTTCGGGCAACTGAATAGTCGCATTCGGCACAAAGCGCGCCAGCACGCGCGAGAACGGTTTGCGGAGCACGTCGCCGCAATCCCACAGCCCGCCGACAAGGGCAATGGGCAGGGGTTCGCCTTCGGCAAAATCAAGGCCATGATACGCGGCTTTAACCTGTGCCCCTAACCACCCCGCCGCGCCGACGAACAAATCGGCGGCTTCGCGGTCGCCGTTTTGCGTAAGGGAAAGAATGTGCGGCACGAAAAAGCCGCGCCCGCTTATCTCGATCCGTTCGCGGGCCGCTTCTCCCAATCGAGAAGGATCGTTTGTTTCCAAGACGGTGCAAACGGCGCTTGTAACGGGCGTTTGCGGGGCCATACCGTCCAGCGCGCGCAAGGTGCGGCGAATGGCTCCGCTCGTCAGCCACGTTCCACTGCCCTCGTCGCCCCATTCCCAGCCACGGCCACCAACCCGCGCCGTTTTGTCCGGCCCGTTTTCCCCATAGATAACCGAACCGGTTCCGGCAAGCGTGGCAATTCCGCGCCCCGATGCAATCGCCCCGTGAAATCCAATCACAAAATCCGGCACAACCGAAATACGGTTTTTCGCGCCCGGCACAAGCCGCGCAAGTTCCGCTTCCCAATCGACGCGCACGGTTCCCCGAGACCATTTGGTAATACCGGCGCACCCGGCAACAAGGTTCGCCGTGGACGCCCCCAAAGACGCCAGCGCGTCGTCAAAAAGCGCGTTTACGGTTTCCGGCCCGCCGCTTGGCGATGGCGTGCCCATGCGCCCCGCCTGTTCTTCCCCGGTCGCGGCATCGGCGATTAATAAACGTAGCGACGTTCCCCCGGCATCAATCCCGAAAACGAGCGGAGGGGCGTCAAAAATACGGTTGGAAACGTTTGGCATGGAATTTGTTTGCGCTTTACTTTGCACCATGATAGCATACGAACGTTGTCGGGGCGTAGCTCAGCTTGGTAGAGTGCTGCGTTCGGGTCGCAGAGGTCGCACGTTCGAATCGTGTCGCCCCGATACAAAATAGATCAAAAAACAGAAGCGCCTCCCACTTTGGGAGGCGCTTCTGTTTCGTTCCGGGGTTCGGGTTTACGCGCTTTTGACGCCCTGAATGGCTAACCTGCTTGGAGAATCCCAAACGTTTTTCAAACCCGATTAGTACATTTATACTTGGCAAGACTACATTTGTAGTAATAGCGTATAAACGCGGGTATAATGCGGCAAATGAAAAAATGGTTCTCGCGGGGCCGGGTCGTTTTAGGGGTTTTAGCGGGTTGCTTTTTAGTAACTCGTTTAGCACCCGTACCTGAGTGGCGGGAATGGCGCAACGAAAAAATGATACGGGCAATACAAAAAGGCGATGTCGGGCGGGCGGCCCTTTTTCCTGAGTTGGGCGCACGCGCAATACAAAGTGTTTATGTTGATTGGCCGTGGGCAACGGGGCGCGACCAAAATCCACGACAGTTACTTCAAGCGGCGCAGTCCTCAGAAGGTTTGCCCCTGCTTTGCTACGCCCTTAAATACGCACCGCCCAAAAGCCGGGCCGCACTTGCTTTGGTTTTGCTTTCCCACGGCGCGGACGCAAACGATTCCGGCACGTCGCGCGGCGAACTATGCAGCAATGGCATCGTCGCCCGCACTCCACTGGAGCGCGCTCTGCAAACGCACGACGAATGGGAAGGGTTCGCAAAGGACGAAAACACTGCGCTTGTTTTGCGCGCCTACGGCGCAAAATAGCAAAGAATGCAGAAAGAGCCGCCCTATGAAAAAGCAACGTTTCCGCAAAAAGCAAATCGTTTACCTCGTGCTGGCGGGTGTAGTGGCGACATTGCTTTGCAGGCCGTTTGCTTCAATGCTGTCGTCCGACCCCCTCAAGGCCGCGCTCGAAAATGGAGATGGGCAGGCAATCCAACAACTTCTCCAAAACGGTATGGATCCAAAGTCCGAGGTTTGCACCGCGTATGACACTCCTAACTGGACAACCTATTTTCCGTTTTCGCTTGCGCCGTATGACGCGCTTCCAAAAACGTGTAGCCGCACCTCACCCCTTATTGTAGAAACGGTTCGTAATGTGCGGGGTGAAGCCGGGCAAAAGGCTGTTGAAAAGCTCCTGCAATGCGGCGTTGACATCAACACGCAAAGCAATCCCTACGGGACGCCGCTTTTTGCAGCGGTGTCCGCGCAAGATTACGACATGACGCGCTTTTTAATAGTGCATGGAGCGAAACTCGACAGCGCATTGGACTTCGATCCGGGTTCTCCATTGCAATATGCCAGTCCCGCCCTCTTACGCTTGCTTATCGAACGCGGTTTGCCCATACATGGAAAAGAGGCACGGTACAATGCCTTGTTTTGGGCGTGTAGCACCGGCAACGGTGAAATAGTTCGCTTCCTATTGGAGCGGGGTGAAAACCCAAACCAGACGTTTTTTAACGGCGCAACCCCTCTGCAATGCGCACAGATGAACCAGCGAAAAACCGTTATTGAACTTTTACTAAAACGGGGTGCGCGGAATGCGCCCTACAAAGCGCAACGCGCTACAAACGGTGCAACGATGCCATCGCTTGGCGGTTCGCTTGCTTTCCCGCCATAGCCACAAAAACGACCCACTTTGGACGCCGTCGAAAAGTGATTGACTCACCTTGTGGCTTCTCCTGCGTGATACAAACCATTTATTCATGACTATTCTATTAGTCAAATTATAGAAACACGGGTACAATGCGGCAAATGGATAAGCGCAGGATAAAAACGTTCGTTGCTCTGGGCGTGGTCGCATGGATAATGGTTTTGCTTCGGTTTACCAACATGCCCATTTGGAGTCCGTGGCGCAATGAGCAACTCCTTCACGCGGTTCAAAGTCGCAATGTCAAGGGCGTCACCTTTTGGCTCGAAGCGGGAGCCGATGCCAACGTGGGCGTTTATGCCGATTACCGCCCGCTCAACCTATTGGGCGAGCCTGCTATCTTCACAACGCATCCCGAAGAAAATCGTATAATCGTTCCCCATTCGCTTCTGCTTACGGCGATAACTTCCGGCCCGGACGAACAACGGGCCGCAGTCATTGCCGCACTGCTTTCCCACGGCGCGGATGCAAACGCTTCAACGGAAGGAACCGGCGATTTGTTTTCGTATTACACCGTTCCTCTCCGGGAAGCCTTTGCAAAGCATGATAAGGAAACGGTTCGGTTGCTCGTCGAGCATGGCGCGAACGTTAATATGGAGGGCACAAATTCGGGAAACGGCCTGATATTCGATGTTATTTTCAACGAAGACCACGATTTGCTGCGGATGCTACTTCAGCATGGCGCGCATCAATCCCCCGACCGCGACGGCGCGACACCGCTTCACCGGGCGGCGGAATTGGGCGATGCGAAGGCAATGCGAATACTGCTGGAATACGGGGCTAAAGTGAACGAAACCGACCGAGGCAGCAAAACCGCGCTGATGTTCGCCGCGCGTGACAGTGCGTTTATACCCGGTGGACAAGACAGCCAAGAAAAAGCGATAAAGTTTCTTCTTGCACACGGAGCCAGTGTGGAAGCCCGCGACGCAACAGGCAAAACCGCCTTGCTGGTCGCCGTCCAAAATAGTCAAAGGACGGCGAGCCGTCTTTTGTTGGATGCGGGCGCGAATGCGAATGCCAAAAATTAATAAGGGTGAGAGACCAGTTGATTACTTCAACGGCGGGAAGTATGGAACGTTTAAGCCCCTTTGACGCCGCCGAATTTTCGGACGCGCTTTTGGTAGTCCAAAATGCCTTCCAAAAAGTGCTTGGTGGTGAAGTCGGGCCACAACACGGGCGTCACCCACAGTTCGGCGTAGGCGATCTGCCACAGTAAATAGTTGGAAACGCGCATTTCGCCCGCCGTGCGAATAAGCAGATCGGGGTCGGGGAGGCCAGCGGTGTACAAGCCCTGCTCGAAAAGTTCAGGGGTTACGTCGTTTTCGCACAACTCTTGGCGACAGGCCATTTCGACAAGGCGTTTGGTGGCTTGCAGGATTTCGTCGCGTCCGCTGTAGTTGAGGCACGTGTTGAGCGTGAGGCCCGTGTTGTTAGCGGTGAGGGCCTCGTTTTCGTGCAGTTTTTCCTGTAAGGATTGCGGCAGCGCGGTCAAGTTGCCGGAAAAGCGCATCCGCACGCCGTTCTCGTGCAGTTCGCGCAGTTCACGCTTTGCGCCTTCCTCGAACAAGCGCATCAAGCCGTCGGTTTCGGCTTTCGGGCGCGTCCAGTTTTCCGTCGAGAATGCGTACAGCGTGAGGGCTTCAAGCCCTAAATCCGAAGCGTCGCGCACGATTTGGCGCGTCGTTAAATAGCCCTGCCGATGCCCAAGGGGACGCGGCAAACCGCGCTTGCTTGCCCAACGTCCGTTCCCATCGCAAATACACGCGACATGGCGCGGCATTTTGTCAGGATGCAGTTGGGCAAGCAGGGGCGCAAGGTCGGATCGGTCGTGCAGGCTCATAAAGGTAATTACCCGGCCTTACGCTTCCAAAAGTTCCGCTTCTTTGGTTTTCTGCAAACTATCGAGTTCGCCCGCGTACTTGTCCAAAAGCTTTTGCACATCTTTTTCCGCGCGCTTGGCGTCGTCGTCGGTCACTTCTTCGTCTTTTTTGAACTGATCGATGGCGTCGCGGCGGATATTGCGAAGCGCGACGCGCCCGGATTCGGCTTTACCGGCCAGTTGCTTGACGAATTCTTTGCGTCGCTGTTCGGTAAGCGGCGGAATACGCAAGCGAATCACGCCGCCGTCGCTCGCGGGCGTCAAGCCCAAATCGGATTTGGTGATCGCTTTTTCGATAATGGCGAGCGCGCCCCGGTCGTAGGGCGTGATGACCAGCATTTGCGCGTCGGGAATAGACACGGCGGCAAGCTGATTGAGCGGCATTTGCTGACCGTAGTACTCCACTTTCAAACTGTCCAAAATGGCCGGATTCGCGCGGCCCGTGCGGAGGGTGGCAAAATCAAGCGCCGCCGATTCGACGGATTTTTTCAGGCGCGTTTCGGTGTCGCGCAAAATGCTGGAAACACTCATGGTTTGCTCTGCTTAATCTTTCCTACCAATGTGCCGATAGGTTCGCCCAACACGGCCCGCTTGATATTGCCGGGAACATTGATGTCGAAAACCACAATCGGCATATCGTTTTGCATACATGTCGTAAAGGCGGTCAAGTCCATCACACCGAGTTTTTTGTCAATCGCCTCGTCAAACGAAACGAAGGCGTACGGCCTGGCATCGGAAAACTTGCGTGGGTCTTTATCATACACGGCATCGACCCCATTTTTCGCCATCAAAACGACATCGGCTCCGATTTCAAGGGCGCGCAAACTCGCCGCCGTGTCCGTACTAAAGTACGGATTTCCGGTTCCCGCCGCGAGAATCACGACGCGCCCTTTTTCCAAATGCCGCACGGCCCGCCGCCGAATAAACGGCTCGGCGACCTGCGTAATGGTCAGCGCGGTTTGTACGCGGGTTTCCACTTTCAATTTTTCGAGAGCGTCCTGCAAAGCAAGGGCGTTAATCACGGTTCCGAGCATTCCGGCGTAATCCGCCGTTGCCCGTTCCATGCCCTTACCTTCCGCCGTTTGCCCGCGCAGAATGTTCCCGCCACCCACGACAATCGCCACGCCGACGTTTTCACGCACGACATCGGCGATTTCGAGGGCGATTTTCCCAATAGCCGCGGCATCGACGCCGAAGCCCTGCTGTCCGGCGAAGGCTTCGCCGGACAGCTTCAAAAGCACGCGCCCAAATTTAGGCCGCGCATTATTTACAAGGGCTTCGCCGCCCGCTACGGGTTCGCTCACCGAACGTCGTCCTGCCCGCCCACGGTGGTGTAGGTTTCGCCGACGCGGAAGCGAACGAAGCGAACGAGGCTCGCGCCCGCCGTTTCCTTGACGACCGCGCCCACGGTTTTGGCGGGGTCGCGGACGTAGGCTTGGTTCAAAAGAACGGTTTCCTCAAGGAACTTGCGGATGCGCCCGCTGACCATCGACTCGATGACCTTTTCCGGCTTGCCCGCCATTTTGGGGTCGGCAGCGGCTTGGGCTTGCGCGATTTCTCGCTCTTTGTCGATGATGCCC
>CAXTBP010000077.1:0-22976 GCA_964241985.1 uncultured Armatimonadaceae bacterium | reverse complement strand
GCGCGGCTGGACTCCTCATTATCGCGGGACGAACCGCGCGCGATTGGCGACACACAGCCAAACAGCACGCGAAAACTGCTGTACGTCGCGCCGGAACGCTTTAACAACGAGCGGTTTTTGGGTCAAATCGAACGCACGCCGATTGCGCTCCTTGCCATCGACGAGGCCCACTGCATCTCGGAATGGGGGCACAATTTCCGGCCCGATTATCTGAAACTCTCCGACGCCGCCAAAAATATGCAGGCCAAGCGCGTCCTCGCGCTCACCGCGACCGCGACGCCCACCGTCGTTCAAGACATCTGCAAAGCCTTCGATATCACGCCCGATGATTCCGTCGTCACCGGCTTTTACCGCCCGAACCTGCGCCTTGCGACCACGCCCGTTTCGAGCGAAAAACGCGACACCGTTCTGCTCACCCGCTTGCAGAAACGCACCCCCGGCCCGACGATTATCTATGTTACGCTGCAAAAAACAGCCGAAACCGTCGCCAAACTATTGACCGATGCGGGACTGCCCGCGTTCGCCTACCACGCGGGTATGGAAAACGACGACCGGTCGCGCGTACAGGAAAACTGGAAAGCGTCGGATGCGGGTATCGTCGTCGCAACTATCGCGTTTGGCATGGGCATCGACAAATCGGACGTGCGCTACGTCTACCATTACAACCTGCCCAAGTCGCTGGAATCCTACTCGCAGGAAATCGGGAGGTCGGGGCGCGACGGCGCATCGTCGGTGGTGGAACTCTTGGCCTGCGCGGACGACGTGCCCGTTCTTCTAAACTTCTGCTACGGCGACACACCCATCCTTTCCGCCCTTCGCGGCGTCGTGGACGAAGTTTTGGGTTTGGGCGACACGTTTTCGCTCAATCTATTGGAGTTGGGCAACCGACACGACGTGCGCCCGCTCGTTCTCAAAACCGTGCTGACGTATCTGGAACTCGCCGGTGTCGTCGCGCAGGGCACGCCGTTTTACGCGGGCTACGAGTTCCGGCCTACCGAAGGCAACGCACCGCAAACGCTAATTGACGCCTTCCCCGGCGCGGCGGGCGAACAGATTAAAACCCTAATCGCCAACGCCAAAAAAGGCCGCATTTGGTACAGCCTGAACCCCGACGATATGGCGCAGATTTTGAATGTGGAGCGTCGCCGCGTCGTGCGAATGCTGGAAGTCTTGCAGGAGCGCGGCCTTATCGAACTGCGCGCCGCCGACGCCCGCCAAACCTACACGCGCACCGACCCGAACGCCGAACCCGCCACCCTCGCTCAAATGCTGTTCGACCGCTTTATACACCGCGAAACCGCCGAAGTGGATCGCTTGCAGCAAGTCCTCGATTTGGTGACGCTTGACGGCTGCCAGTGGAACGCCCTTGCCGCGTACTTCGGCGAAATCCGCGCCGAACCCTGCGGGCACTGCACCTTTTGCGTCACCGGCAGAGCACAAACGCTGCCCCCGCCACGCCCGCTTCCGCCCATCCCCGACGCCCTTCACTCTGACATATCCGACTTGCGAAGCGAGCACCCAAACGCGCTCTCTGATTCCCGCCAAGCCGCTCGCTTCCTGTGCGGCCTCACGTCGCCCGCCCTGACCCGCGCCAAACTATCGCGCCACCCGCTGTTCGGAACCCTCGCTGACCACCCCTTCGCCGACGTTATGGCGTGGGCGGCAACGTAGCCAGTTCGTCGCTGTTCAAACGCCACAATCTATAAGCACCGCAATGACCATGTACAGGTAAAAGTCAAGCCGCGATTTTGCCTGCTCGTCGTCAATGTGCGCCCCTGCTTCCACAAATACCGCGCGGCAATCAATGAGATGCTAAATACGCTCATCGTCTAAGCGTTCGCCCGTATTTAAGTCAATGTAGGCTGCGAGGCACTCAGCAACGCGCGATTCAGCAAGGGTAACATCATGCCCGTTAATATCGTAGGCGTACCACGAGCGCGACATTGGGTATTGATTTTTGCCTTTTTCCCAATCCGATGCAATTTTTTCCTTTAACGGCATTGTCACTTAAACCACACATCGCAAACCGGTGAAATTTGCCCTGTCGTTTATTCTTCGTCGCCGTGGCCGACCGAGCCGAGGTTGATTTCCACGTCGGCGCGGTTTTCTATTTTGTCGATGCGCCCGTCGCGGATGACGACGATGCGGTCGCACACGTCCACCATTTTGGGGTCGTGGGTCGCGGAAATTACGGTTACGCCCTGCTCTTTATTTAGCTTGCGAAGCAGAGCGATAATTTCCTTGCCGGTTTTCTCGTCCAAGTTCCCGGTCGGTTCGTCGGCAAGGACGATGGACGGGTTGTTGGCGAGGCTGCGGGCAATGGCGACGCGCTGCTGCTGACCACCCGATAGCTGCGACGGTTTGTGGTGCAAACGGTGATCCAAGCCCACGATTTTGAGGAGTTCCATTGCGCGGGCCGTGCCGTCTTCGGCGGGGACGCCCGCGAAAACCGTGGGCAGGGTTACGTTTTCAAGGGCCGTCATAACGGGGATTAGGTTAAAGGTTTGGAAAATGTAGCCGATGGTATGGCAGCGCAAAAAGGCCAACTCCTGCGCGTCCAACTGGGCCATGTCCACGTCGTTGATGAAGACCGACCCTTTGTTGGGCTTGTCCAAACCGCCGACCATGTTAAAGAACGTGGACTTACCCGACCCGGACGGCCCCATAATGGCGATATATTCGCCCCGCTTGATGTCCAGCGAAATGCCCTTGAGCGCCTGCGTGACTTCATTGCCCATTTGGAACTCTTTGACCAAATCTTTGGCGCGCACCACGTATTCGGTTTTCGCCCCGGTTTCGTTTTTCGGCGCGGGCTTTTCCATCGTCATTGTCATGGTTTTATTCTTTCACTCCCCCTCTCCGTTTCGGGGAGGGGGCTGGGGGGAGGGGTAATTAAACGTCGGTGCGCAGGGCCGCCGCCGGGGGAATGCTGGCGGCTTGCAGTGCGGGAAAATACGTGGCAATTACGGTGAGCGCGGAGCCGATTAGTATGCAGTCCCAAAACGTGCCGAACGGAACACCGAAAAAGGAACTTACCTGCATCGCGCCGTACCAATGCACATCGGCGGGGGCGGATTTGGGGACGCCGCCGATCCAGCGGGCCAAAAGAATCAGCAGGGTTCCCGCCGTCCAGCCCAGTGTGGACGCGATAACGCCCATCAAGCACGCCTCGATCATGAAAATTTTGACCACGAACTGATTGAGCGCGCCCAAGCATTTCATCGTGCCGATTTCGCGGAACCGCTCGGTGACGCTCATCAACATGGAGTTCGTGATACCGACCGCGCACACAAGAAGCGACAAAGCGACGAGCCAGTTGGAGCGGGCGGCTTCTTCGGGCGTCGCCGTCGCGCCCGCGATGGCTTTGTCCGTCAAGACGGAGGCTAAAAACGCGATGCCCAAAAACACGCCGCCTGCGGTAATCATCGAGCGCCAAAACCGAATGCGGATGCTTTTCAGCGCGAACTCGAACGCTTTGGCGAACGGCAGCGCAACCTGTTTTTTAATGCCGCTTTTCGCGCCTCCGCTTCCCACCGGCGATGCTATGGTACTCATACTTTTTGTTTCCTCGCGGAGGACGTTCCTCTCGCAGGGGACGTTCCCCTCGCGGGGGGCGTCGTGCCCCTCTGCTTACCCTTACTTTTTGCCGCCGACCCGGCTTTTCCCTTGCGTACCACGATGAGCCGCCGTTCCGCGAGCATTCGCAAATACGCGGTCACCGATGTTTCGCCCTGCCGCCGATTCATTCGCCATTTGGTGCAAACCGCCCGCGTCAAAGCGTCCACGCTCGTATCGCCATCGCACATTTCCCACACATCCGAGCCGATTTCGTCGAGTTCCAGTTTGCGAAAATCCGGCAACTTGAACACACGGGCTATGACGTTGCCCAATTTATCTTTGCGGCGCGGCACTTTGAGCAGCATCACGCTCGGCGCGGCTTTTGTCGTGCTTTCGGTTTCTGCTTCCGCTTCGCCAACCGCATTTTTATCCGCAGGCTTGCCATTGACGGACGGCGCGGTACGCTCCCACACAATCAGCGGGTTTCGCACGGGCCGCGATGCCATCACTTCGGCCCGCGAGGCCTGCGGCTTGACGCCAATCAAACGATCTTTTATGCCTTGCCACATCGCTTATGCCGCCCCGCCATCGCCGTTGGCGCTATGGCAAATCGTTCGCGCCGCCACATCGCCGACCATATCCAGTGCTTTCGTCGTTCGCAACCCTTCCACCAAAAAGATACGGTTCGTTTGATCACATTCCCACGCGAGGGCCGAAAAGCGCGTCGGCGGTACTTCCATTTTGGTCAACTGTTTGACGGCATTTGCGACGGGCATTCCCAAAGCCAATCCACCGACAAGTTGAAGCGCGGGATGCCCGTGGGCGGTGGTTTCTTCGGCCACGTAGCGCGCCTCATGCAATTCGGCTTTGCTGTTGGCTTGCAGCCACACATCAAGGTAGGCATCGCGTCGGGCGACGCTCGCCACCGACCATTGCTCGACACTAAGCCGCGACGTTTTGTTAAGAAACGACAGCCGCAAATACACGTTCATCAGTTGCTGCGACACCAATTTATAGGCGCTCGGCACTTCGGTATACAAATCGTACAACGACCAAACCACATACTCCGGGTCGGCAGGCTTGTTTTCCAATGTCGAAAGTATCGCGTCCGCGACCGATCCGACGCCCGCATTGCCAGTGCGCGGCCCCAAAACCTGCGCTATGACGACCCGCCGCGACGTTTCGCAGAACCATAGCGCGCCCACGGCCTTGCAGTCGCCCGTCCATGAAAAGCCAACGCTGCGCCGCTCCAATCGTTGCGTGGGCCGGAAATTGTCCACGTCCCGCGACGAAAACTCCAGCTTCTTTTTCTTGGCCGCTTTTTTCAGCCCAAACAAAAACGACTCGCGGCGGGCGTTCACATCGGGCGGCGTCTTGGCTTTCGCGGGTTCGGTCGCCCATTTGACTTCCAAGCCCATCTCTTCGCCGTCGTCGATGCGAAAATAGCCGTTGTCGTAGTCGCCCGAAAAACCGGTCAAATCCCACTCGTCGGGCACGCGCACGGTAAAGCCCTGCCAGCCGATGAGGCGGGCAAACCGCTTTTCCTTCAAATTCGGCACGGTCGCATAGGTAGAACCTGCACGCCGATTGGACGGGACAGCCGTTGCGGAACTCATCCGAAAAAATGAACCTGTGGTTGCGGCAGGCCGAGACGCGCCAAAAGTGGTTGATTTTCCTGTAATAGCGCTGTCAAACGGCGATACGCTAATGCTTCGGCTTCGGTCATTTCTCCTCGGTTGTAGGTTTTGTTCAAATCGGTCAAATAATCCCCGAACAAATGCTCCCAATCCAGCGCGACCAGCACGCGCTGTTCCTTGTCAAGGCTGCTCCAATCCTCTTCGAGTTGCGGCAAATCATCCAATTCTGCTGTTATAGCAGACAAAAAGACACTGATCCGTTCATTTTTTACAAGCGTTTGAGCCATGTTCTTGCACTCCGATTCGGACTGACGAGAGCAGACAACCCGTCGTTGGGCTGAAACCCTGTCACCCAGCCATCTACCGAACACCGATATTTTACCAGTACCCAGCGGTTGCCCTGCGGCCCGCGCCACTCCCCAGCCTTGCCAATAAATCCGATTTGCCATTCGCCAAACAACCGACTGACAAATACTCCGGTGTCGGGATTGCGTATCACCGAACTTAGGCTCGCCACATATTCCAGAAGGGTTGTCCCTGCGGGCCACTCATTGGCAACAACGCAATGGCGCAGATAATGTACCTCGGCGTTCGACAGCATATCACTCCCGCGAAGCACAGTGTTATTCCAGCGCATACCTGCCAGTCTCCCGCCCGCCCGCGTGAGCGTTGGACTAAATCGCGTTCCCGCAACATATTCCGTGGCAATCTGGAGCGCCAGATCATTCGGCATCTGTCCGCTTGCCGCCGCTTCGGCCATTTGTTCCAAACGACTGGAAGACGGCGGCGTTAGATTAGGCGTCACCAATCAGAACGGGAGCGGCTGAACCGCTTTGGAAATCAGGGCGAGCGCGATGGAGGCCATACTGATAAGGCCCGTGCCGCAGGCGAAACCAGCCAAAAGAACCGGCGCGTACTGCGTCCATCGCTCGACACCGATACGTTTGGCGAAATAATACCGACCCAGACACGCGCCTATAAACATGGGAATTGTATTTGCCGGTAAGGCGTTTGCGCCACCCGCCGCGCCGTAAAAGGCAAGAAGCGGGGCTTTAGTAAAGAACATCACGGCGTACAAGGCGAGCGCGCCCACGCCGCCGCCGACAATCACTTTGGGCTTGATGGCTTCGAGTACCCACGCCGCGCCGCCCGGCTTGTTGATTTGCGACCAAATCGCTTGGTTCGTCGCGTGGATGGGCCACATTTTTTGCGCGAACGGGTACTGCGATGAGGGAACCGGCGACGTATGCCAAATGAACTGCCAGTACAGCATTCCGCCCAGAAGCAGAACGGGGAGCATCAAGAGTTCGGCTTTGACAATCGACGTAAACTTGGTGCGCGTCAGTTCGACCTGCCGGAAACTTTGCGCCAGCCCACCGTAGTCGTGGAGCGGCATCGGCGCGAACCATACGTCGATGCGCGGATATTTGGATTCCATAATGGTCAACTCTTTAAGATACGGGAAGTTGACATCTTGGCTGGTCAAGCCGTACATACGGGCCGCGATATACGAGTTGATCGGCGTCCAAACGAGGCCATACGTGACGAGCAACCAAATCGGAAAGCCGGGAAGCAGGTACTTGGTCATGGCGATGTAGCCCAGTGTCGCCAAGAACCACAAACCTGCCGCCCACCAAACCATTGACGGGGTATCGCCACGCCCTTTGGGAACCACGTTCCACGCCCCGCGCTGTCCTTTGTTCAAGCCGCGCGACGCTTCAATCGAGCCTTTGACGACAATGTACACACCAATCAGCGCAATGGCAAGCTGAATGCCAACGCCAATCGAGAGCCACATGTCGAAGTTGTTGGAAATACCGGTCGAAATACTTTCCATGCCGGGATGCCATTGTTTGAGCAGGCCCATCTTGTAAAAGACGGGGTTCATGCCCCACTGGCACACAACCGACGAGATAAACGAACCGCAAACCATCGGGAACGGCAGCACGAAACCGGTGAGCACCAAGCCCAAGTCGCCGGAAAAACCGGTCGGAGCGGCGGGCAAAATGGTTTCGGTAGAACTCATAAAGTCCTGAAACGGAATGGGAATGAGCGTTAAGGCTTTGCCGAACGCGACGCCCGTAAACACGGGAATGGCGATATAAAACGCGCCGAAGATAAGACCAACCGTGGTTCCCGTGGAGAACACGCGCCAGCGCCACGAGTCCTCTTTGCTCGACGCCTCGGCAAGCGCGGTCGCGCCGGACGCGGCAACGGCGGCAAGGGGGAACGGCAATCGCTCCACGTCCGATGTCGCCCGAAACAAAATGTACCCGGCGGGCAGCCACGAAAGCCGCTCCAACAACTGCGTCAAAAACAAAATGCCGATTGGCCCGGCCCATTCTCGGCTGAAAAACGTGCGATGATCAAGGGCCGCGCTTCCGGGCTGCGGGGTGGCAAACCACGGAATTTCACGGGCAATCGCGGCTGCTTGGGGCGACTGCACGAAATACTGCATCCAAATCAAACTGCCGAACGGCCCGCCCGAAATTCCCCGGTCGGCGAGCGCGACGGAGGCCAAACCGCCCGCGACATAATACAGCAGAAAAATTTCCTGCTTTTTGAGGGGCAAAAACGAGCGACGGGCGATTTCGGCGAACAGCACGATGGTCACCCATTGCGCCGCCGCGCCTAACCCCTTGCCCGCGACAAGGCCCAAGTAAATCGCGCCGGGGGCCATAATCAGGCCGACGAAAAGCGCCCCGATGAAGGTCTTCATCGTGAAGCCTTCTTCGTACCCGCCGCCTTCCTCGTCTTCGCCGGACGTGTCTTCCACGCGGTCGCGGGCAGCGGAAATATCGTTGCCCTCGCGCGATTGCTTGCGCCGCGCAAGTTCTTTGGCGTCGTCGTCCAAATCCGGTTCGTTGTTCATCCGAACAGCCACGTTGGTTGTTTTCCCTTTAGTCTAACCGACAGTTTAACCCGCAGGCGATGCGGCCAAATCTTTGATCGACGCCCCGCCGATACCCGGTGCGTTCGTTTCGTTTTCGTGCGGAACGTGATCCATGTCTTCCAGATATTTTTCGCGCTCTCCCGCTCCGAGGGTACGCCAAATCAGGAACTGCTTGCGAAGCGTGTTGAGGAACCGGCGGTTGACGCGCTTCCAGTTGGACACGTCGCCACTCACACGGGTCAGCGTGAGTTTGAGATCGTACACATCCTCGATGTCGGTCGGCACGGTTTCCAGTTTAATGTGCTGCGAAACGCCCAAGTCAAACGGGGCCAGCCACGCCTTGCACCCGATACGGAATGCTTCGCCAAATTCGCTCGCGTAAGTTTCGCGGTAGATGTTTTCCGTAATGAAATCGCCGACCGAATAGCCTTCGTAGGAGCGGAACCATTCCGCCAAAAAGCCGTTCACCCCTTTGGCTTGGTTGCCCGTAACCGCGAACGGCAGCCGGATTTTCCAGTCGTCGCCCTGCGGGTCGGGCACGGCCCACGTGCGCTGAATGGAGGGCGTTGCCACCTGCGAGGCTTTGTTCGCGGGATACAGCGTGGACAAAAGTACAACGGCGACGATAACGAGCGTGGACAGTACGGCGGAGATCGACGAGAAGTTGAGCGATAGGCCCGTCAAAAGGCCCGTCACGGTCAGGATTTTGGAAACCGCCTGCCCCAGCACGTAGCCTGCGACCGCGCCCAAGATGGCATAGACGAGGGCTTCCGCCATAAACAGCGTGCCTATATGCGACGGCGACAAACCAATCGACGAGAAAATATGGATTTCCTTGACCCGTTCAAAGACGCTGCCCAGCATCGTGTTGAGAACGATGAGTGCGGCGATAAGAATGGGAATCAAAATCGTCGTCAAGCCCTCCCCGGAAGTGGCAGCAATCGACGAGAACCGGTTGATTTTGCCGTCGGCGGCGGCATACAGGTTCATGTCAAACCGCTTCATCAGGTTGTTCTTCAAGTCCGATGTCACAGCGGCATCGTTTTTGCCGTAGCCGATAGCGACCGAGCGAAGGTCACCGCCGAGCGAAACCAATGTCCGGTACGGGATAAAGAAAATCACGTCGGGGTCAAGGTGCAGGTATTGCTGGAAGCCCGACGACGTATCGGTTTTGCCCTGTTTGGACAACTGCGACATCTGCACGAAGTCAACGGGCGTCAACGTTTCTTGATCCAAGTCGTTAATCGTCTTGAACTTGTCTTGGTCAATGATGCCGATAACCGTATAGTCTTGCCCGGAGAAAGACACTTTGGCCGACCCGACGTCTTCGTCGCTGATGCGAAGTGAATCGGCGATTTTGCGCGGCAAGATCATCGCCAGCGTGTCCGACGCCTCGAACCAACGACCGGACGCGAGCGCAACGGTGATTTTGGTAACGTCTTTTTCCTGCGGCGACAACCCGACCGCGCCTTTGGCCCCGAACTCACGATCCGCCCGTTTGACGGTCAAGAAGGTTTGTTCGCCGGGCTGCGTTCCCAAGAACCAGCCGCGCGGGGCAACCTTGCGCGTTTTGCCGAACTCGTCGTCCAGCAAGCGGTAAGCGACTTGTTGTAGCGAATTCCAGTTCGGGTCGCGCATCAAAATACCGGCATACACGGGGTTGCCGGGCGCGGGAACTTGGTTGAAGCGCAAGTCTTGCACAATCGACGTAAACGCCAAAACCGTAAACGTCAGCAGCACAAGCGTCGCGCAGGTCAATGCGGTGCGGGCTTTGCGCCGCCGCATATTGGATACGCCCAGCGCGAACGCGGCGACCGCGATGCTACCTTTGCCCGCGTCGATGGAGTGCGTACCCGTCGTTTCGCGGGCCTGCGCTTTGAGTTGCTGCTCGAATTTTTGCCATACCAGAACCGTCACCAAAATGGACAGCGACAGCATGATGAACGAGAGCAAAACGATGCCGGGGTTCAGCGTGATGTTAAAGGCCGGGTGAATGGCCGCGAACACGATGAACACACCGAAGAACAACAAAAACGCGACGCCAAGTTGCCGCTTCAAGTCGGGGAAACCGAAGAATAGCCGTTCCAAAAAGTACGCGAACGGAACCATCAAGGCCAAGTAGAAGATAACGCCGTTGACGACATCCTGCTGGGTTTTCGTCACGTCGGGATAGGCGCGCGATTCATACCCCCACGCGGCCCGCGAAAAGGCGTCGAACGCTTCGTAGTCCTGTGCTTTGAGTGCGGCTTCGGCCTTGGCGATGTAAACGCGAGCGTCTTCGTGGAGTTTGAGCACGCCCTCGTTTTTGATGTTGTTTTTGAGCAGGCGTTGAATGCGGTAATCGTCGAGATTCCACATATCTTTGGCAACATTGAGGCTCGTGTTGATAATCGCCGCCGAGCGGGACGAGTCAATGGCATTCGGGCCACCGCCCGCGCCCATGACGTAGCCTTCGCCTTCGGGGTTTTCTTTGGTTGAGTTGATGAGCAAAAAGCGCGTGTTGGCGGGGCCGGAACCCATTAAAATCTTGAACTGGCGCAGTTTGTTGCTTGCCGACGAGCCGCTCACTGCTCCGCCACCGATACCCGTCGCGGCTCCCGCAACCGGGCCTGCTCCGGCGTTCGGGTTTGGCCCGCCGCTCGGGTTCGCACCGGCGTTGGCGTCGCCGTATTCGTCGCCGCGCCGGGCGAAGATAACGGCGGCGTCTTCCACGAACGACACACCTGCTTCCGGCTTGGGAAGCGCGTAGCCGTACTGCCGGGGTTCGCCGTTGCTCGCACCGTCGAAAATGGTGAGCGTGGACAGCGTGCGGAGGGCTTGCTGATCCACCAAATCGTAGATGGACGTTGCCACACATGGAAACACGACGACGGTGGATTCTTTTTCGCCGGTCGTAATGGAGAATTCGGTCGGAAAATCCGATCCGGCGACGCCTTTGTCGGGCGCGAAATCAATATCGCCACTTTGCGGATCCAAATGGTAGGCGGCCACAGAGTGCTTGGCGTTATCCGCCGTCGTGGGCGGCGCGCCGTGAAAAGCGTACACGGCTTGGTCGTCGGTCGGCTTGCCCGCCCCGTTATCGACGGCCTGCACCCAAAAGCCGCGCACGCCGATGAACGATTTCGTGCCCGGTTTGGACGGCGGCGCGCCCACGGTTTGCGACGGGTACACGGCAAGCGAATCGGGCAGCGGGTCGTTGGGAACCAGCGATTTGCGCGGGTTGTATTCGCGGACACGCCCTTGAACCGTGGCGAAACCGGAGCGAAGTCCCATGCGCGTCCATTGCGACGGCTTGTACAGCGGGATTTGCTTTTTGGGGTCGGCGTTCGTGTCGTTCGTATCGTTGACGTAGTGCTGGAAAACGCACAGAAACGTTTTCATCTGAAACGCCAAGTTGGCGATATTTACTTTGTCGAAGGTATCGAACGGCGTGTCCACCAAGTTGCGCGAGTCGTCGATGGACGCGAACGTCACGCCCATGCCGCCCGACATTCCGACAACTTCACTGTCGAAAGCGGGTTTACCGGGAATGAAGTTGCGCCATGTTTTGCCGTCCACGGGGTTTACGCCGTCAGCGAACGCTTTTTTGGGATCGTAGCCCAGAACCGACGCGACCTTATCGTTGTTTTCGCGGGCGACGCGGGCAATATCCGAATACAGGTTTTGGGTGTCTTCGCGGACATCCATGAACCAGCCCTTGTAGAAAATGCCGATGCCGCGCGTTTGCGACGCCATATCCAGCCCGGCCCATAGATAAATGGGTTCTTTGGGGTCTTTGGCCTGCCCGAAAAGTTTGGCGAACGGGCCGGGAACCTGCCAGTCGTCGATGTGATTGTTCAGATATTCGCGGATGCCCTGCAAGCCCAAAAAGTGGCCCGACGTTGCGACGAACCAAATCGTGCGCTCATGCCCCAGTTTTTTAAACGTGCGCGCCGTTTGCAAAAGGCCCGCCATTCCGCCCGCGCCTTCGGCTGACGGCGCAAGAGCCGGAACGACCGACATTCCATCGTAATACGCCTGCACGACGATAATCTGCTTGGCGATTTTGGGGTCTTTGCTTTGCCCGGGCATGACACCGACGAAGTTGCGGGCCTTGACGCGCTCCCATTTCATGTCAGCATGGAGGGTCGCGGTCGCTTCTTTGGGCCGACCAAGCGCGAGGGCTTGCAGTGCGGCGGCGTCGGAGCGTTTGATGTAAAAGCGAGGAATGGTTAAAGGAATGGAAAGGAATTTGGCTTCGGCTTCGCCGCGCAGCGTCCGATCCGGCTCGATGAAAATAACGGCTTTCGCGCCCAAGCGCGGGGCGTTCATCCAGTCCGAACCGCTGTTGAAATCGGCAAGGACGACGGCCCCGTCTACGGTTTTGCCGTTGAAGGCCGATAATTGCCCGTTGCCCGCATAGATGAGCGGGCCGGACAAGCCTTCGGGCGGGAGTTGGGACGTGCGAACCAGATTGGGCCAAACCGAATACAGCGTGTAGTTTTTGCCGCCCGCCTGCAAATTCGCGCCCCGGTCGATGGGAACGGTCGCCTCGAACGTTTCGGTTTTAACCTGCCCCGGAAACAATTCGTTGAACTGCTGCAAAACGTAATCGGCGGCTTTGCGCTCGCCGGGATAACCAACGACGCGCGAGCCGTTCGTAGACAAGGTGCGGATCGTACCGGCAAGGGCTTGGGAATCTACGGACGCGGCCAAATCGCGGTACGTTTGCGCCAGTTTATCGTCCACGGCGGGCCGCGCGGGCGGCGCGGACACGAACGCGACGCCGAGCAAAGCGACCAGCGCGATTAAACCGGAAAAACGAGAAAAACGCGAACGGCGGGGAAGCCGCGCGGGATTCGTCATTGAGAAGTTCCTTAGTTCCATACTGCCTTGTAAAGCGAACCGCGCCAAGCGCGGGTGCTGAGGGTTTAGTTCGCCATTTGAACGGTCAAACCCTGCAAAAACTGCGTTGTTAAAGCGGAGACGGCGTGACTTTGCCGTGGATGCGCGCCGCGAAACCCCGATGGCTCAACTCACGCTTCGGCGCGGAGGAAACCGGAATTTTGGAACGCGCTTCATTTTAGCACACCGCTTCATTACGTGACAAGACGCCGCCCGCGTTCCGTCGGTTCACTAAAACGCCGTACATCACAGCATGAGCCGAAATACTTGCCAAGGGACGCGCCCCTATTAGTGTTACTGCGATTCCGCGCCCGATGCTTTTTTATTCAAGCGACGCCTTCCGAAATCAACGTAAGGCAACAAAATAAAGGGAAACATGAGCACTGCGCCGACAAGCGACGCGACCCCGCTCTTCCCTAATTTGTCGCCCGCAAAAGAGGGAGTCAGTTGTTCGGCAAAAAATAGCGAGTAGCCGACGAAGAAAATCAAATACGGCAGCGAAAAGTGTTTACGGCCCCGGCGCACCAATCCCCAAAAATTTGCCAGCCAGCCGAGCGCGACGACCGCCGCGCCGATTGCATGGAAATCCTTTGAAAATTGCCCCGTCCCCATCGTGAACCAACCCACGCCGACCAAAAGTGCCGAAACAAGCGCAATCGCCGTCCAAAAATCGCGGGGTCGTATTCGCTGGTTTCCATATTCGCTAACGCGCATTCACAGGTCTCTCCATTTTGCTCTTCAACTACGAAGCGTCTTATTCTGCTTTTTAGCACACCAACCCAGTACGTGACAAGACGCCGCCCGAACGCACCGGTGTTTGCAGCATGATGGAAAAATGTTCTCGCTGCGCCTTGACAAACAGAAATTACCTATGTCACAATGGTCGCAATCGCACGCCCGTTCTTTGGGCACTTTTCATCGCTCCTGCTTGAACAGCGCACTGTTCAAGCCCGTCATTGTTGATTGGGAGACCGTTATGGATTGCACTTGGCGCGCACAACGGATGCGCCCGTTTTGCCTTTTATAACCAAAGGCGCTTTCTTATCGTTCGGCACGACGTATCTGTGCCGCAATTTCTGTCTGCGTTATCGCGCTCGCGCTGAACGCGCCGAATGCCTTTGCTGGACACTACAAACCTGCTCCCGGCCCGCTTCCCTCTTATACCGTGACCAAAGGATTTACGCCGTATCCCGGCTCCGGGGTTGCGCTTTCCAACTCCTCGGCGGGAGCCGCCATCAAATGTGAAGGAACCGTAACCGACACGTACACTTGGGAGCCTGACGGCAGTATTTTGGACGATCCCCCGCCCACCAAAGTTTTGGTGCATGAAGCGACCGATGTCAGTTACGATGCAGTAGGCAGCGCGGGAACGTGTTCTGGCACGGCAACCACAGGTATGCCCGGTGAAACCGGCGCGGGAAACGATCAACAAGACGATGGGAACCCATCCCATCCGGGAATGGCGAAAGGCTCCCGGCACGGCGAACGATGGCGAGTTATAGATGGTGGCCCTACTGTTACGGTCACATCACCGCAAATGAGTGTTTCCTGCGCCGGAAGCAGCAGGGCGCAAGTTACCCGCAATTTCACGTCTACCGTTGCAGAAATCTATGTTACGTTCAGTTGTATAGATACAAATACCAGCAAGAACGCGGTTTGGGGCAAATTCGGGGCGCAACGGTGTTTAGTCGGCATGGGCATAACGGCGGGAGTGACTATCACACCTGATGCTCCGCCGACATACACGGCTCCCGGTGCGACCGTGCCGTTTAAGGACTACGACATAAGTAAAGCTAACGATGACCAGTTGACCGCGCTCGACGGCACATTTGCTTTGGTTCCCCATTTTTTTAACGCCGACAAAGGAAAAGCATCTGTCACTTGCACGGGCAAAACTCACGGCGTAGATTTCACTGTGACGAATGACCTCACGGTGGAACGACCAGATAACCTCGTATGGACTGCCACAGCGGGACAAGTGCTGAAGTCAACAGATCGCTACGGCGTTTATGGTAACAGCAATGTAGTCCCGAATATTGTCAATGGCATGGATTGGGACGCGAACTTAGCCTTACCCAGCGGTTTTAGCGGGGCGACCCTTACCTTTACACAAAAGGCGACTCTGACGCGCGACGAATACTATAAGCCCGGTCAGCCTGTGGCTCATAAAGTAAATCAGTATCATGGCAAGCCCGGATTGGATCGTGATTTTACCTATTTTGGCACATTCTCACCACCACATGGTCACGGTGGCGATAACCCGGTACAGCCATACAACAACAACCTGTCGTCGTCGGTATCCTCGGACAGTTTTGAAGTCTGGTTAATGTTCAAACCCGCCGTTTCAGATGCGGCTTGGGTTCCATTGCAAACACATACATGGTCATGGAATGCAAAAGTAGAATGGCAAAATTCTGTTTATGTCTTGACTGTGACCCAAGCGCCGCAAGATGCCACCCCGACCGACACTTCCTCTCATCCACAATGGAACTTTGTCGTTCCCAGTCCACAAGCGATGGTTCCGGCGGCTCCGTAGAAATGTTCACTGATTACAACGAAAGGTAGTCAACATGAAAAAACAAGTTTCAACCCTATGCGCCTCCGTTGGGTGCGCCATGATACTTTGTATAAGTTCGCGCGGTATGGCACAACCACCCCTGCCACGTATTCCGACTGCGGGAAGCAAACCCGTCTCCCAAGCCGAGTACGAGTACGAGGAAAAGTGGAAAGAGGCCAACCGATATTATGAGGAAGGCGTGGTTCAACAGAAAAAAAGAACTATGCCGCCGCCATCGTTGCGTTTCAAAAGGCAATTCCTTACCAAGTTTTCGCATACGAAAAACTTGGGGATTCTTACAAAAACGTTGGGAGGTTCGACGACGCGATACGGTCGTACCAACTTATACTGGCACGGTCGGAACAACTAACCGCCCGTATGAAGTTGGCTCTTGCTCTGCACCAAGCCAAGCGATACGACGAAGCGTTGGCAAGCTACCAGAAAGGTTTAGCAAATCTCCATAACAACTTTTTGGGCGCGAATGTCACGATGGAAGTTAACCGGCAGAACATGGCGACCAAGCAACTTGTTGCCGCAGCGCATTTAGCCTTAGCCGTCTACCATTTGGCGGGCGACGACGACGAAGCAGTGCGCGAGTGCGCCGAGGCCTTGCGGCTCAAACCCGGCTATGGCGGCGCATACCTCTGTTTGGCGCAGTGCCTGCGCTACGCTTCGTCGTCGGTCGGTATACAATTCGGGCCGCGCTCCCGACACATAGCCCTGCACAAAGCCATTGATTTTGGCCCCGGCCCCGTTCGCAAAGCCGCACAAACAATGCTTGAACGCGACTATGTGCCTAACGACCGCCAACTGCAACCCGGTGACACACTCATCATTCCTTCGGCAAAGGCGCTCGATATAGAGCCGGATCCGCCCGTTCATTCGCCGATTCCTGCTGCGCTCCAAGTAAAACCAGTAGTGACGGCGCATTAGCGCAACATGGCTATGAAAAGCGGGCAGTTCCGAAACTGCCCGCTTTTTTGTTGAAATGCCGCGTGTCGGTAAAATGCGAAGGCGGGCGAAAAATGGAGGTTAAAGAAGCGGGCGGGCGGGGTACAAACCGGGGTGTAACCGAAAGGCAAGCGCGACATACCGCGCCGCCTGCAAACCACGGAGAATAACCCATGCCAAAAAATTTAGGCCCGAACAAACCGTCTTCGTCGGAAAATACCCCGAACGATGACATCACGGCAACCGCCGACGCCCATTCCACTTTCGACCCGGAAACCATCGGCAACGATGACGCCCTTCCGTCCAGCGACGTTCTATCCGCCCACGACTACGTAGCCGGTGGCGTGGCGGGCGACGACAAAATGAATGATGACGATTTGGCGTTCCAAGACAGCGGTAACGCGCAGTCGCAAAGCCAAGACCAAGGATTTGGCGCGCCGAGTGAATCGTTTGCGCCGGTCGGCTCCTCGACCGTAGACGCCGCGCCCGACGAAACCCCGACGCCCGCGCCGGAGGCCGATGCACCCGCTACCCCGCCCGCACCGTTGCCGTCGCCGTCCGAACTCGTCGATACCGCCAAAGAAAAAGCGGGCGACGCCAAAGTCGCGGCAGGACAAGCGGTAGACCAAGCCAAACAAGCCGCCGGTCAAGCGGTCGATCAAGTCAAGTCGCAGGCGAGCGAAGCCTTTACGCAGGGCAAGCAAGCCGCCGCTGACGCTTTCGATAAAGCCAAAGAGTCTGTTGTGTCCGAACTATCGGGACAAAAAGACCGCGCGTCCGAATCGCTGGGCGGTTTGACCGAAGCCCTCAAACAGACCGGTGACCAGTTCCGCAACAACGGTATCCCGTTTATTCCCGATTACGCCGACCAGTTCGCCGGGCAAGTAGACAAGGTGACCGCCTACCTCAAAGACAACGATATTGAAAAACTGGCAAGCGACGCCGAAGCGTTCGCGCGGCGCAACCCCGGATTGTTTATCGGCGGTGCATTCTTGCTCGGTATTGGTATCGCCCGCTTCCTCAAAGCGTCGGGCAGCAACGTTTCATCGAACGGCGGTTCGTCCCTCAATTCAGGCGATGTGCCTGCCGGTTTTAGTGGTGCGCCCTCCAACCGCGAACGGCTTGACCAAATCAGCGACGACGCCATCCCGTCCAGCAAAGTCTATTCCGCCCACGGCTACGTGCCCGGCGGCGTGGCGGGCGGCGGATAATCGAGCGCGTAGAAAAACACAAAAATGATGCAAGCAAATTCCAATCCGCCTGCCCAAGACAAATCGCTGGGCGAACTTTTCGCGGATTTGGCGAAGGATTCCTCCACGCTCGTTCGGCAGGAACTCACCCTCGCCAAAGCCGAAGTCACGCAAAAGGCGGTTTCCGCCGGTAAAGATGTGGGTCTCGTCGCTGCCGGGGGCTTTTTGGCCTACGCCGCGTTTTTGACCCTCGTCGCCGCGCTCGTTTTGCTGCTAATCGAAGTGGCCCACTTGCCGGGATGGGTTTCCGCGCTGATTGTAACCGTCGTTCTGGCGATTATCGGCGGCGTTTTGGCAATGCAGGGAATCGCGGGCTTGAAGCGCGTCGATCCCCTGCCCCGCCAAACCATCGAAACCCTACAAGACGACGTGCAGGCGTTGCGAGGAAATAAATAAGGAACCCCATGCCCGACCCACTCTATTCAGATGCGGACGATCCTATCGCCCGCGACGCCACCATAACGACACCGGCAAACACCGACGCGAACGCGGAAGAAACGCCGGACATGGCGGAAACGAAAGCGCAAATCGAAGCGACCCGCGCCCACATGGCAAGCACGGTAGACGCCATACGGGACAAACTGTCTCCGGCGAATATTGTCGATGAAGCCAAAGACGCCGTGGTCGATGCCGCGTCCGATGTCGCCCATAGCGTCGTTGACAAAGCCAAAGAAGTCGCGGGCGGCGCGTTCGAGGCGGTGTCCTCGGTCGCGGGAGCCGTCGTCGCCAAAGCGACCGACGCCATGGACTCCGTCAAGGAAGCCCTTCATATCGGCACAAGCGATCCCGACGACGCGGTTTTAACGCCGGGCGGTGCGCCCATTTTAGTATATGATCCGACACCGGTTTCGTCCCCGTCTCGCACGGCCCTTACTACGGCCTCAGACGCGGTCGCGCCCTATGTTTCAACCGGTATCGCAACAGGAGCAAAAATAGTGGATACGATTAAATTGAACCCCCTGCCCGCCGCCCTTATCGGCATCGGTTTGGGGTGGCTTTTGATGAGCGCGCGACGCCAAAGCGTAAGCACGACGAGCGGCTACGCGAGCGGTGGCACGGCCTTGTCGCCAAGTACCGCGTATGGCGCGTCGTTCGGTACGCCGTCTGCCCTCGATAACGCCAAAGATGCGGCAGGCGACGCGAAAGAAGCCGTAACGGATTTTGCCGCCGACGCCAAATACAAGGCGAGCGACACCCTGCACCAAGCCCAAGACACGGTAACCGATTTCGCGGCCCAAGCCAAAGACCGCGCGACCGATTTGGCAAGCACCGCGCAAGCCAAAGCAAGCGAACTTGCCAGCACGGCGCAGGAAAAAGCGTCCGATATTGCCGCGCAGGCTTCGGACATAGCCAATCAAGCCAAAACAAAAGCGACCGACTTGGCTTCTACGGCCCAAGCCAAAGCCAGCGAACTCGCCAGTACAGCGCAATCGAAAGCCAGCGATTTGGCAAGCACGGCTCAAGCAAAAGCCTCGGATATTGCTGAAACGGTCAGCGTCAAAGCCAGCCAAATTAGTTCGACAGCGAAGCAGCAAAGCCAAGTCGCCGTGTCCAGCGTGGATTCGTTCGTGCATGAAAACCCGCTTGCTGCCGGTGCGATTGCCCTTGCGGTCGGCGTGGTCGTTGGCTTGGTCATTCCGTCCACGAGCAAAGAAAATGAACTCATCGGGCCGACCCGTGACCGGTTAGCCGATCAAGCGGGCGCGAAAGCGCAGGAACTCGTTGGCAAAGCGCAAGCCGTTGCCGGATCGGCCCTTGATGTCGCCAAAGACAACTTCAGCCAAGCCAAAGACGATCTGACCCATCAGTTGTCGGACACCTTGCAGCAAACCAAAGATGCGTTCGGCGAAGCCAAAACCGCTGTCGTGGACACGGTGAAAACCGAGGCTCAAAATCAAGGCCTCGCCGCTCCCGCCGAAGAAAAACCGGCGGACAGCCAAGCGTAGTCGGCGTTTTGTACCAAACCCAAAAGCGGCGTCTTATTTAGGACGCCGCTTTTTTGTGCCAAACTACTCTATGAAAAAACGACTTCGTAAAAAGTTGCGCTTGGGCGAGTGGGAAGAGGTCGGCCTTAAAATTACGTTTACCGCCACGCCCTGCGCGAAAGACGCGGATTGTGCGGATTGCGATGCTCTACTCGACCGGTTCATTGATGCGTGGAGCGTGTTTCCGCTGGATGCGTGGGGAACGGGAAACGGCTGGGTTCCGGGAGACGAGCGCACTTGGGAAACCTATCTTTTCGCCACCGAACGGTACGCTTCCGTGACCGAACCACAAAAAGCGCATTTGGAAGCGTGGCTAAAACAGGAACCAGAAATCGTTGCGTTTACCGTGGGGCCATTTATCGACCGAAACCACAGCCCCGACTGGATGGGATGCGGCGAAGGAAGCCGGTACTGGGGCAGGATTGCCAAGCGGACGCCGCGAACCTGAACGCACTAAGGCACAAACGCACTTCGTGCGTTTTGTGTCCGACGAAGGAGTTAGATTTCCCTTATGGCATATAGCAATAGCGCGCCCGCGCCGGTGAAATTCGGCGTGATTGGATGCGGCAAAATCAGCGATGCGTACTTCAACGCGACCAAGAAATTTTCCATTCTTGATGTCGTGGCCTGCGCCGATTTGGATTTGGCCCGCGCACAGGAAAAAGCCGAGCAGCACGGTATTCCCAAAGCCGTGACGCCGGACGCGCTTATCGCCGACCCCGACATCGAAATCATCATTAACCTGACCATTCCTGCCGCGCATTATGCCGTGAGTAAAGCCGCGTTGCTGGCGGGCAAACACGTTCACGGGGAGAAACCGCTGACCGTATCAAGGGAAGAAGGACAGGAACTCGTCGCGCTCGCCAAAGAAAAAGGGCTGCGGCTGGGCTGCGCGCCGGACACGTTTTTGGGCGGCGGACATCAGACCTGCCGCAAACTCATCGACGACGGCTGGATCGGCGAGCCGGTCGCGGCGACCGCTTTTATGCTGTCGCGCGGGCATGAATCGTGGCATCCCGCGCCGGAATTTTATTACAAAGCGGGCGGCGGCCCGATGTTCGATATGGGGCCGTATTATCTGACCGCGCTCGTCAATATGATCGGCCCGATGCGCCGCGTAACCGGTTCGGCGCAGACGACGTTCAAAGAGCGCACCATTACGAGCGAGCCGCTGAGGGGAACGAAAATCGCCGTGGACGTGCCCACCCATGTCGCGGGCATCATGGATTTTGCCAATGGCGCGGTCGGCACGATTATCACGAGTTTCGATATTTACGGCGCGCCGAACTTTTCGCCCATTGTGATTTACGGCACGGAAGGAACGCTCGCGGTTCCCGATCCCAACGGCTTCGGCGGAACCGTGAAATGGAAGGGTAAGCGGCACAAAGACTTTATGGACGTGCCCCTGACGCACGGGCATACGGACAACAGCCGGGGCATCGGAGCCGCCGATATTGCGTATGCCATCCGTTCCGGGCGGCCCCACCGCACGAGCGGCGATTTGGCCTACCACGTTTTGGAAGCCATGCACGCCTTCCACGACGCATCGGACAGCGGCACGCACTACCAAATGCAGTCCACCGTCGAGCGCCCCGCCCCGCTCCGCATGGACTTACCCGACGACGTTTTGGACTTGTAAAGCAGTAGCCAAACACAAAAAAGCCGCTTCCCAATCAGGAAGCGGCTTTCATTATTTACAACTTAATCGGGGTGAAAGGACTCGAACCTTCGACCTCTGCACCCCCAGCGCAGCGCTCTAACCAAACTGAGCTACACCCCGCTTTTTGTCGCACCTTGCGGCTTTCGTTTTTCTCCGTCTCTGGGGCGACGGAACAAGAGCCAGCGGAGTTATAGTATCAGGCGGCGGGCGGCTTGTCAAACGGTTTTTACACCTATAAAGCAACGCGCACGTCAGTTACCGGCTCGTCGTTTTGGTTGTTTTTGAGCGAGAAAACCAAGTCCTTAACCTGCGTTCCTTCCGGCACGCTGAAGATGACCGGGAAGTTCAAGGCCGCGCCGGGCAAAAGCCATGCGCTTTGTGAGGGCGCGCCGTCGAAATCGTAGCCGATGGGCGGATACGAGCCGCCGTCTTTATCGGTCAGCGCGGTATGGATGCGCTCGTCGCTGATGGCCGTCCAAAGGGTGCGTTTTTCTTTGACGCCGTTGACGACGCGGCACAATAAAACGACCAGTTTTTTGCCCCGGCTCGGCGTTATCACGCGCGTCTTGTAGTCCATGCTCGTCAAGCCTGCGGCGTCGTAGGTTTCCGAGTTGGACTTCATCGTATACGAGGCGGGCGTTTCCATCTTGACGACTTGAAAGCGCCATTTGCCGTCGAACAGCGTGTCGCCTATTTTGCCGGCCAGCGACCCGACCTGATTTGCGCCGCCTTGCTTGATGATTTCATAACCGCCCGGACGCTTGACGAGCGTCATGTCGAGGGCTTTTGCCATATCGCTCAAACGCACATACGGCGTCCCGTTGATGGTTTGTACGTCGGTGGAGGCGACCTTGCCGTTGTAAATCAATTTGCCTGCGGCAGCGGCGAAAACCGCGCCTACCCCGATGCCGCCCGCGAAAACAAGGGACGCGGCGAGCAGCAGTTGGGGCTTACGAGAAAGGGGTGCAGAAAGTCGAACGGGTAGTCTCATGGCGGCCTCGTGCGGATAGAAAGTCGGAAACCGCGAGGTTTGCGCCCGCGTTTCGTTTGGCTGATTGAAGCGTACCCGAAGAAATACCCAAAAAGCAAGCGCCGCACCACGAACATTGTGGGCGGCGCGTGATTTGTTTAAGGCGCGGTTTTAGTGCGCGGCGGCAGCGCAGGCCGCGACGGCGCGGCCCGTCGTTTTGCCGTTGAGCCAGAATTTGTCAAAGGGCGTGTCGCAAAGCCGCGCGGTGGAAATATCGACGTGTTCCAGCAGCCCTAAATCGAGCCGAAATTGCAGGGCCGAATCGCCGTCGGAAAAACAGGCCAAGTGCTCCGCGCCGTTTTGACGCAAACAGATATACTCGCCGGTTTCGATGTGCCGCAGCGTGAATACGCGCTGATTGAGTTCGTTTTGATCCAGCGGGCCATTGTTGCCGCTGCCGACTTCGTTGTTGGTAAACATGGTTTCCGATTTCGCTCCCGGTATTTTTATTCGGTTTGTTGCCGAATTTTCTTCACAAGAGATTTGCCGCGTTTACGAAAGAATTTGGGCATATTTTTTAGACCAGCTTTATTTGGATGTACCCGGCGCGGGCGACACGGAAGCACTTGCA
>CAXTBP010000076.1:0-23379 GCA_964241985.1 uncultured Armatimonadaceae bacterium | reverse complement strand
CGGAGGGCGAGGCCCGCCAAGCGTTCGCGGCAAACGGCGGGCAATTCTGCATTTGGGAAGCGCTCGTCGATTTTACGTGCGAATTGTCGGTTGTCGCGGCTCGTGGCGTGGACGGTGAGTTCGCCGCGTATCCGGTCGCGCAAAACGAACACGCGCACCATATTTTGGACGTGACCGTCGTTCCAGCGCCGAGCGTTACGCCGGAAATCGAAAAGCAAGCCCACGACATGGCCCGCGCCATTTTGGAAGCCTTGAACGTCGTCGGTGTTTTATGCGTGGAACTGTTTTTGACGACGAGCGGCGAATTGCTTGTCAACGAGTTGGCCCCGCGTCCGCATAACTCCGGCCATTGGACAATCGAGGGCGCGGCGACCAGCCAGTTCGAGCAGCAACTGCGGGCCGTATGTGGCTTGCCCCTCGGCGACACAACCGTCCGCGCGGGCGGCGTCGCCCTCGCCAATTTGCTGGGCGATTTGTGGGAAAGCGGCCCGCCCGATTTCGCCCGTGCCCTCGCCGTCCCCGACGTACATTTGCACCTGTACGGCAAGACCGAAGCGCGCCCGGGCCGGAAAATGGGCCATATCACCGCGCTCGCCGCAACGCCAAGCGAAGCCGTCGAAAAAGTCCGCGCCGCCCGCGCGGCTTTAACTCAATGCTAATGCAAAAGTGTTGCAAAAACAAATGGGCATAGTGGTATAATATAGCCAAACCTTCCGCAATTCAAAGGAAACCGTGCCATGAAATTGATTGCTCCGCTCGCCGCTGCCGCTCTCGCCGCGTTTACCATTGTTCCCGTCCTTGCCGGGCCGCCCGCTACTGCGCCCGCGAAACCTGCCACCAAGAAAACGCCGTTCGTGTGCCCTGTGACCGGCGAAAAAGTAGACGACATTTCCAAAGCCGACGGCAAAAGCGTGTACAAAGGCAAAACCTATATGTTCTGCTGTGCGGGCTGCAAACCGACCTTCGACAAGAACCCCGCCAAATACGCCGCCAAAGCCGAACCTGTCAAGGTCGCGCCCGCCGCCAAAGGCGCAAAGCCCGCCTCGAAAAAAGCGTAGCAGGGCCTAAATATAGACCGCTTTGCGTGGCGAGGCGGTCTTTTTACTCGTTTCGTCCGCTGCGGATAATTTACTTATGCCGAAATGCAACTCCGTGGTTCGCGTTTTTTTTCACCGCCCTTCCACCGCAAAAGTACGTCGCGCCGTGTACAAAGGTGCGGTGATAACGGGTCTTGCGCTCTGCGCGGGTCTTGCAGTTGCGGCGACCAATTGGCTCGCCGTAGCCGAGCAGGCCAGCCAATTAGTCGCCGCGCCGGTGTGGCAGGATCCGGTTTCGCACGTAGACATTTTCGACGCTTCCAACGAGGCTATATTTCCTGCCAGTTGGCGCAGTTCCGAAACTGCCGCGAGCGCGTCGCCCATTTCGCCCTCGGCGCGCAGACGCGCCCTCCGTGCAGTGCGTGTGGCGTTGTCCAAATACCCTCCACAGTTTCTGCAAACCAATTTGAAGCGGATTTACTTATTGGGTGATTTGAAATTCGAGGGAATCGTTGCAGCCGCGACCAACAGCGCCGATGCCGTGTATATCACAGTGTCCGACAATGACCCGCTGTATACGGACGCTTTCATCGAGGATACGTTGCATCATGAATTTGGGCATCTTTTGCAGCGCAACTACCGCGAGCAATGGTCGGAATCGGACTGGGCAATGTGCAATCCACCGGATTTTCAATACAGCAGCCGGGATGGCGTAGAAGCAGTTCGCTCTGGTCAGGCATCGCTTACTATGTCCGACGAATGGAATCAGCAGGGATTTTTGTCGGAATACTCGGCGTCGTTTGCGACCGAAGATTTCGCCACCGTTTCGGCCAACTTGTTCCTCGGCGAACCCAATTTTTGGCGTCGTGTCGATACGTTTCCTGCCTTGAAAAACAAAATAAACGTGGCAATCGCCTTTTACAGAAAACTCGATCCGCACTTCGATGATGCCTACTTTCGCAGGCTGAGCGTCAATCACATTTACGTGGAGCAGCCGGTTCCCGTCGATGAAGACTACCCATAGCCCACAAAAAATTCCCGCCTTTGAAGGCGGGAATTTTTTGCACGAACCGCTTCGCTACTGCTGCATGGCGGCGATGACGGCGTCCACGAATTCTTTGGTGTTGGCTTTGCCGCCCAAGTCGCCGGTAATGTGGTTGTGCTCTTCAAACACGCGGAACAGGGCAGTTTCGACGCGGGTCGCGGCGTCCGTTTCGCCCAATTGGCGGAGCATCATGACGGACGACATGAGCACGGCGGTGGGGTTCGCAAGGCCCTTGCCCGCAATGTCGGGGGCCGAGCCGTGGACGGCTTCGTACACGACGGCATCCAAGCCGATATTGGCGGAACCCGTGACGCCGAGGCCCCCGACGAGGCCGGAAACCAAGTCGGAGATAATATCGCCGTACAGGTTTTCCATCACCATAACATCGAAGCGATGGGGGCGCGTGACCAGCTGCATACAACAGTTGTCCACAATCATCTCGTCGTATTCGATCTGCTGATAATCGCGGGCGACGCGCTTGCAGCATTCCAAAAACAAGCCGTCCGACAGCTTCATAATGTTGGCTTTGTGAACGGCGGTTATTTTTTTGCGGTTGTGTTTGACGGCGTACTCGAAAGCGTATTTGGCGATGCGGGTACAGGCGACTTCCGTAATGACTTTGAGGGATTCCACGACACCCGGAACGACGACGTGCTCGATGCCCGAATACAAGTCTTCGCTGTTTTCGCGGACGACCACAATATCCACGTTTTTGAATGGGGTCACAATGCCGGGCAAATTGCGAGCGGGCCGGACGTTAGCGTATAAATTCAGCCGCTTGCGGAGCGTGACGTTGGGCGACGTGTAGCCCCCGCCGACCGGAGTCGTAATCGGGCCTTTGAGCGCGATTTTATTGCGGGACACCGAGTTGAGCACCTCGTCGGGGAGCGTCGTGCCGTATTTGGTCATCACGTCCGACCCGGCTTCCTGCGTGTCCCACGCGAACTGCAAACCGGTCGCTTCCAAAATCTGAACGGTCGCGCCGATGACTTCCGGCCCGATGCCGTCGCCGGGGATTAACGTAATGGGGTAGGGCTGCTGCACAAAAATTCCTGCCTTTGTTTTTTGGTATGTAGCCCGATTATACCCCGGCAGGCGATGTGGCTTTTATTTCGCCGGTTGCCGCTGCGGTTTGCGACGCAGGGCGACAGTTTGGCAGTGCGCGTGGATACGTTGGCGAAGCCTTTCGGGATTTGTTAGCGTCGGCTCTATATTTCGCACTTCACGCCGGGCGACGCGGGCAACCGAAAGGCGCGCGCGATAATCGCTGAAAATTTGCACCTCGCCGTTTGCACCGCCGCCGCCTTGATAAACGGGGTCTTCGTCGAGATAGTGGTAGTCCATCGTGCTGCCTAAGATGTCGCTGGTTACGCCGCCGAGCGTGTGCATTTGGTGCAGGCGGCACGCCTGTTCGCGCAATACAACGGGCGGGGCGCAGTAGCACAAGAAACCACCGCAAACCGCCATGCGTTCGCGCTTCCACTGGGCGTTGGTGAGCAGTTTGTGTTCTTTGTTTTTCTCCGCCCACCACACATTGGTTTGGTGCGGGCCAATGGCATCCCACCGTTTGAGCGAAGCGTCCAAACCGTAGGTGCGGCAGCGTATTGTTTTTTCGGGCGGCCCCAACCGCGAAAGATGCGTTTTCAGCGCGTGAAAACGATCCGCGCAAACGGGCGTCAAGTGCGCGGGAACAAGCAAAATAGACAGCGATGGGTCGGCGTCAAACGGGGTAGGGCGCAAATGCTCGCCGTATAACGCGATAACGAGGCCGGGCGTTTTCGCATAGGAAAGGCCCCACAAAAGGCGGGCCAAAAGCCGCGAGCCGCTTTGGTCGCCGATGATGTGATGGGTGTGATGAAAATAATTGGTGCTGAACGCGACTTGCGTGCCGGGCCGCAACGTCAAGACCGTCAAAGGCTGGCGCGTTTTGGGAAGGCGCACCGTACGCTGATGCAGTTTCAAAGCGTCGCTGTCCAGACTTTCGCCTGCTCGATTGTGCGGCTGCAACTGTTTGTGCTGTGGTTTTGTGCCCATACTTCGGTATCGCGCCACGCCGAACGTTTGCTCAACAAAAAATTTGCGCCGAATCCTTGACAAGCGGCCCAGTATCCCTTTATACTTTGCTTAACAAAGTGGTTTGCTGAAATTGAAAGGCGAAGCGACATGGAACAATGGCGGGCGTATTTTGAACGGAACCGGAGCGAGCGATTGCCGATTCCGTGGGCGGCGTGGGAAAACGGTGGGCCGCAAATAGGGGAGGGCGTGCGCGAACCGCTGCTTCGCTCGTTGCAACGGTTTCAGGTCGGCGAAAGTGGGGACGGCAAACACCTGAAAGCGGGCGCGGCGAAAACGGGCAACCGCGACTATCAGGAGGCTATCGCATTGTTTATCGGCGAGGAGCAGGAACATTCGCGCTGGCTGGCCGGTATTATCGAGAAAATGGGCGGAACGCTAATTACCTCGCATTGGAGCGACATTGTGTTCGTTTGGCTGCGCCGGTTGTGCGGGCTGCGTCTTGAAATTATGGTGCTTCTGATTGCCGAAATGATCGCCGTGCGCTACTATCGCGCCCTGCACGAAGGAACCATCGCCGATCCGGTATTGTCGCATATCTTCGGGCAAATCCGCCGCGACGAAAACGGGCATATTGCCTTTCACTGCGACGTTTTGCGCGGCGTGTTCGCGTCGCGCTCGTTTTTGCTGCGCCTTGGGGTACGCTGTGTGTGGCAAACGGTTTTCGCGCTCGCCTGCCTGCTCGTTATGATCGACCATCGCGGCGTCCTTAAAGCAACCAACGTTCGCCCGTTCGATTTTTGGCGCGATTGTCAGCGCGTTTTCCATTCGACGGCGCAAAGTATTTTCAATCCCGGCTTCGCTCCGGTTCCGGTTCTCGCGGGCATTTAATTTAGGTTTCCCCACGCACAGAAAGGTGGATATTGCATGGCCCCCAACAATGAACTCGACTTGAGCGGAATGTCGCCCATGCCGCCCGTCGTCCCCGACCCATCCGCGCCGGTGACGGTGCAGCCCGGCGTGAAAATAGCGTCACCCGGCAGAGTGCTTCTTGCCGCGCTCGGCGTGGGTGTCTTCGGCACGGTGTTGTTTTACAGCCAAGACATCGGCGTCAACGCGGTTTTGTTCGTCGCCGCTTTGATTGCCGCTATGGCGTTGCTCGCCAAAAACGAGGCCGCGCCGACGCAAACCAGAAATCTGTGGCTTGTGCTGCCGCCGATTTTCTTTTTCGCGGCGATGACGGCCATTCGGGCAAGCAGTTTACTGACGTTTTGGAACGTTTTCGCCTGCGTTCTTTTGCTGCTATGGGCCGCGCATTTTTGGGCCGCAGGTAAACCGAAACAAACGGGAATTTGGGGCTTTATCGGCGGCGCGATTGTCGCTATGGCCCACTGCGCCGTGCAGTTTATCCCGACGAGTTGGCAGGCCGTCGAGAACGCCCGGACAAATGCACCCGAAACGGATAAGAAAAATTCCGCCTTGCCCGTTTTGCGCGGCGTGTTTATCGCCCTTCCGATTTTAGGCGTATTTATTGCCCTTTTGTCCTCCGCCGATGCCGTGTTCGCGCACACGGTACACAGCGCGGGCGGGTTGTTGGTTCCGTCCGATATTGGCGAGGTCATAGGCCGCGTCGTTTTGACGGTCTTTTTGTCATGGGGCGCGACGGGCGGATTAGTCTACGCTTTGACGCGCCGAAATCCGATTGACGACGCCCTTGCAAATGCGCCTGCCAAACCCGCGCCGCTCGGTTTTGTGGAAGCAATCACCGTTTTAGCCAGCGTGTGCAGCGTGTTCGCCGCGTTCGTCGCCATTCAGTTCACCTATCTTTTCGGCGGGGCGTCCGCAACCTCGACCGGCCTCAACTTCGCGCAATACGCCCGCAAAGGTTTTTGGGAACTGGTCGTCGTCGCGTGTTTGACGCTCGTGCTTATCAGCACGCTCCGCACGCTCACACGGCGCGCGACAACGGCGCAGGCGACAGTATTCAACACGTCGGGAACGGTTCTGGTCGCGCTCACGCTCGTGCTGCTCGCGTCGGCGGCAAAGCGCATGGGCCTGTTTGAAGCGTCCTTCGGCTCTACGGAACTGCGCTTGTGGGTGGACGTGTTTTTGTGCTGGCTTGCCGCCGCGCTCCTGTTTTTCGTGTGGACACTGTGGACAAACGCCAAAACATTTGCGTTCGGCGGCGTGGTTTGCGCCTGCGGAATGCTACTGACCGTGAATCTGCTAAACGCGGAAAGCATCGTTGCCGTTCGCAACTTCGCCCGTCAGGCCGCCCTGCATCAGGACGCCGACGGCTATTACTTCATCCCCATCGACGCGCCCGACGCCGTACCCGCGCTGCTTGCCAAATGGGAAAGCCTGCCCAAAGACAGCCGGTCGCGCAAAATGCTGGGTTCGTGCTTGCGCGTTTGTTTGAGCGATTTGCAAAAACAGCACAACGCAACCGCGTGGCCGTCGTGGAATGTGAGCCGAAGCCGCGCTTTGCGCCTACTCGAAGCCCGCGAAGCCAACCTGCCCACTGTTGCCGAAGCGGAATCTTACACGAACACGCGGCAAACTCGCTGGTAAAACCAATCCGGCCCCCTTTCCACCGCGAAAGGGGGCCGCGTTCGTTTTTGGGTATGCTTTCAGCGGAACAAACACAATGGACACAACAACGCTTGGGCGTACGGGTTTAACGGTTTCGCGGATGGGACTTGGCTGCGGCGGTCCGTCGCGCTTGGGACTCGCCGACAACAAAGACGAGGCGAATGCCGTCGCCGTCGTGCAACGCGCTCTTGATTTAGGCGTCAATTTCATTGACACGGCGGAAGCCTACGGCACGGAAACCGCCGTCGGCAAAGCCCTGTCCAGCGGCGGGCGGCGCGACAAGGTTGTACTTTCCACCAAAGTCGGGGCGCGGGAAAACAAGGAATTGTGTTCGCCCGCGCGCTTCCGCGAGCGGGCCGAAGCGTGTTTATCCCGCCTGCAAACCGAAACCGTAGATATATTACACGTGCACGGCGTCACACTCGCCGACTATCCGTATGTCGCGTCTACTCTTGTGCCGGTTTTGCGCGATTTGCAGACCGAAGGCAAAATACGCTTTTTGGGCATCACAGAACAATTCGGCGGCGATCCAACCCACGAAATGCTCAAAGTGGCTTTGCCGGGCGACGTTTGGGATGTGATTATGGTCGGCTTCAACTTGATCAACCAATCCGCCCGCGATACCGTTCTGCCGTTATGCCAACAACAAAACGTCGGCACGCTGGATATGTTCGCCGTGCGCCGTGCCTTGTCGCGCCCCGAAAAACTGCGCGAACTGATGGCGGACTTGGTGGCGAAAGATTTAATTAAGCCCGACGCCTTTGACGCAAACGATCCGCTCGGCTTCCTGCTTAACCCCGGCCCGAACGGCGAACCGTCCGCCGCGCAGAGTGTGCCGGACGCCGCCTATCGTTTTTGCCGGGACGAACCCGGCCTCGACGTGATTTTATCTGGCACGGGCAACGTCGCGCATTTGGAAGAAAACGCCCGCTCTTTGTCGGCCCCACCGCTTCCCGATTGGGCGACGCGAAAACTGCGAACGCTTTTTGCGGGCGTGGATTCCGTCACGGGGAATTAGCGGAGAGGCCTTTTTTTAACCCTTTCGGCGCGCGAAATCCGTCAGCAACTCGGCAAGGGCTTTACAGCCGTCAAGCGGGAAAGCGTTGTACAGCGAGGCGCGCAAACCGCCGACGTTTCGGTGACCGGGTAGGCCGTCCATATCGTGGGACTTCGCTTCGGCAAGCAACTCCTTTTCCCATTCGGGCTGCGTTAACCGGAAGGTCAAGTTCATCAAGGAACGGTCGGCCTTCTCGACGACGCACGGGTGGTACACGGTGGGAGCGGCGTCCAGCGCGTCGTAGATAAGCGCGGCCTTTTCGCGGTTGCGGGACTCGATGGCGTTGAGGCCGCCTTCGCTTTCGATCCATTGCAGTACCAAGCCCAACACGTAAATGGAAAACACGGGCGGCGTGTTGACCAAACTGTCTTTTTCAGTCTGCGTTTTGTACGACAGCATGGGCGGCATATTTTTGTTCGCTTTTTCCAAAAACGAGCGACGGGCGACAACGACGGTCACGCCCGCAATGCCCGCGTTTTTCTGCGCGCCGAAATAAATCAAATCGAATTTGGAATAATCGCGGGCGAGGGCGAAAATATCCGACGAGGCGTCGCACACGAGCGGTGCGCCGTTCGCACCGGGGAGCGGGCCGTGCCACTGTGTTCCTTCAATTGTGTTGTTCGTCGTCAGGTGCGCGTATTTGGCGACGCCTTCGGGCGAAAACGAAAGCGGGGCGGGAAGCCTATCGTAGTTCGCCGCTTTACTTGAACCGGCGACATGAACGGTTCCGAAGCGTTTGGCGTCGCTGATGGCTTTCGCACCCCATTCGCCCGCGTCCACATAGTCGGCGGTTTGTCCATCCGACAAAAAGTTCATCGGAAGGAGCGTGAACTGCGTGGATGCGCCGCCGCCCATAAACAGGACGTTGTATTCGTCGCTCGACAAACCCAAGACCGATAAAACGCCCTTCATGGCGTCAAAATGGATGGCGTCGTAGTCGCGGCCCCGGTGGCTGACTTCAAGGAGCGACATTCCCGAACCGTTGATTTCCTGAATGGCTTGGGCCGCTTGCTCTAAAACCGGAACGGGCAGAACCGCTGGCCCCGCGCTGAAATTATAAATGCGTCGCATAGTGTTAAGTCGTTATGTCCTGTTTTATTCTTTTTTGCCCGTTTTGACGCCCGGCTGGGCGATAATCGGAACCAATGTGCCCGGCTGCGAACGCTTCACGAGTTCGCTCATCGTCACCATTTGGTAGCCCCGGGCGCGCAGCCCCGCGATAATGGCGGGCATCGCAGCAATCGTGTTATCGAAAGCGTTATGAAGCAAAATAATCGCACCGGGCCGCAGTTGCTTCAAAACGAAATTGGTCAAAACGGCAGAGGTAAACGGCGGCTGCTCGTATTTGACGCCGTCGATTGTCCAGTACGCCCCGGCCATCCCTAACGCCTCGGCGGCATCCACGACGGCGGTATTATAGTTTCCGCCGGGCGGACGGTAAAACGCGGGCCGCTTGCCGGTTGCGGCGTGCACAATCGCGGACGTGCGGCACAGTTCGCGCTCCACGCCCACGGCGTCCAAATAGGTCAAATTCGGATGCGAATACGAGTGGTTGGCGATTTCGTGTCCGTCCGCGATCATGCGCTTGAGCAATTCCGGCGACTGCTCGGCCCGAATCCCGACCACAAAAAATGTGGACGGAACCTGCGCGGCCTTCAATATGTCCATGAGCGGCGTGGTTTTCACGGGGTTTGGGCCGTCGTCAAATGTCAAGGCGACGATTTTCTCGTTTGTGTTGCCTTTCCAAACGCCCGCCCGCTTGCCGAACGTTTCGCTGTTGAAGCGGCGCAGCGAATCCATTGCGCCCCGGTAGGTCGGGTCAATCGCCGCCGTGGCTTCCATTTCGGTCACCGCCGTTTCCATTTCGTTCCTGCCCGTGGCGAGTTCGGCAAGCGCGAAATGGGCCGCTTTGCGCGACGGGCGCGGCGTCAAAAGAAAAAGAAGGCGGGCGCGGATTGCGCTTCGCTCGGTCGGTGTCAGCGCGGAGGGCAAAGGGGCATTCGCGTTGGATACGCGGATTGCCTTCGTCCATACTTGCAAAACACGTCCGTTTTCCGTCATTGCCGCTGTGCGAAGCGTGTAGTCGCCGTTGGGGAACCGCTCCGTGTTCCAGTCCGCGACAAACGGGGCGTAGTTAATGCTCGATGTATAGCCGCCCCCGCCGCCTTCTACGGTGTACGTCACCATCGCCGTGCCGGAAGGAACCGTATCGGGCGGCGTTAAAGCAACGCGCTCGGAAAACGGAATCGCGTTCGCCGCCGGTTCGGGCAAGGGCAGCGCGGCGGGCAGCGAGGGAACCCCGCTTTGCAGCGGCGCTTCGGGTAAAAATGGTGCGATAAGGGCGCGCGGTTCGGCGAGCGTGCTTTGTCCGGGGCGGGACAGGAGCGCACGCAAAAGGGCCTCGCCTTTTTCCTTATCGCCGCGCCGCAGGGCCGCGAACGATGCCGTTTCCAGTTTGAACGGGTCGGCTTCGTCCGGCCCGACTTCCGCAAATGCCGTTTTATCCGTTCGGTTTACCAAGCGCAGATACGCGGCAAGAACCGGCGCGTTGGGGGCGGGCGAGGCCGCATCATTTAAGCCCGCGCCCTCGCCGAACAAGGCGTTCACTCGTTCGGCAGCACCATCGAGGGACGGCGACGCGCCGATTAGACCACAGAGCGTTTCCCCCCAAACGGCGAGCGGCTCATTTGGGGCAAGCAAACGGGCGCGGCGAAAAATGCGGGCGGCCCGCACGGGACTTCCGCCGTGCAAATACAGCGTGCCCAGCGCGAGCAAGCCGCACGGTTCGTTACGCTCGGTTTGCAGAGCGGACAAAAGCGGCGCGCTCGCCTGATCATGCTTGCCCTGTTCCATCGCGGTAAGCGCGGTGTCCAGCGATTGGGCATAGGTCGGTTTTGCCGCGAACGCTTTAGGCATCGGCAAAGCCGCCGCGATTACCGATAGCGTTGCCACTGCCGCGCAAATGCGAACGGAATAGAAAAAACAAGAAAAAAAACGGGACGAACGAAAAACCATGCGCGCTTATTATAACGCAAATCGCTTCGGCGTCGCCCAGCGGCTAAAGCCGCCGTCTGTCGCGTTAAGAAAAGCCCCCGAAAACGGGGCTGCGTCGTAATCGGAAGATTTCGCTGGGGATTAACAGCGCCATTTATGGTGCTTCGGGCGAACAAAACAGACGGCGGCTTTAGCCGCCGGGCGACTATTTTCCGACGAGCAGTATCGGCGGCGTCGCCGCAGTTGGGGCGAAGTCCGCGTTATTTCCCCCGCCTGTCGCCGGATAGCCGACTACCGTAATTTGCACGGGCGGCAGGTTCGGCAGGGGACGGTTCGGGCCAAGCGTTTTGGCGTCGCGGCTCGCACGGAGTGTAAAGGTCGCCGTGCTTTCTTTGGCGGGAACGGTTAAGACGTTTTGCGTCGTCACGCCGGGCGGCAAGCCCAAAATACTTAAAGCAACATCGCCCTTGCTCGTCGAACGATTCACGACGACTTGGAGTTTGACTTCTTCGCCGGGCGCAAGCGCTACGCGGTCGGCATTGCCAACGAGCGCGAGCGTAAACGGCGGCGCGTCCGCCATGACGGAAACCATTTGGCTTTTGCGCGGCGTGGTATGTAGCACATTATTGACGCGGAAAATTTCGGTTGTTTCGGCGCGGTGCGTTAGAGTTGCATCGCCGCCTACGACCGTTCCTTCAATGACAATTGGCTGGCTTGCCACGGCGGCGGTTGGCGCGGCCTGCAATACGAAAATCGCTTGATCGGCGTCGGGCGGCAAAACGGCTTGTGCGGGCGAAACGGTCACGCCGGGCGGCAAGCCCGATAAACGAAGGGAAATCGGGCCGGACAAATTGTCCCGTTTGGGCGCGCGGACAACAAGGGCCGTCGCGCCGCCCGGTGCGATAGCGACGACATCCGGCGAAACGGATAAGGAGAACTGCGGGGCCTTGTCCACGCTTTCCCACGCATACACGCACGACGGGCCGACGCTCCCGTTCACGTCGCTGATTTCCACGCGGTAGGTTCCCGGTGAGGAAAAGGCGTTCGGGAGCGACAGATCGTCCTCGTCGCTATCGGCGATGCGCTGGGCGACGACATTTCCCGCGCTGTTTTTTACGACGACTTGCGCAGTCAGCGGCGAACCCAAACGGCGGGCATACAACTCCAACCCGCCCGGCTTTTCGGCTTGAACGGTGAACACGTCAATTTGCTCAGCCTGTGTCAGTTTGCCCCAAAACGCGCCGGGCAGCCGCAAAGGGCTACCGTTCGCGCCGTTCGGCGGCCCGCCCGGCGCGTTCCGCACCAAGAGCCGGGTTTGCGCGTTCGGTGCGGCAACCGTCGTTATGCCGTTTGCGCCGCTCGCAGGAACGGAAAGCGAAGCGGGCACGCCGTCGCCGCTTGTTGCGCCGACTTCAATCAAATGGGCGGTGAGCGTTTGGCCCGGCTGCGCAACGGGCGGAAACACGACCATTCCATCGGAAAACGGGGCAGTCCCTGCCGACAAGCGGTATACGGAAGCGGGCGAGCCTTTCCACAACAAATCGCGCACCAAAAGCGTGACGGTTCCTTCTTCGGTCGGCGTGAAGGCAAGGGCGGGATCGATACCGAATCTTCCTAAATTCTTGGCGATTTCGTTACCCTGCGCGTCGTACAGGACAAGCAGGGGCGAAAAGTTGGCTTGACTTTGCGCGTTCAGCCGATTGGCTTTCAGATCAAAGTAGACCCGCTCGTTTTTCTTGACGACAAACGAAAAATAATCTTTTTGCCCCGAAGCCGCCATCAAACCGTTGACGACAACGGGGAGCGCAAGTTTCGGCGCAGACTGTGGATTGGTTCCCGGCGCGGTCGTTGTCGTCGCAACTTCCGGCGTCGCGCCCACTTCAAATGTCCATGCCGACGAGGCTCCACCGCCGCTGGTAATCACGCGCAGTTCGCGCAAACCGGGCGCGGCGTTTGGCGCAACCGTCACTTTCGCCGAAACCTGACCGGCTTTCGCCATGCCTTGCAAATACCCGACGATTTTATCGCGGTCAGGCTTATTGATTTCCGCGCCCCGGGCGGTAATCATACGATCCACCGTCGAAGCCCATTGATCCGGCGACATCGAACGGTTCGCGGGCGAACGCGGTTCATGACACGACGTACATTTATTTTGGAAAACGGGTCGGGCCGTTTCGTCAATCGTGCCGACGCTGCTGGGAACGAGTTCCGCCGTCACGCCCGGCGCGCCCAAAACGAGGACTTTTTGCGCCCCGGCAAGTCCGCCACCTTTGACCGCGACTTCCACTGTTTCGCCCGCTTTTGCCCCGGCAGGAAACAGCGCAGCGATACGCGGACTTTGGGCGTGGGCGGGCAAACACAAGGCGAAAAGTAAAATTGTAAGCAGCAGTCGGGCCTCTCCCCCCGGCCCCTTTACTTTACTCACTTCGCCACCGTTTTCTGCGTGTCCGGTTGCGCCGGAGCAAGAATCGGTACGGCTCCCGATGCGCCCAGCGTAAACAGTAAGTTGCCGGTTTTGGTATCGTATAAGCGCGTCATGCCATCTTCGGAAGCCGCCGCCGCAAGCGCACCGTCGGGCGATAGGGCGACGCCCCAAACGTCGCTTTGGGCCTCCGTCCATTCTTTTTTCTTGTTGCCGTTCGCGGCCCACAAAATCACTTTGTTGTCGGCCCCACCCGTGAGCATCGAACCGTCGCCCAGCGCGGCGACGCAGTACACCGCGCCTTCATGCGCATTTGTTGTGCGCTCCAAATAGCCGGTGCGGGCTTGCGGTTCGTTTCCCGACGCCGGTTTCGCGCCGTCCATGCGAACAACGAACACGCGCACTTTGCCGTCGTCGCAGGCGGCGGCGACGCGGCCCGTCGGGCGGGGATACGCGGCCAGCGCCCACACCGCGCCGGGCGATTGATCGAAGTTGACGACGACGCGACGCGCCTGCCCATCCCATACTTTGACCGCTTTATCGGCCCCGCCCGTGAAGAAAATATCCCCGCCGCCCGCGCTCGCGTCGGGCTTTGCGTTTGGCGGCAAAACCGGCACGGCAACGCTTAACGCGCGGCCCGTGTGTTCGGTGAGCGACCCTTCTTTTTGGCCCGTTGCCGTGTCGCTGAGGCCGACTTTTTCGTCGTCGGACGCGGACAGCACTTCGCCCGGCGATTTCCAAGCGACAGATTCTACCAAATCGGCATGGGCTTTCATGCTCTTGACGATCTGCCCGGTTTGTACGTCGAGGATAATCACGCTGCCGCTTTGCGCGGGCAAGCCGGTTCCAACCGCAAGGCGCGTGCCGTCCGGCGATAGGGCAAGGGCGCGAATTGCGTCGCCCGACACTTTCCAATCGGCGGTTTTCGCGCCGGTTTTCGTATCGAAGCGCAGAACTTTCTGGTACGTGCCGACGAAAAGCACGCTTGCGTCCGGCGAAAACGCGACGGCCCAATGCGGGGCGGGATGCTGCGGCTTAACGGCTGCGGCAGCGGATGTTTTTATCGGCACGGCAGGTTTTGTGGCAATAGCGGCAGGTTTTACGGTTGATTTCTTCTTCGGCGGCGCGGCGCAAACCGACGCCGACGCAAAAACTGCCACGCCAACAACAAACGCGCCGCTTCGTGCAAAATGCAATTTCATAGGTTCGTTTCCGGCGCGACGCAGACCGCATCGCCAACGCAAATCGTGCCGCCCGAAACTATGACGGCGCGAAGCCCGGCTTTGTGCGTCATGGCTTTAATTAAGTCGCGCCGCTCCGTCACGCGCTCCAAATGGGCGCACGGTTCGCACAACCGCGTTCCTTCACACAAAACCGCCCCGACCATAAACCGCCTGCCGACGAGTTCATTCAATCGAACGCCCTTCGTCACCAAATTCCGGCGCGATAGTTCGGGGGCGATGCTTGCCGCGTCGGCTTCTTCACTTTCGACGATCGTGAGTTCGTGGTCGTTCGGCCAAGTCGAAAACGTGCCTTTGCCGTTTGCATACCGGTCGCCCGCAAGCCCTCGGCCTGCAATAGCGTCCGCCGTTTGCAGATTTTGCATTGGTTCGCCCGGCGCGGGAGAAACGAAAATCTGCACAATCGTTCCCAATGTGCCACCGTTTATCGCGCCGCCGATCATACCAGCGCCTGCTCCACGGGACGCCCGCCGCGCGACAGCGTGACGCGCACGCCTTCGGGCGATGAGATGCTTTGCGTGTAGTCAATGCCCAAGCACTGATAAATGGTCGCCGACAAATCTTCGGGTTTGACCGGTCGCTCCGACGGCTCGAACCCGCGCGTGTCGCTTGCGCCGACAACCGTGCCGCCTTTGATGCCGCCACCCGCAAGCAGAACCGAAAAGCAGCGTGAATGGTGGTCGCGTCCGCCGTCGCGGTTGATGGTCGGGGTACGACCGAACTCGCCCATCACGATAACGAGGGTCTTTTTGAGCAAACCGCGCTGTTCCATATCTTCCAAAAAGGCGGCAAGGGCGCGGTCGAAGTTGGGGAGCAAGCTGCCGGACAAGGCTTTGAAGCCGTTGTTATGCGTATCCCATCCGCCGCTTTGCACGGTCGTAAAGCGTACCCCGCCCTCAATTAAGCGGCGCGCAAGCAATAATCCTTGCCCCAACTGTGTGCGCCCGTATTTGTTACGCACATCGTCGGCTTCCTTGCTCAAATCGAACGCCTGCCGAGCGGGCGCGGACGACAGCAAACCGTAGGCGCGTTTGTAGAATGAATCCACCGTTTTGGCTCTGTCCGAGCCTTTTTCAAATCGAGAAAACGCGCCATCGACGGCATCGCGCAGTTTGTGCCGGTTCTCCATGCGCTCCACCGTCATGCCGTTTGGCATTTCCAAATCGCGGACTTTGAAATTATTGTTGTTCGGATCGCCGCCCGGAGCGAACGGGTCGAGCGCGGCCCCCAAAAAGCCCGCGCCGCCGTACATCACCGGGCCGGGAACCGCAATATACGGGGGAAGCGCGCTCGTCGGGGCCAGAAACTTGGCGGCGACCGAACCATACGACGGCACTCCGAAACCGGGCAGCGGCTGAAAGCCGGTCATCATATAATGTGTGCCGCGTTCGTGCGCCTGTTCCGGCGTCGTCATGGAGCGAATAACGGACACCTTGTTCATTTGCTTCGCCATAAGCGGCAAATGTTCGCAAATCTGCAAACCGTTTACGTTCGTGTTAATCGGATTGAACGCGCCCCGAACTTCCGATGGCGCACCGGGCTTCAAATCCCACGTATCCAGATGGGACGGCCCGCCGCCCAACCACACCAAAACCGCGCTCGTTGCCGTTCCTCCGTCGATACCTTTGGCGGACGCGGAACCCATCGTGAAATAATCCGTCATGCCCAAGCCGAGCGCGGTCAGCATTCCGGCCCGCAAAAATTCGCGCCGCGTCGTTTGGTTGTATTCGTCGCAGGCGTGGTCGTCGTGATGGTGGCTCATAGCAGTTGTCCTCGGCAAAAGAAAAACGGGATTAACTCACAAAATAAAATTCGCGGGCGGAAATTAGTGCCCAAAGTAAATCTTGGGCGGCTTCGTTGCGTTTTGGGGCTTGTTTGAGAAACCCAAGCGCGAACGCGGCTTCCTTGGGCGACGGCGGACGGCACAGCGTTTTCTCGTACAGCGCGGCAATTAGGGCGTCGTCGGTTAGATTTTTGTCTTTCAGCAAATTTGCGACCGTGCCGGTATTGGCTTTGATTTTGTTGTCGATATAGGGCGAGTTCAAAATATGCAAGGTTTGCGTTAAGGTCGGCTCGTTTTTGGCTTCGAGTTCAGCTAAAAATTCGCGGTGCGACCGACCGAACGTATCCAAAAAGTACGAGTTCACGGGGAGCGTGAGTTGCGCGGCCCGCGTTTCCTGCGGGAAATCGCCGAACCGTTCGTTTGATCCCGTCGCTTGATTGATGCTGTCCAGAAGCGCATACGACGGCAGGGGGCGCGGGTAAAAGTGCGAGAAGAATTTGTCGTCGAGGGTGTTTGTCGCGTTCACGTCGCTTGCGGTTTGGTAGGTGCGCGAGTTCAAAATAAGGCGAATGACGCGCTTGGTGTCATACTTGTGAGCGACAAAATCTTGCGCCAAGGCATCCAGTAAACCGGGAACCGAGGGCGGCGTGGTCGCCCGCATATCGTCAACGGGGTGGACGACGCCCTTGCCCAAATAATGACTCCACAACCGGTTGACGGTCGCTTTGGCAAAGTACGGATTTTGCGGGCTGACCATCCATTCGGCGTACACGCGCATTACGTTTGCGTCGGGTACGGTTTGCGCGCCAACCGGTGCGGCTTTATCGGACACCAAAACAAGGGCTTGCTTATCACCCAAAAAGGTCGGATGGGCTTCCTTACCTTTGTTACCGGTTACGCTCCCGTTGATAACGCGCCCGTTCGGGTTGTTGTAGATTTCGGCTTCGCCGTCCAGATGCCCGTTTCGGTCACCGATTTTGCCCATAAAGGCGGCGAAATCCCAATAGTCGTCGGTCGTCCATTTGTCGAACGGGTGCTTATGACAGCGGGCGCAGGCCATACGCTGCCCCAAAAATGCCTGCGCGGTCGTTTCCATGCGGTCTTCGGGCGACCGCTCCACGCGCCAAAAATTCGCCGCGCCGTTCTGAAACGTCGAGCCACGGGCCAGCAACAACTGCTTGACAAACTGGTCATACGGCAAATTGTCGCGGACGGCATCGTGAATCCATTCCGTCCAAAGGGCCGTGCTGCGTTCACCGGCGGTATTGTTACCCAAGTTGCGGGGATGGACGCGGAGCATATCGCCCAACCGCTCCGTTCGCACGTCGGCGTATTCGGGCGTATCGAGCAATTTGTCAATCAAGAGAACCCGCTTGTCGGTTTTGGTATCGGCGACAAAAGCGGTCTGCTCCGCTTCACTCGGTAACTTGCCGCACACGTCCAAATAAACCCGCCGCACGAACTCGCGGTCGTTCGTCAGCCGCGATGGCACGACGTTCATCTTTTTGAGATTGGCCTGCACAATCGCGTCGATGAAATTATTGGCGGTTTGTTTTGGGTAGGCCGCTTTGTCCGCGCGGGGCAGGGTCAAAAACGCGGCATCGACAACGCCCAAATACCGTACGACGACGGCCCCGCCGCCCCAGCGCGTCCCGGTAACCACGCCGTTTTCGCTGACTTTCGCAGTTGCCGTATCCGACGATTCGTAGTTGGCGTAGCCGGTTACGTCGCGGGCCGAGCCGTCGGAAAAGCGGGCGACTACTTTAAGCGGAACCGTCGCGCCGACTTTGGGCATCACGAACTGTTTGGGGGTAATCGCAATACCGGTAATTTTGGGGTCGCGCTCTTTGTTGTAGGGTGCGCCACGCGCGATCCAGTCGCGGATGCGCGTGTATTCCGGCGAACCCACGGCGAACCGTTCGCCGCCGCCGTGGTTTATTTGTCCGGTCGCTTTAAGCAACAGTAGGGATTTTTCCGGTTCGACGAAATTGATGCGCCGCCCCCGCGCGTCGCGCACAATGGGATCGTAATCGTCCTGCGGCGACAGCGTTAGAAGCGAGACCTGAAAACCGCCGCGCCCGCCGAATTTGCCGTGGCAGCCCGCCGTCGAGCAGCCCTTTTTATCCAGAACAGGGGCAATGTCGCGCACAAATTTGGGAGCGCTCGCATTTTCCGCCGACGCCTGCGGCCCGCGACCGAAGCCGACGCAGAGCAGCGCGGCAAGAAAAAGCCCGCCACCGATAGTGCCCGTTGTTTTCCGCGCCGTCCCCAATGACATCTCGCTAATCCAACTCCTGCAAATCGTGTTAAAAAGAACCTGCGCTTTGTGACGCGCCTGCACATCTATTTGTTCATGTATTTGTTCATGGCAATTCTGTCAAATTCCTTGTTTCGCCGCCATCGTGCATCGGGTCGTTCACAGCCCACTTATTTATACAAGCGTGACTTTGGCGCGGGGCCGGGCGCGGTACAGTTCCACCAAACCGGGCGGGGCTTTGAAGGCAACGTCTTCTTCCAACAGAACGAATTCCTCAACGCCGGTCGCGCCGCGCTCGTGTAACTCCTGCACGACGCCCTGCACGATGTCTTCGGGGGCCGACGCGCCCGCTGTCACGCCGACGACGTTCGCACCGTTTAGCATTTCGCTCGTTATATTTTCGCGCCCGTCAATCAGATACGCCCGCGCGCCTAAGCCGTGCGCGACGTGCCGGAGCGAGCGCGAATTGGACGAGGTTTGCGAACCGATAACGAGTATCACGTCCGCCCGCTCGGCGAGCACTTTCACGGCGTCCTGCCGGTTTTGCGTCGCGTAGCAAATATCGCTTTTGGGCGGCATTTCCATGCGCGGAAACCGCGCTTTGAGCGTACGGACGATGCCCGCCGTTTCGTCAATCGACAGCGTGGTTTGCGAAAGGTAGATGAATTTTTCTTCCGGTGGAATGGCAAGATCTGCGACTTCGGCCTCCGTCGTCACCAAATGCAGACGGCCCGGCGCTTGGCCCAGCGTCCCTTCGGTTTCCACATGGCCTCTGTGCCCAATATAGAAAATGCCGTAGCCGCGCTTGAGATACTTGTGAACTTCCAGATGGATTTTTGTCACGAGCGGGCAGGTCGCGTCGATAATATTCAAATCGCGGGAGCGGGCCTCGTCGCGGACGGCGGGGGAAACGCCGTGCGCGGAAAACACCAAATTGCTGCCGACGGGCACATCGGATAAATCGTCGGTGAAAATGGCCCCCGCCGCGCGCAATCGCCCGACAACGTGCTCGTTGTGAATGATTTCGTGCCGCACGTAAATGGGCGGCCCGTACACTTCGAGGGCCATTTCCACAATTTCAATCGCCCGGTCAACGCCCGCGCAAAAGCCGCGCGGGGCGGCAAGCAGCACTTTCATGATGCCTTTATTATACCGCCGGTTCGTTCGCGCCCTCGGTTATTTCGATGGGAAAACGATACCAAATCGGCGCGGTTTCGATAAGAAGCCCTTTTCGCTCCAAACCCGCGACGGCGTCATAGTCAATGATGCGCCCGATTTTCTTGACTGCCTTTCTCAGCGGAGCGCGATGGAGTGGAACGCCCGTTTCCCGTGCCCAAGCAAAAAGCGCGGGGGAAAGCGGCGCGGGCTTAAACCCGAAACCGAAATGCCGCCGTGAAAACGATTCCCACAGTTCAGAACGTCGTGGTTCGCCGTCTGTGTTGCCCGGTTCTCCATTCGTAAAACCCGAAACCCACCAGCCGCCCGTGGTGTCAACCTGCAAACAGTAAACCGTGCCGTCGATATAAGTGGAAAGTCGGGACGCCAAACGACCAAGAAACGCACCCGCTGCCAAATCGGCGGTTCCGTCTTCGTTTTGCGGCGCGACACAAACAACACGCCACGGCACAGCGCCCGGTTCAGAAGGCCCGCTCAAAAGAACGGCGCACGAAACGGTGCGCACGCCGGTAGGTTCCTGTAGCGAAGAAATGGCTGAGCGCGAAAAAGCGGGGCGATCCGGCTGCAAAATCCGAAACACGTCGCCGGGCGAAGGCGCGGGCGCAAAAAGCACGGTTCGCGGGCCGGATATCGGTTGGATAAGAGAGCGCAAGGTCTGCTACTCCCAATCGCCGACCATAAGCACTTCTTCTTCCAAACCAACGCCAAATTGATCCAAAACGCGGGCTTTGACTCGGTCGGCGAGCGTGCGGAAGTCTTGGGCCGTTGCGTCGCCCGCGTTGACCAAAAAGTTGGCGTGCTTCGGGGATACTTGCGCGCCGCCTTCTTTCCAGCCCGCGCATCCGGCCTTTTGATTCAAAAAACCTGCGGGGATAACGCCCGCTTGGCGGAGCGGTTCGGGCAAATCGGGAAGGGACTGGGCAAATTTCAAATCGTTGACGTTTTTGAAAAATGAACCCGCCGACGGTTCGAGGGGTTGCTTCATGCGGCGTTCGGCTTGATATTTTTTCGCCCGCGCCATGACGGCTGCGCCGCCTTCGGGATCCTTAACCATCTCCAAATCCACATCCAGAACGACGGTGCGCGGCGGCCATTCGCGCCGCAAACGGGAATCTCGGTACGCAAACTCCATCCATTCCGGCCCGAAGTTTTGTACCGTCCCATTTGAAAAGGCGCGTACTCGGCGCACGAGCGGGCCGATATTTCCCCGGTACGCTCCCGCGTTCGACACCAATGCGCCGCCGACCGTGCCCGGAATACCGATGGCCCATTCCAATCCGGTTAATCCTTCGCGGGCGGTTTGCGCAAATAGCGAGCCGAACGACACGCCGCAGTCCGCGTAGGTTGTTTGCCCGATGCGCGTTTTTTTGCATCGGTTCTGGATGACGAGGCCGTCAAATCCCTTGTCACTCATCAGCAAATTGGAGCCGTGCCCAATAAGGAGATAGGGGACGTGGGCCTCGAACAGTGCGGGCAAAGCCTGCGCCAAGAGTTCCACATCGGAAACGGGCCAAAAATACCGCGCCCGCCCACCGACGCGAAGCGTCGTGTGCGAAGCCATCGGTTCATCAGAACGAATTTGATCAAAGGGAAGCGAAGAAGGAAGCTGCATAAAATAAAATTATTAACAGGGTGAATACCGTTAATACAATATACGAGGGATAGATAAGGAACGCCAAACTGCCGAAACAGGTATTATAAACGGAAGCGAAAGCGTGAACACAAATAACGGCTGTGTTTGGATTTTCGCGCACGGGGCACACGGGAACCGCGCAAACTAATGGGGTATCATACAACAAACCGAAAAACCCATTTGAACTATCGCGCTTTGAGGCGCGACGTTGGATTACAGCCTTTGGGGGAGGCTTCTTTTTGAACCGGTATATACGACCTTTGATCATGCTGGCGGTGGTTGCAGGCCTTGCAATTTTCGTCGGCAAGTTTTTCAAAACCAATTTGCCGTGGGTCGGAGCGGCTCCAGAACAACGCACGTTATCCCAATTCCGCCAAGACGTGGAAGACGGAAATATCGTGCAAAGCGGAACGTTCCGCAAAGATATGTTCGAGGGAAAATATTTCCCGAACGCACCGGGACGCACGACGAAAAACGAAAACTTTACCGTCGTTGTTCCGCCCGAATCGTCCACGGCGCGAACCGATATATACACGCAGCTCAACAACAAAAAAGTTAAGTACGAAATCGCCTCCGCTGGCTACGGCGATTTGGTGCAGACGATTTTGGTGACGCTGCTTTTACCGCTCGGCGTGTTCGCCTTGTTTTGGATTTTCTTTTTCCGGCAGGCGCAAAGCGGCGGCAATCAAGCCCTGAACTTTGGACGCTCCAAAGCCAAACGCTTAGGCGAAAACGTGCCGCGCGTGACGTTTGACGACGTTGCGGGTGTGGACGAGGCCAAGCAGGACTTGCAGGAAATCGTCGAGTTCCTGAAAAACGCCAAAAAGTTTCAAGCCTTGGGCGCGAAAATTCCGAAAGGCGTTCTTCTTCTCGGCCCTCCCGGCTCGGGAAAAACTCTGCTTGCCCGCGCGATTGCCGGAGAAGCGAACGTTCAGTTTTTCCATATTTCCGGTTCGGACTTTGTGGAAATGTTTGTGGGCGTTGGCGCATCGCGCGTTCGTGACTTGTTCGATCAAGCCAAACAGAACCGACCAGCCCTTATCTTTATCGACGAAATCGACGCCGTAGGACGACAGCGCGGCGCGGGTTGGGGCGGCGGGCACGACGAGCGCGAGCAAACGCTGAACCAACTCCTTGTCGAGATGGACGGGTTCGATCCGAACGCGGGCGTCATTTTGATCGCTGCGACGAACCGCCCCGACGTGCTCGACCCCGCGCTTTTGCGCCCGGGCCGCTTCGACCGCCGCGTGATTGTGGATGCGCCTGATTTCCCGGGCCGCAAAGCCATTTTGGGCGTTCATACGCGGGGCAAACCGCTGGGCGACGATGTGAACTTGGAAAGCCTTGCGCGGCGCACCCCGGGCTTTTCCGGCGCGGATTTGGCGAACCTCGTGAACGAGGCTGCCTTGCTTGCCGCACGCCGCGAAAAAACCAAAATCGAGATGACCGACTTCAACGACTCCATTGACCGGGTCGTCATGGGGCCGGAGCGCAAAAGCCGCGTTATCAACGAGCGCGAAAAAGAAGTGATTGCGTACCACGAATTGGGCCACGCCATTGTGCAGGAATTGCTGCCGCTGGCAAATCCGGTGCATAAGGTCACGATTTTGCCGCGCGGTCGCGCACTGGGCGTAACGTGGGGAATGCCGCAGGAAGACAAATACCTGACGACCAAACAGGAGTTCTTCGACGACATCGCCGCGTTCTTGGGCGGACGGGTGGCCGAGCAAATCGTGTTCAACGAAATCACGACCGGCGCAAGCAATGACCTTGACCGCGCGACGGACATGGCGCGCTCGATGGTTACCGAATATGGTATGAGCGACCGCTTGGGCACGCTCAAAATCGGTAACCGAACGGATAACCCGTTCTTGGGCCGAGGGGCGATGCAGGAAGAGCGCAACTATTCCGAAGAGGTGGCGCGCGCCATTGACGAGGAAGTGCGTGCGATCATGGACAAGTGCTACCAAACCGCGCACACCATCTTGACGCAGAACCGCGACCTGATGGATGGGGCGGCAAAGGTACTGCTGGAAAAAGAAAGCATAGAGCGCGAACAGTTCTTGAGCCTCATGATCGGCGCGATTATGCCCGAAGGCCGCTCGCCGCGTGAAACACCGCTCCACGAT
>CAXTBP010000075.1:0-23597 GCA_964241985.1 uncultured Armatimonadaceae bacterium | reverse complement strand
GGTTCGTACCGCGCCGATTTGCTCGCCGACGACAAACAAAACAACGCGGCATGGCAGCGCACGCAAAAAACGCACACGCGCCGCGATACCCTTTCCCCCGAACTGCGAAGCGACGGCGGCTTCGTGGCACGGTTCACCAAAACAGTGCCGTAGTGAAATTTGGACAAACTATTATGAAATTTTTACCCATTCGTTTCGTATCGACCGTCTTGCCGCTGGCGGCTTTGGCGGTAGCCATAACGGCTGCGGCTCCGTCCGCGCGGGCGCAGTCTGAAAAACCGTTTTTGCACCCGCTGTTTACCGACAATGCCGTTTTGCAGCGCGACCGCGTGATTCCCGTTTGGGGCTGGACGACGCCCGGACAAAGCGTGACCGTGCAAATGGACACGAAAACGACAACGGCGAAAGCCGATGCGACGGGCAAATGGATGACGCGCATTGGGCCGTATAAAGCGGGCGACGGGGCGCATATTTTGCGTGTCAGTGATGCGAACCCTGCCGATACCGTCACGCGCTCCAACATTTTGTTCGGCGACGTGTGGCTTTGTTCCGGGCAGTCCAACATGGAAATGGGAATCGCCAATGTCAACGATGCCGACAAAGAAATCGCCGCCGCCAACTATCCGAATATCCGGCTTTTTACCGTGCCCAAACGGGTTTCGCTTGCGCCGATGCAGGGCGTGAACGGCAAATGGCTCGTTTGCAATCCCACGAACATCAAAGAAGGGGCGTGGGGCGGCTTTTCCGCCGTTGGGTATTTTTTCGGGCGCAAACTCAATCAAGAGTTAAAGGTTCCTATCGGCCTCATTCATTCCTCATGGGGCGGCACGATTGCCGAAGCGTGGGTCAGCGAAGCGTCGCTGGGAGCGCTGCCCGATTTTCAGTCCGCGATAGCGGGCGCGAAAGCCGCGCGCAGCAGTACGTCGTCCGCGCCGCTGGACGCACGGATCAACACGTTCCTTGCCAGCTACGACAAGACCCTTCAAACCAACTGGGCGGATTTGAGCGCGGGCGATGCAAACTGGAAAACCATCAATCTGCCGGGAAACTGGGAAAACGCGGGTATCCCCGAACTTGCCGAATTTGACGGTGTCGCGTTGTTCCGCCGCGAGGTGAATGTGCCCGCCGAATGGGCGAGCAAGCCGCTTACCCTTTCCCTCGGCGCGATTGACGACAACGACGTGACCTATTGGAACGGCGTTCGGGTCGGCGCGACGACCGGCTGGATGGACGGGCGCACCTATACCATTCCCGCTTCTCAGGTTAAAGCGGGCCGAAACGTAATCGCCGTGCGCGTGACCGATACAGGTGTTGGCGGTGGCTTTCATGGCAACAAAAGCGATATGGTTCTCAAAGGCGAGGGTGGAAGCCCAATCGCGCTGGACGGGGCGTGGAAATACCGCATTGGCGTTCCGCTCGATAAAATGGGCGCGATGCCTCGTGAACTGAACCCGAACGAACCCAATCAAGTGGACGTGCTGTACAACGGCATGATCGCGCCGCTCGAACCGTTCGCGCTGAAAGGGGCGATTTGGTATCAAGGCGAATCCAACGCGGGCCGCGACGAGCAATACGGACGGCTTTTGCCGACCCTTATCGGCGACTGGCGCAAGCAGTTTAGCTCGCCGCTTGACTTTTATATCGTCCAGCTTGCAGGCTTCATGGCCCCCGATGACGCGCCCAAAAACGAGGCGTGGCCGAACTTGCGGGCCGCCCAAATGCGCACCGCCCAAACGGTTCCGAATACGGGAATCGCCATCACGACCGACATCGGGGACGAAAAAGACATTCACCCGAAAAACAAGCAAGATGTCGGCCTGCGCCTCGCCCTGTCCGCGCTCGCCAAAACCTACAAGCGCCCCGTCGAATATTCCGGCCCCACCGTCAAATCCGTGACGCCAAACGGGGAAAGCGTGGTTGTGACGTTCGATAACGCGAACGGCGGCCTCACCCTCAAAGGCGACGCTTCGCGCGTGTTTGCGGTTGCCGGGGCCGACCAAAACTTTTTCTGGGCCACGCCGCGCGTCGAGGGCAACAAGGTTGTGTTGACCAGTTCGGTTGTTGCGCGCCCCATGTATGTCCGCTACGGCTGGTCGAACTTACCCCGCGCGACCTTGTACAATGGCGCAAATTTGCCCGCCCCACCGTTTGAAAGCATCAAATAGAAAGTCCTATGCGACCCTTAAACACTTATTTCGCCCCGTCCGTTTGTGTGGTTGCGTCTCTGTCGTGCGCCGCGCCGCTCGTTTCGAGCCTCGCGTTCGCGCAGGCCGTAGCGCAGCCCGCCGTGCAAAGCGTGCCGCCTATCGCGCAGTGGAACTTCGACGAAGGGCAGGGAACCGCAGCCGCCGACGCAAACGGCAAAAACGCGGGAACGCTGACGGGCGCGGCGGGTTGGGGAACCGGGATTGTCGGGGCGCATTCGCTGAAGTTGCCGGGCCGCTCGGACAGTTCTGTCGATGTTGCCCGGCCCGTTGTTGATACGACGCGCAGTTACACGGTCACGGCCTGCGTTAAACTGAACCGCACGTCGGGCTACCAGACCTTCGTCAGCATTGACGGCGAGCGCATCAGCGGTTTCTTTTTCCAGTTCCGCGACGACACCAATGAGTTCGCCTTAACCGTTCCGTCGTCGGACAGCACGAGCGGCCCGTCGGCGATTGCGAACTCGCAAGTCGCGCCCGACCCGAACGTTTGGTATCACTTGGCGGGCGTGTACGATGCGTCGGCGCAAACCGTGTCCCTCTACGTCAACGGCGTTTTGCAGGAAACCGTGCCGTGTAAAAGCGCTTGGCGGGCGACCGGGCACACCGCGATTGGGCGAGGTAAGTTCAATGGCAACGAAGTGGATTTCGTGGACGGCGAAATCGACGCCGTCCGCGTGTACGATTCGCCTTTGAGCGCGCCCTCGGTTCTATCGCTGGCCCGTGCCGACTTGCCCGCCGCGCTGCTGAATCGAGCGCAGGAACCGCTCACTCCCGCCTCGCTGACCATCCAAGCCGACAAAACCGGGCCGCGCGTCGATCCTATGCTCTACGGCTTGATGACTGAGGAAATCAACTATTCCTACGACGGCGGCTTATACGGCGAACTGATCCGCAATCGGCAGTTCAAAAACAACACGGAGAAGCCGACCTCGTGGAGTTTGGTCGAGGAAACTGGCGCGGGCGGCAGCATGGTTTTAGACAAAACCGACCCCGTCAAAGAGGCGCAGGGCGTCAGCCTCAAACTCACGATTGACCGGGCATCGGGGAACGGTGGGCGCGTCGGCGTCGCCAACGAAGGCTATTGGGGAATCCCGGTCAAACCGAATACGACCTATAAAGCGTCGCTGTGGGCCAAAGCCGCGCCGCCGTTTTCCGGCCCACTCACGGTTGCCATCGAAAGCGCGGACGGCAAAACCGTGTACGCAACCGGCAAGACGGGCGCGCTCGGCGGCGCGTGGAAGCAGTACGCAGTCAGCCTGAAAACGAGCGCGGGCATCGCGCCGACCAAAGACGCGCGGTTTGTTATCTATGCCGACCGACCCGGAACGGTCAATTTGTCGCTCGTGTCGCTGTTCCCGCCGACCTACAAAAATCGCGCCAACGGCAACCGGCCCGATTTGATGGAAAAAATGGCGCAGATGAAACAGAAGTTTCTGCGCCTGCCGGGCGGCAATTATTTAGAAGGCGATACTATTGAAACCCGCTTCCCGTGGAAGCAAACGCTCGGCCCCGTTGTAGACCGCCCCGGCCATCAAGGAACATGGGGCTACCGATCCACCGATGGCATGGGTTTGATGGAGTTTCTCCTTTGGTGCGAGGAACTCAACGTCGAGCCGATTCTCGCCGTCTACGCGGGCTACTCGCTGCGCGGCGCGCATGTCGATCCCGGCCCCAAGCTGGAACCGTTCGTGCAGGAAGCCCTTGACGAAATCGAATATCTGACCGGCGACGCCAAAACCACAAAATGGGGCGCGGTGCGGGCGCAAAACGGGCATCCTAAACCGTTTGCGCTCCGCTATGTCGAAATCGGCAACGAAGACTGGTTCGACAAAAGTGGCAGCTACGACGGGCGCTTCGCGCAGTTCTACGACGCCATCAAAGCCAAGTACCCGAACCTTCAGCTGATTGCGACCGACAAAGTCAAACTCCGCAAGCCCGATTTGCTGGACGAGCATTATTACAAACCGGCTCGCGCCTTTATGCGCGACGTGCATCATTACGACAACTACGACCGCAGCGGCCCGAAAATCTTCGTCGGTGAATGGGCGTCGCAGGAGGGGCGGCCCACGCCGAACCTCAATTCGGCCCTCGGCGATGCGGCATGGCTGACGGGCATCGAGCGCAACGCGGACATCGTACTTATGGAATGCTACGCGCCGCTTCTCGTTAACGTGAACCCCGGCGGCTCGCAGTGGGGCACGAACCTCATAGGCTACGACGCGCTGACCTCCTACGGCTCGCCGTCCTATTACGTGCAAGCGATGTTCGCGGGCAATGTAGGTGATACCGTCGTGCCGACAACGCTCGCGGGACGCCAGCTCTACGCCAGCGTCACCCGCGACACCAAGAAAAACGTGCTGTTTGTCAAGGTCGTCAACGGGGCGAACGCGGCCCAAACCGTAAAAATGGCGATTGACGGCGCGAAGGGCGTCGCCACAACCGCGCAAGTGACTACGCTAAGCGGCGCGAAACCCACGGACACAAACACGCTCGCCGCGCCGACGAACATCGTGCCCGTAACGAAAAGCGTCGGGGGTGTCGGCAAAACCTTCGATTACACGTTCCCGCCGTATTCGGTGACGGTGCTGCGCTTGCAGCACAAATAACACAAACGAAGAGCGAAAAAGCCCCGCGCGAACCGTCGCGCGGGGCTTTCTGTATATCTCCTTTACTGCTCCGGCCCCAAAATCAGCCGCCGCAAAAGCACAGCCTCCATTTCGGCGACCTTGTTGTCGTAGGCGAAGAACAGGTATTTTCGCAGCGCCTGCGTTTCGGGCGTTGCGGTCGGCCCCATGACACGCTGGGCGAACGCTTTGCGGCGCGCCCGCTCGTCGGCAAAGGCGGACGGGCCGCCGATTTCCGTATCAAAGGCTTGGACAAATTCCACCGCTTGCATTTTGATCGCGTCGGCTTTGGCGCGGCGCGTCAAATAGTCGCGGAAAAAGCCGAGGGCGACCTGCGCGGTTTCGTAGTCCCAGCCGGTTTCCACCAACTTCGCCACGAACGCGGTTTCGTCGCGCAAATCGCCGTCGATAGCGAAGCGGGCAATCGTGTCCAGCTTGACGTGCCACCGCAAAGCGTGCTGCGCGAAATACCACGCCGATTTGACTTTGAGCAGCGTTTGCCCGTCGCCGGAACGCACGACGACACCCTCGGCCTTATCCCAATCCTTGACGACGCTCAAAATTTCGGCGACACCTTGTGCGCCTGCGCTCGCCCAGTTGTAGGTTTCGACCAAGTGCAAACCGTTTTCGTTGGCGAGCGTTTGCAACTCGGCGTAGGGCAAATAGCGCGGTTTGTCCGCGCCCTTGTGTTCTGCCGCGCCTAAAAAGACCAGATCGTCGTCGCCCGCGTAGCGCACGACAATTTGGTTTTCGCTCCCGACGTACTCGAACAACAGCGAGCCGTGCGGAAAGAGCGCCGGGTCAAGAAGAACCGGATACTTGGCGCGGGCGACGGCTTCGGCGAGCGGCGCGAACTTGCCTCCGTCGAACGTGTCGCGGGTGCGGAGCAAGATACGCCCGTCGGGCAACACCGAGCGGATAATCAGCGAGCCATCGTGCTTGTGCGTGATAATCGCCCGGCCCGCTTCCAGTTCGCCCGCGATGAAGGCGTCGGAGTCGGGCCATTCGTTTTGGTTGAAGAACTTGGGCCAGCCGACGCTGACCGTGTTTCCCCGCTCGTCCAAAATGCGCGACCGGTAGCCCAATTCATCGGCTTCCCAATCGTACTTGCCCCGCGACGGGTGCACCAAAAGGTAACCGCCCTCCTGCTCCTTGACCATAAACCCCTTGTTTTTTAACTCGCTCGGTTTCATTTGTTTTTCCTTTAACCGCTTTTCGTCGGCAGCGCGACCACAATTGTGTTGCCTTTGCCGTCGCCGATTTTTTCCAAACTTTCCATTTCCCGCAGGCGCAGCAGCGCGGGCGTGTCTTGCAGCAATCGGGCCGAATTGGCTTTGGCCCGTAGTGTTGCCGTTTCTTCGCGGGCGGCAGCAAGGGCGGCGCGTCCGGCCCGCTGGGCTTCGACTTCCTGCGACAGCATTTTCTTGATGTCGGCGGACAAAATGATGTCGCGCACACCGACGCTTGCTATCGCCAAACCCAGTGTTTCGGCTTCGGGTTCGGCCCGTCGCAGAAGCACTTCGCCAAGTGTGCCGCGCTCGGCGAGCAGGGCGTCAAGCGTGCGGATTTGTACCTCGTCGCGCAGAAGTAGTTGCAGGGTCGAATACAGCGCGACTTGGTAGTTTTCGACCGAATGCAGAGCGCGCGGCGCGTCTACGACGCGGTACTCGGCGACCAAATTGAGTTTGGCGGAAAAGCCGTCGCTCGTCAGCATTTCCTGCCCGGCAAGATTGAGCTGCTTACGCCGCGTATCGACGCGCGTCAATTCCTGTTTGCGCCACGGCACATCAGACACGCGCACGCGGCCCGGCGCGACTTGATGGACAAATCGCCCGTTTTCGTACAGCAAACCTATTTCGCCCTCGCGGATTGTAACGTGATGCGAACCCAGCATTGTTCTTCCTTCCCAAACAAACCTAAGTAAAATTGTGCTTGCCAAATTTAGCCCAACCCACAGTTTCGGCGGCCCGCCGCGCGGTTGCGGCGGGGTAGGGGAAGCGCGGAGACGTTTTCCACAATCGTTAGATGGCGAAAAGTGCAACACAAACTCTCCAAACCGCAAGGCCGCAGCCACGATAAATGGCGGGACGCCGAAAAAGCGTCGGTTGATCGATATAGCGTGTAAGGCTATTCCCTTATGGTGCGGTCTTTCGACCGATGGCAAGTGCCGCCTGCCCGATACGCGGAACGCAACAAAGCGAACTGCTTGTGCGCCGCTTGGCGAAGTGGACACTACGGTGGCCGCGAAGGCCGTCGCGCTGAGTGAAACACTCCGGCGCGGCGACCAAAACGGCAAAACGATAAAAATAGAAAACGCCCTCCGCAAAGCCGGTTTTCGTACCGGGGGCGGGGGCGTTGTTTTTTACAATGGCTGCGCGTTTGCGCGATGTTTTATTTGTAAACGGCTTCCCCCGGAAGCGGATCCCATTCGGCGCGGGCTATACCGGCGTGACCGGCGCAACCCTGCGCGGGGCGCTCGCCCGTGCCGCAGAACAAACCCAAACCGGCGCTCGTTCCCAACGTGGGACGAACGGCGGCGGATTGAATTGCGGTATACGAATTGGCGACGGCAAAAATCATAAGAACGGCTTTTAGCCTATCGCGCTATGGCGAATTTGTCAAGGAAAAGCGGCAAGCAAGGCGGCATAACGATATACTGGAAGCGAAATTTTTCTTTATTAACGAGGTTTGGGGTAAATATCATGGCAGCACCAACGGGGGCGGCGGCGCAGCAAATGCAAAACGTGTGGGCGAAGGCGGCGTATATCGGCAAGCGAAGTGTTGCGTCGCAGTCGATATATTGCGCTTTGGAGCGAACAATTCCCGTCGCGCGGCAAGACGACACGCTCGTCATCGGTTTGGGCGGCGTGGACGGCGCGGCGGGCGGACAGCTCAATACGGGCGAGTATCAGCAAATGCTGGAGCGCGTTTTGCAAACCATCACGCAAAACCCGCGCCTCAAATTCCGCGTCATCGAGGGCAACGAATACGGCGACTGGGAATACGCCAAAGCCCGCGACGCCGCAGCCCTTGCCGCCCGCCAGCAAACCACGCAAAAACAAGTCGTGCAAACCGCCGCTTACGGCACATGGGAAGAGATCTACGACCAAATTTCCCGGCTTTGGGCCAGCGCCGAAGGCCGCTCGCTGCCGACAGGCCGTGCCCGCTTTTTGGACGCCGCGTTTGAAATCCTCCTCAAAGCGATGGAAACGATGTATCCTGCGCCCGGTCAGCCCGTGCCCGATACGACGGAGCGCGGCCTATCGCGCGTCGTCGAGCGTATCGCCGGTATGACGAACAGCGACGCCACCGTCATCGGTTTCCTTCTTTTTCAGCAGCGCAAAAACAAGTAACGCATAAAAAAAACAAAAAAGCCCCGACGCACAAAAGTCGGGGCTTTTTTGTTTTTTGCTACAAATCGCGGACGATGCGGAAGCCGACGTACTGGCTTTTGAGCGTGGGCAAATTGCCGCTCCGCAAACCGACGCGCTGGGCGCGAGTGTCCAAAAACCAGCAACCGCCGCGCATAACGCGCTCGGTTGCGTATTGGTTTTGGTAAATCGGGTCGCGGTCGGGTAAATTTTGGTAGGCGGTTGGTGAATAAGCGTCCTCGCACCATTCCCACACATTGCCCGCCATATCGTACAAGCCCCATGCGTTCGGGATTTTTTGTCCGACCGGATGGGTTTTATTGGCGGCATTCGCGTTCATCCACGCCATAGCGGCAAGGCTTTTATCGTCCACCGGCTTTGTGTCCGGCCCATTGGGATATAAACCGTTTGATCCGGCACGGGCCGCGTATTCCCATTCGGCTTCGGTCGGCAGACGGTACACGCCGCGCATATCGCCAGCCTCTTTGGCAGCGTCCATCGTCGCTTTGCAAAAGCCTTTCGCCTCGTACCAACTCACGTTTTCCACCGGACGCGCGGGCGCATCAACTCCGGTTTTGAACGCCGAGGGATTTTCCGTCGGTTTGACTTTTGGCTTAATCGGCTGCCCGTTTTTGCCGAACTTAACCGGTGGGGGCGGCGGAACCATCAGATCGTTCCACTGCTTTTGCGTGACTTCGGTGTTGCTGATGAGAAACGGGCGCGAAATCGTGACGTTTTTGGCGGGCTGTTCGACTTGGTGCATCGGCGACCATTGCCCCGCCTTTTGCAATTCGGCCTGCTGCGCCGCCGTCGTGCCCCGCACGTAATTCCCCGCCGGGATTTTGATAAACGTGATGCCTTCCGGCGAAACCCATTCGCCAAAATCGGGCGTGTTGTGTGGGTCGGTAAACGGCAATTTCGGTGCGGGCGTCGGGGTTGACTCGGGAACGGGCTGCCCCGTTGGCGGCGGCAAAACCGATTTCCCTGCGACAAGCGACGCGGGCTTTTTGTCGGCTTCCGGCCCTACTTCAACGCCCGCCGCTTTGGCCTCGGCGGCATCGTCGAAATTGGCGAACGAGTGCATCTGCTTTTGGTAAAAGTCGCCGCGATAATTGCGTTTGCCCCCGCCCACCGCGCTGACATGACAATACGCGCACGACACGCCCTCGGCGATGGCATACTTTTTGTGGGCGTGAGCAGCGTGCGGAAGAGCGAGCAGGACGGCGAAGGTCGCGGCTGCCCACAAGACAATTCGTTTCATGCGGCCTTCTTGATATAGGGCAGCGGGTTTCGGTCGTTGCGGCCTGTTTGGTTCTTTTTCGGGATGTCGCATAGATGTAAAGCCGTCGCGTACACGTCGCCGTGATTCGGAATCATGGCTTGGTACTTGCGGAACTTGTCGGCGTCGTAGCGCGCGCTTTTCGGATCGTTCCACCCGGCGGGGCCTTCGCCCGTCACCGGGTCGAAGTCGGGGCACAGTGAACCGTCGGGCAGGAGGGGAATAGCCTCCATCGTTTTTTCGCCGACCTTGCCGAACTGGGTTCCGCCGCGCACTTTCGGGCCTAAGAAGGCAGCGCTTGTCACTTTCCAGTGCTCGGAAATATCCTGACCGTCGATCATTTTCTGCTTGTCTACCTCGGGCAGCGACGATTTCAAAACGCTGTCCATGTCGCCGTGGATCGTGCGTCCAAACTCGGATGTCAGCACAATCGTTGTGTGTTCCCAAATCGGTTTGCCCGTGGTTTTGTCGGGCGTCGTTTTGAGCAAATCCACAAGGGCCAAAAGCGGATCCCATAACTGCGCCTGCATCATTTGGGTTTGGTCGGGCATTCCGCGCGGCGTGACGCGGTCTTTTTCCCACAAATTTTGCCGCCCGTAATGCGAATCAAACCGCCGAATATCGCGGGTTTCCACAAAAAACGCGCACGACAAACCGGCGCGGAGCATCTCGTAGGTCATCATGGCCTGCACGTTCGTGTTGGGCGCGAACTTGGTGCGGGCTTTGTTGCCGTTGACGCTTTGGTAGGTGATTAATTCGTCGGCGGGCGTGATTTTGAATTTGGCCTTGAGTTCGGCGTGGGTGAATAGGCGCGTCAATTCTTCGCGGTTCAGGTTCTTGCCACCCGCCGTCAGGTTCGCGTAGATTTGGCGGGCCGAATTGTACGATTTGACGACTTCCAAATCCTTGTCGCGCGAAAGGCTTGCCTGTCCATTGTCCAGAAACCGCTCGATTTCGTGATTGACGACATCCGAGGCGTTGGATTGCATCCGCTGCAAGAAATTCCGCAAGTTCGACGGGGCGCCCGCGTAAATCGTATGGGCGTGGGCGGGGCCGAGCGCGTGGTAATAGCCTTTACGGCCCGTGTATTGGACTTCGTTGAGTTCGCCGTCCGACAGCCACCAGTGCCACGACAAATGCGGCAAAACACAGGGCTGCCCGTACACTTCCGAAAACGCCTGCATCACGCTGCGTTCGTCGCCTTCGCGGTCAGCCTGCAAGCGCAAATCATACGACCCCATGTGCGCCTTGAGCCGTTCGCCACTATGGAAACTGCCCGTGTGCATCGACGACAAAACGGCCATTTCGGGAAATAAACTTTTGCCGCCCTCGGCAAGATAGCCGTAGCGGATATTCCCGTCGGTTTTGATGTCGTAGCCGGGCTTGCCGAATTTGAGGACGCGATACCGCTCCTTGCTCGTGTCTTCGAGGGGCAGGCGCGTGTTGGGAAAAATGTTGTTTTGCGTGACGAGTGGCGAAAACATATCGTAGCTTTCCCAGCCGCCTTCGACAAACCAATAAATCAAATAGTGCGGGTTCGCGCCTTCGCGGGATTTGGCCTGCACATCGCGCGCCCATGCCGCGCCCCGGTTCGGGTCGCCGTGGCGCATGAGGTACGACAAAAAATCGGCGGCCCCGAGCGCAAAACCCGTTTGCGCCCCGCGCCGTAAGAAGTTACGCCGCGTAATATGGCGCGGGTCAATGAGCGGCCCATCGCCCAATGCGGGCGCGTCAAAAGTTGGCAGTCCCATTTCGGGGCAATCCGCGAACGCAGTATCCGGCAGTTGAACGTCTTTGTTTTTCATAATTTTACTTGCCGCCCGTAACTTTCACCGTGCGTCCGTGGAAGGCGGCAAGGCGGGCCATGCGGATATTGGTCGGCGTTTTCTTCGGCGCATTCGGTTCGGGTTTGATAGTTCCGCCCAGATATTCCGGCGACAGCACAAGGGCTTTGATGAGCGGGCGAATGGTGTAGTCGTTTTTCGCGGTTACATCCCATAGGCGTTTGTATAAGCCGCGCTCATCGGTGTCATAGCGCAGTTCGCGCCCGAAATACCATACGAAATGCGTTTGCAAAATGGTTCGCACGAACCGCTCTTTGTTTTGCGCTTGGGTTGCGAACGCTTCCAAGCCCGCGCCTTTGTACGGGTAGGACGCGACCAAGTTGTTGTCGCTGTCGTCAATCGCCATGCCGGTTTCGTCGTGGGCGCGGAAGTTGCCGTCGTCGTCCCAAAACTGGCGCTGGTAGGCGAGCGGCGTCAAAACTTTGTGGCACGTGTAGCAAACCGAGTTCGGATCGGTCGTCGCGGCGGCGGTGATGCCCGTCCGCGATTGCAAGATTTCGTCGGGAACCTCGAACACGTACCCAAGAAATTTTTCGGTGACTTGGGCGGGATAGTTGAAATGCGGCAAACCGGGCTTGCCCTGAATGAAACCCTTCATAGTCAGCACGCCGGTTTTGCCGAAATACGGCGGGCGTTCTTCGCGCTTCCCATTCATGCCGACCGTGTAATCGGCGGTCAAAATCTGTTTGAACGGTTTGTCGTTTAGGCACAGATACGTCCATAAACGGGCCGGTTCGTCTTGTTCGGGCGTGCCGTGTGATTCCAAATACAGCCGGACGCGATGGAAATAATAGTCCGCGAATACGGGCGATTTCAAATAGCCGTCTACGATTTGCGATAAGGGCGCGCCGCTATCAACCTGCGCGACTTCGGCTTGCGTCGGCGTGCGGGATAACAAATCCTGCGCGATTTTGACTAACTGCAAGCGGCGGCGCGTTTTCGGATCGGTGACGGTTGCGAGAGAGCGGGGGCGCGTGAACAAAAAGTCGGGGTGCGACACGAGGGCCCGGCACAAGCCTTCCCACGCGGCTTGCTGTGGCGTCAGGCTTTGGGCGACAAACGCAACGCGGGCCGCGTGCGGATCGATAATAGTGACGCGCGGGCCGCCGATTTGCGTCCACGTGTAGGTCAAATTGCTATGCTGCAAGTTGTAGGTGGACGAGGCATCCAGCGTAATCGGCGCGCCAACGTGGGCGTGGGCGGGCGCGACAACCTGCACAATCGGAGAACTTGCCCGCGCGTGAACGACGACCGGAACGCGCGATTCGTTTTCCACCTGACCGGGAAACACCAAGCCGACGCGGTAAAACTGGTTTGGTTGATAGGCGAGCGTTTTGTCGCCGGTCGCTTCGTCCGCCGCGCCGGGTTGGTACAGTAGGCCCAAGTTTTCGCGCTTGCTGCCGTCCTCGTTCGTGTCTTCGAGCGATTGCGGGCCGACCGTGTTATAAGCCGTGAACGTGCCCGCTTTGAAATTCGCCCACTTGTCACGGTTTTGCGCCTTGATGCCGCGCAGCACAACCGACGGTTCGCCGCCCGCAATCGGCGCGGCTTTCAGATTGGGAAACAGGCGCACGGCGTCGGCGACCACGCGCTTGCGTGTGTTGTCGTTGCGGACTTCCACACCGTCGCCCGCGCCGCCGAACTGAAAGGCAGTTTTCAAATCGAAATACGGAATCGTATCCAGCGTTTCGTCGATGAAGAACGTAGCCTGCCCTTTGGGTGGAACCGCCGGGGCGGGCGGAATGGCGACCTTGCTTCCTTTGTCCCGCGACACGACCTCGACCAACACGTTTTCGGCTCCGCTTGTCGGTGCGCCTCGAAGCGGCCTGCCGCCCGCGTCCTTGCCGCCGGGCTTGGCGACTTTGTACCGCCGCCATGTGACGGCAACCTGATACTGCCCGGCTTTTTCCACCGATACGGGGAACGTAACCAGCGACGCGCCCTTGTTCTCGTTGTTGTCTTCGTAGGTCGTGATATTGTCGTCGTTTTTGATGCGCCACGCGCCTTCGGGCCGCGCGGTCGGATCGCTGACCGTAATCGTTTTTTCGGTCGTCAGCGGCAGCGGCCCGCGTAAGGACACCGCCGCGATGGAAACGTTACCGTGCGTGTTTTCGTTGGACAGAACGATTTTCTGCCCGCTATCGCCGGGCGCGAACGTGAACGGCCCGCCAACGAGCGTTTTGGTCGCGGTTTTTTCGTCTTTGGTCGCCTCGTCGCGGCTTTGATCCACGTATTCGGAGCGGAGCGCGTGGCTATCGGCGGATACGCGAACGATTACATCTTCGCTGACCTGCCGGTTACTGGCGTCCTTGACCGACAGCGAGAACCGAACATCCTGTGGTGCGGTTTGTGCCAAAAGCGCCTGCTTTTTATACACGGCCTGCAAAAACGCCCACGCATTTCGGGTTTCGTCGGGCGTGGCGTCGCGGAACAACATCCGATTGTACAAGCGGTTGATCGCCGCCTTGTAAGCGGGCGTCAGATTGGCAAGCGTGATTGGGGCGGGAAGCGCCGCGCCGTCGAAACCCGCAAACGGGCCGGTGCGCGTCAAGAACGCGCGCGAGGCGACATCGCGGCTCATTAAGTCGGTCGCGGTTAAAAATGTCGGCGCGGCTTTGGCGGTTTCATCAAAACGCTTGACGAAATCTGCCCCGCCGAACGCCTGTACGTTTTCCCCAAAAAGGTCTACGTCGCCGCGTACCCAATCGTCGTTGAAGATGGCCTTGATTTTCCCCTTCAACTGGCGGTACGTGACAAACGTGTTGTCCAAGCCTTCGGGTCGCGCTTTGCCGTTGTAGGCGAGCGTCAAGTGGGCGGGGAATACCTCGTCGGGGCTTGGCCCTCCCGCCTGCGCCCGCTTAACCTGCAAGTCTTCCGTAAATTTGGTAAAGGCGACAATCTCGGCGGGTTTCATCGCGCCAAACGACGGCGGGGGCATCAAAATCTGCTTGTCGGTCGTGGCGACGCGGGCCAAAAGGCTGGCGTGATTGTCGCCGTCGAAAAATCCCTCGGCGAGCAGTTTCAAAAAGGCCGCGTGCCCATTCGACAAAAGCAACAATTGGGAGGCGTTTTTTTGCCCGTGGCACGACACGCAATTTTGCTGCATCACGGGCCACACGTCTTTGGCGAAGCGGTCGGAAAACGTTTGCAGATCGCCCGTCGATAAACCTCCCACCGTTTCCGGCGCGGCAGTCGGAGCCGCAGGCTTAGCCGTGGGTTTATGCGGGTTCGTTTGCGCCGATGGCGCAAGCGACGCCAAGCCAAGCAGCGCGACAAACCCGCCGGTCAGCGCAACCCCGACGCCCGCCCGGCGCGACCAAACGCGCGAACTACGCGCTTTGGCCCCCCTTTGAGCCTGCGTTTTGCTGCTGCGACGACTGCTATAAGAAGGCATAACCAAAGCGATCCTTGCCGGTTGCGCGTACATTAAATCAAAGGCGAAACTACCACAAGCCCGCCGCGCCGCGAGCCTACCGCCAAATCGAACCCCTGCGCACCGTTCGCAGGGTACTAACTGCTATTATAGATCGATGAAAAACGCACCGCCAATTTGTTTTTGACGGATTGGCTTGTTTCTATAAACGGGCGCGGGCGGAAAAAGTTCACCGTTTATGGGCGAAGCGGCGTCCGAAGCGGCAGTTTCAACCGTTTCCATTGCCCGTCGGGCGAAACGACGACGCATTCACGCGGATCGGATGTTGCCCAAGAACTGATACGAAGCCTGTCCAGCCAAAATGCACCCGCGCCGGTGGCGTAACTTGGTACATGAGTGCGCGTGACAAGGGCGCGGGTTTCGTGCGAATGGGGCGGGGACAAGTAAAGAACAGCCCAGCAGTCTTCCGCATTTTCCTTCCAGCGCAGTATCAGTTCGCAGTACGGCGCTCCCCCAAGCCCGGCGTCGTTCCACGCGGGCACGACCTCTTTTTTTATATCCTCGCCCCATTCGTTATGTGGCAATGTACCAAACAGTTGCGCTTCGATGCGACGGTTCGGCCCGGCATTTTTCCACGCGCGAAGCCACGAGTATCTTTGCGCCAATCGCTCGATATGTTTAGTAAGCGGCAAAAATTGGCTCCAATCGTTTTGCGCCTTGTTCGTTTTTTGATTGACCGGATTGAGCCAAAAGAAATCGGTAATCAACGCGGGCTTTTTAGGCTGAAGCGTCGCGGAAAACGCATAAAGGTCGTCGCGGGCCAGCGTAATAAGAGACATGTCTGCCGACGCAACGGTGAATGATTTGTTTAATAGGAAATAGCCGGGAAGGCGCGCGGCGAACGCGCGGTTTGCGGCTTTGCGTTTTTGCTCTGCCGCGTTGCTTACCCTTTGTTCTTTCGCTGCGTCCGCGAGCATTTTGGGAGTGACGACGTGCAAACTGCCGCTGAAATCGTCGCGCCTGACGGTCAAGCCGCGCTCGGTCAAAACATACGCGAAGGCGGCAGAATAGGCTGCCCTATTTCCCGGCTGTAAATCGCCGGTAAAAAAGCCACCGGGCGAATGTAACCCATCGAAGCGGCGCGCAAGTTCCTCGGTGCTTTGACTGCGCGTTTCTTCGTGTACGAGAACAAGATAGTCGGGCGTGTAAACGGGCTGAACGATTTGCCATCCCGTCACCGTTTTGAAATGATAGGTTCGGGCCGTATTTGCGAGGATTTTCCCAATAATTAAATCGCCATCCTCTTGGTTGATCGTCAAGCCCGGCCCGCGCCCCAATCCGTTTTCAAAGCGCACGGCATCGAACAACGTTGTGCCTTCGATACAAACGCGCTTGGTTTCGCCGGTAGTATCGTTGACGACGGTCGCCATCAGATACATTGGAGCCGAAGACTGATTTTTCACGGCCTGTGCAAATCGGTCGGGAACCCAAAACGCGGCAGGCACGCCCGGCGGCGGAGTCGCTTCTCTGGTTTGGGCGCGGCACGGCGCAAGGTAAAGCGCGAACGTTGTCGCAAAAGCCACGACCAAAACGCCACGCCGCCGAAATCCACTCATTTAGGCAAGGGGGCTTTCTTGGGGGGCGGAACGGGAAGCCAATCGAGCGCCTGCGAGGCGTGGCTTTCGCTCACGAAAACGAGGCCGTCGTAGGTTTTGCCAAAAGCAACCGGCACGGCGAAATTGTTGGGTCGATCTTTGTCCCATGCCGCGCCGGGCATTCGCGTGACCTGCGGGGCGTGCAGCCATTTCCCCAGCGCGGAATCCTGCGCTATGTCGTCCATATTGAGGAAAAAGCGCGGCATCTGCGTTTGCGCGAACAGGGCATCGGCGGTTCCCGGCAGGGCGGGCGAAACGGGCAGCGGCTGCGCGGCTCCTGTCATTTTGCCGTCGTGCATGGGCACGGCGCGGATTGCGCCCTTGTTGAACGCGAAGCCGACGATATACAAATCCTTGCCGAACGCTTCGCGCAAGTACGTTCCCATCGGCTTCATGTCGCCTTGTCCATACGGCGAACCGGCGACGTGTCCATTGTGCGCCCACAGCACAATCTTTTCGCCGGGATGGGCCGTGTTGAAAAGCCATTTGACATTGTTCGCCATCGCTTCATCGCGTTTTTGCACGGCAACCATCATGCCGCCCGCTTCCTGCGTTCGCGCCTGCACCGCGACAAGGGCACACTGCCGGGCGACATCGTACTCGTTTTGACTGCTTGCCTTGACATAGACTTCACGGTTTGCGTCAAAGCGCGCGAGCAGGGCTTTTGCGTCGCTGACTTTATCTTTCGTTTGCGGAGGGGGCGGCTTCGCTCCGCCGACTTTTTGCAGAAATGCCTGCGCGGACGCTTGAGCGACGCCTGCGAACTGCATATCGAAGCCCGTGAACGACAACGCGCGCGTTCCTGCCGGGCGCGTTTTGTTGTAGTTGCGCATCCATTCGATTTGGTCAAGCACTTCGCGCGTGTACCACGTCCAAAAATAGGTTCCCTGCAACGCGGCTTGCGCATTGCCCGCGCCGGTTTTGACGTACGCATCGACCGCCAAAACTTCGGGATAATTGGCTTCGATGGCAAAAACAGTAAAGCCTTTTTCCTTGACCAGATATTCCAAAAGGCGGTGCTTCATTTGGAAAAATTCGCGGGTTCCGTGGCTGGCTTCGCCGAGCGCGACAATTCGCGCGTCGCCGACCGCGTTTCCAAACGCGGTCAAATCGTCAAAGCCGTTCCCTGCCTCCACGGTCGTCAAGGGGGAAGCGGCATGCTTCATTTGCGTAAGAACGGTGTCGCGCTACGCCGACGTAAACGCGGGCGTGGGCGGCGTTGTATCGACCGTTTGCTTAAGCGTTTCTTGTTTGGCAATACGCCACGCGCCGTTTGCTTTACGCCACGTATCGCGCTCGGTTGCGACGAATCGTGTTTTTTGTCCTTGAAATGTGCCGTCGAGGGTTTTGGTCGTCATTACGGCGATGGTTTGTCCGTTTGCGCCGAATGTCCAGTTATCGATGCGCGTGGTAAACGTGAGCGGCCCCGTCCAGCGCGGCATGAACGAAACGAAGCCTGCTTTGGCCTGCGCAACCGTCAGCGTTTGCCCACTGTCCGTTAGTTTGGCATCGGCGGTAAAAACACCGAAAATCCCATTCACGTCGCGTTTGCTCCATGCCGCGTCGTAGGTTTTATAGGCGGCACTAATCGCCTGTTTTGCGCTTGTTTGCGCGGCGGGGGATAGGGTCGCCGTGGGCCTAACGGGGGGCGCACAAGCAACAAGAGCGGGCGGGAAAGCGGCAAGCAAAACGGGCATGGCGACGGTTCCTTAACTGCTTGCCCGTTCGCTTTATTTTTCGTTTTTTCCTGCCGCGTTGTTAGGCACGCAAATCAGGTATAACACAAACACACCGACGAAGGAGCATCGTTTGACACCCAATCCCACTTTCTGGACGCGCGTCGTTTGTTTATTGCAGGGCGAAGTTCCCGCAACCACGCTCGAAGCCTACCGGCGTGCGAGCGTCGCTGTTTTCGATTTGCTCACGCAGGCCGAACAGGAGCGCTTAAGCGCATCCGCCGACGGCAAAAATGCGTGGACGCTGCCGCCCGCAAAACAGGCCGAACTCGTGTGCTCGTGGAACGCTTTTGTGCTGCAAACACTGGGTAACGCTTTTTTGGACGCCGACTACCGCGACCAACCGGCGACCGTAGGTTTCGTGCCGCCGATTACCGCCGATCAAGTGCTGCGCTTTTATACGCCGGTTGAAGGCTGGCTGACGCGCGCCCAGCAAGCCCACGCCGATCCGGGCTACCGGCTCGATGTGACCGTACCCGCCGATTTGCCGCCGTGGAGCGAGGTGGAACCGTGCCCGAACTCGCATCTGCACGGAATGCTCGAAGCCGCCCGGGCGATACTAAGCCACGCGCAAACCGCCCTGAACGTCCTCGAAAACGCCAAAGACTTGACGCCCGAACAGGAAAAACAGCGCGGAACCATTCGGGGAATGCTTGCCGCCGCTGCCGCCAAAGCCAAATACGCCGACGATATGCACAGTCATAATCCGACCCGCGATGTGCACGAGCGCATGGAAGAGCATCTCAAAGTAGCGATTGAGCAACTGTTTCGCGTCGGTCAAATAGCGGCGATGCCGCAAAATGCAACCCAAGCCGTGCCGCCGAACCCGTCCATGCCGATTTCAAAAAGCGCGCCCGCGCCCAAAAAACTGCCCCTGCCCGGCGAAAGGGGTTTTGATGAATGGTGCTTGACCGACCGGGCCGCGCGCAGTAACTACGTCAGCGACCCCGAGGCCCGAAAAGCATTGCAAACGATGTGGCGGCTCGACCCCGACCCGGCCCGAACGCTCGCCATCAAGGCTGAAATCGACGCCGCCTACACGCGCGGCGACATCACGTTTACGAGCGACCGCAATAAAAAGCCGCTGGGCTACTTTTTCTGCTGTCCGTGGGGAAGCGTGTATTCGGTCGTGCGCCCGGTGACATTGGGCGGCGTCAAACTGGTTCCCTTGCAACAGTTCGTGTTCGACGTGACGGCGGAAGGCTACAATCTGGGTGTTCCGTTCCGTCGGCATATCAAAATCGGCACGTTCCAGCCGACCGACGAGTTCGAGTACGGCGACCCCGACGAAGAACCCGACCACTAAAATCAAAGCCCGTGGGAAAAGGGGATATTCGGCCCCTTTCCCTGTGGAGAACGGTTTGCCCGCTTTATTTCTTCAGCGAGATCTATATTCCACGATGGCGTCGCCCCGGTCGGTTTGTCGCAGAGCGACCACCGCTCCATTCCGCATCGTTTTGACAGTCCCTTTGCCTTCAAAACGACACACCATCGTTTCTTCTTTTTTGCTCCGGGTGTATTGTGTGCGCGGAAAATTTGACCCTTCAGCGTTTGTTCCGCTTCCAAGTCGGCGAACAGATGTGCGGTCACTTCTCCATTGGCAACCAAAAGCGGACGCGCGTGAGGCGCACGGCTCGCAGGTTCATAACCGCGAAGCCCGGCTTGGAGCGCGGCGTGATAGTCACGGTTTGCGTTCCCACACCCAACGGGATTGTGCCTGTCAATGGCATCGTTTTGTAGGTTGACCAATCGCCCGTAGCGGCGACGGTTCCGGTCGCGCCCGCGCCATTGTCGCTGCCCGCCTGCACGACAATCGCGCTGCCGTCCGAACCCGCGTCGCAGGCGTACTCGATTTCCACTCGGTATTCGCCCTCGACTGTGGCGGGAACGTTGACCGTCCATTGCACACGGTCGCTTGCGTTTGTCCAAAAACCGATGTTGTCGGCTCCGCCGCGCTGTTCGATTTGCACCGTGTCGCCTTTGAGCGTAGCGTCGGTCGCCGTCAGTTTGTAACCGCCGTTTGCTTGCGGCGCGAGTGCGAGCGGCCCTTCAACGACAACGGCTTGTCCGGTAAGTTGCAAGTCCACGACGGTGGCGTAAGCGTCCAGCGTTTTCGGGCGGGAAATAGAAAGTGTGCCGTCGGAAGCGAGCGTCACGCCCAAGGTTTCGCCAGTCGAAAGAACGCGCGCGGATTTTACGGGCGTTTGCAAACCGGAAAGCGTTAAACCGTCGTCGGGCCAGTTAAAAACGTGAAGGTACAAATGGTCGCCTTTGCGGGTCGCGCGTCCGTCGAAGGGCAAACGCCGATACGGACTTGCCGACGTACCATAAATACTGCCGCCGTTTTTCGCCATCCAATCGCCGACGTTTTTAAGCCGCGCGACTTCGGGCGCGGGAATAATTCCGGTCGCGTCCGGCCCGACATTGAGCAGATAATTCCCGCCTTTGCTGGCGATGTCTACCAAATTGTGGATTAAATTTTCCGTCGGCTTGAAGTTGGTGTCGGTGGATTTGTAGCCCCACGTATCGTTGAGCGTCATGCAGGTTTCCCAGTCCCGATTGGGATAGCCGGTAGAGGGTATGTGCTGTTCGGGGGTTTCCGTGTCGCCGTTCATGCCGCCGCCCAAGCGATTGTTCGTGATGAGTTTGGGCGCAAGGGCAAGCACCGGGGTGAATAGGGCCGCCCGTTCGGGCGTCATGTCGGCGGGCGTGTCCCACCATAAAACGTCGGGTTTGTAGCGGGTAATCAGTTCGCGCACCTGCGGAACCGAAACCTTTTTCAAATACTCGTCATACGAGCCGTTTTGCGCCGTATCCCAATGCCCCCCGTATGCCGCGCCGCCGGGCTGATGCCAGTCCTGCGCCTGCGAATAATACACACCGAATTTGAGACCGTTTTTGCGGCAGGCGTCCGCGAGTTCTTGAACCGGATCGCGCTTAAAGGCCGTCGCGTCATAGATGTTGAACGGGTCGGTCGTCGAGTGGAAAAGCGCGAACCCGTCGTGGTGCTTGGCGGTGATGACGACATAGCGCATTCCCGCAGATTTCGCCAGTTTCGCCCACGCTTCGGCGTCAAATTGTTGCGGATTGAATTTAGAAGCCAGCGGCGCGTAGTCGGCGACCGGAATTTTGGCGTCGTGCATCAGCCATTCGCCCAAACCATTGACGTTTTTGCCGTCCCAAACGCCTGCGGGAACCGCGTACAATCCCCAATGAATAAACATTCCGAACCGGGCGTCGCGCCACCACGCCATGCGGGCGTCTTTTTCTTTCGCCGTCTCCTTCGCGGGCGCGGGCTTTTCCTGAGCGCGGGCAGGAAGCGATACGCACGGCAAAGCAAGCGAAACGGCGGTCATCCCGGCGACAAACGACAAAAAGGCGGCTTTATTCATATTCGCTATTTAGTCAGTCGCAACGAAAATTACTGCGTTTTGGATTATTTGGCCACTTTACCCGCTTTGTCGCCATACACTTTCACTTCGTAAAGCGTGGGCGGATACCAGTTGTTCGGGTTGTTGTGCAAAACGGCATTTTGCACGGTGATGCGCACGTACCGCGCCCACGAGCCGTCCGGCAAAACGTCGCTGCTGAAACCGTAGGTTTTGCTGACGCGGGTGTCTTTTTCGTCAGTACGATCCTGCAAAATGCTCCACGTCACGCCGTCTCGGCTGCCTTCAATCGTGTATTTGTAAAAGGCTTCCGAACCTTTGTGCAGATGCCACGAAATCTGCACGTTCCGCACCGAGCAATCGCTGCCTAAGTCGGTCGTGACGGAAAACGGCCACTTTTTTTCGTCGCTTTGGAAGGCCGTGTTGTAATCGCCGTCAAAGGCTTTGTCGATTTCGTGCCCCGCGCTTCCCGCAATGGTTGCTGTGGCCGGTTGGTTTTGCGACAAAAGCCGACCCATTTGCAGCGGAATGATTTTGTCTTTTGTCGGCGACAGCAAAAGCGACGGCGCGTAATCGCCGAGTGCGAAACCCTGCGCGCATTGAAGCGGCACGACAGAGTTCGCGCTCGTGCCTTCGCCCCGAATCCAGCGGTTCGCCATCAAAACAAGCGGGAACGCCGCGCCTTTGTCGCCCACCGCGATAACCGGGCCGGACTGCGCGGCGAACGTGGACGTATTGCCGACCGCGCGGGCTTCGCTCCACGGCCCGGTAAGCGACGTTGCGGCGACGTACCCGGCGCGGGATGGATACCAACCCGCCGCCTGCGAAAAGAACAGGTAATAAAAGCCGTCCCGATGCACGATGTGCGGCGCTTCGCGGTACTGATTTTCCATCGCGCGGCCCACGATTCCGGTCACATCGGTGTAATCGGCGTTCAACTTGAGAAGAGTCAGCGTGGCGTTCGCGCCCTGCTTTTCGACATTGGACGCGGCGACTAAATACCCTTGCTTGTCGTCATCGATGAACACGCTCATATCGCGGACTTGTACGCCGAGCGGATTGTAAACATGGTGGACGGTAAACGGTTGCCCGGGCGTGGCCGTTGCGACAAATGCGCGCCCGTCGTTGTAACCTTTGGCCCGCTCCCAATGACACCACCAAACGAATTTGTTATGCGTCTTGTCGTAAAAGGGCGAACCCGACTCGAACTTGAAATCGGCAAGGTCGGGGTGGCTGTTTTTATCCAGAACGACCGGCCCATCTTTCCACGTTTTGCCGTCGCGCGAGGTTTTGACGATAAAGCGGCGGGATGTCTCGCCGTCCTTTTCACCGTCGAACCGGTAATACGTGTCGCCGATTTTCAGCGGCTCCCATAACGAGCCGACTCCGGCTCCGGTCTGGTTAGAAATCTCCGTAAAGCCGCCGGGAACCGCAGCCATCGTCGTGATTTGCGCGACATTCGAGGCCATTTCTTCCATGCCGCGCCGCGCCACAAGTTTGTACGAGTAGGTTCCGGCTTTTAATCCGTAATCGTTATAGGATGCACCCGGCCCGCTGTATAACTGGGTAAATGTCCCCGGCTTTCCGCCCTTTGTTTCGGCGCGGAACACGTCGAAAGAATCGCAGGGAACAGAACTGGCCCATAAAAGCGCGACGTTGTTGACTGGCCCGGTGCGCGCGCTGGCAAAAAGTGAGGCGGCCAAACCGATGCTTGTAGCGGGGGAAGCAGCGGCTACCGGTTTTGGCGTTTGTCCCTTTGCCGTCGCCCCGATGGGCGCGTCACCGGCAAAGGCGCTCGATAAAAAGGCTCCCGCCATCAGCGTGCCAAAAACTATCCGGCGATTGATTTCCAACGCAAACATCCCCATTGATTGCCCACCGTCCCGCTTTTTGATGCCTGCATTTTACCATTTAAGGCGCTGGGTAAAGGCCGCTGCCGACAAACCCGTCGTTATCGAAAAGCGATGAAAACCCGGTAAAAACGCCATGTTAAAACCAAGTGGGCACGCGGCATAACCTTTATGTAAAACGCTGCTGCAAAACAAAACGCAGTGGCAAAACGCAAAAGGAATTATCTGTATTATGTCCCTGTCCTCTGCCAAAAAGTCGCTGCGCCGTG
>CAXTBP010000074.1:0-23862 GCA_964241985.1 uncultured Armatimonadaceae bacterium | reverse complement strand
CGCAAACGCAGCGGCGCGTGTTGGAGGCCGGGCAAAAAGCGTTTCCGCGCACGCCGCTTATGACGCGCTATCCCGCCGGGTACGCCGGAACGCAGGCCCAAATGGGCTTTTTCGACGATCTATTTCCCCAAGACACGGACGGGCCGGAAGAGTGGAAATTTCTGCCCAAACTCCGCGTTGCGGGCCGCACAAACAACTGGAAGGTCGCGCCCATAGGCGGTGAAATGGAGCCGAACCAAGCCGCGCACTGGCTCGGCGACGGCTACAAGCAAACCGTGCAGCGATTAAGCGACGCGCATTTTTCGTGGGTCGGGCCGTATTGCCCCGCCTTAGAAAAAAGCGAGTCCGCGCCCGACTTCGTGGTTCGCAGTCAAGACCTTGTGCGACGCATGGGCTACACGTTTCGCCTGCTTGAACTCGACTGCACACAAAACGTCATAGCGGGCGGCGCGCTCAACGTTTCTTTGATCGGTGAAAACGCGGGCGTTGCGCCGTTTTATTACCCGTGGCCGGTGGAAATGGCGTTTTTGCCCGCCCAATTTGCAGTCGCTGAACCGGCGAGCGCGCACAAAATAGCCGCCGATGTGCGAACGTGGCTGCCGGGGAAATTTTCGTTGCGCGCAGTTTTACCGGCTCCCAAGCGCTCGGGACGCTATGACCTCGCCTTTCGCATCCGAAGCCCGTGGGCGGACGGGCCAATGCTTCATCTCGCCAACGACTTGCCCCGGCGCGGCGACTGGACGCTGCTTTGCCCGATAACAATCACGCCCACAAAGGTACGTTAAGACCACTTGGTGTAAACTGTCAGTAAATGCCCCTGCGACGCCACAAAAAGTCCCTGCTTGCCGCATTCGTCGTTTTCGTTACGACGTATCTTGTTTTTCTTTTTTCGCCCGTCCACGAGCTTTCGGATTCCTCGTATTCCATGCTGCTTAGCCAAGGGCTGCTGCAAAATCGCAGTTTTGCCCTCGACAAATACGCCGTGCCGCGCCTGCCGCCCAAGCAGCAAGTGGGCTGGATTTCCAACGGCGACATCTACCAACTGGAACTCGTCGGTGACCATATCTATTATCTGTTCCCACCCGGCACATCCATTTTATCCACCCCCTACTTAGGCGTCATGCACCTTTTCGGGATCGCCGTCGCCAGTTACGACCGAACTTATAGCACGACGCACGAAGTGCGCATGGAAACCGGGCTTGCCGCGCTGCTCATGGCGGCTTATGCTGCCGTCGTTTTTTTGACGGCCCGAACGCTTTTGCCGAATGCTTGGAGTCTTGTTGTCGCGTTTGGAGCCACGCTCGGTACGCAGGTATGGAGCGGTACGTCGCGGGTCATGTGGTCGGATACGTGGGGCGTTTTGCTGCTCGGCGTGACGCTGTTTCATCTCGTCGGGGTGGAAACCCGTCGCTTCCGTCTGCGCCCCGTGTTGCTGGCAACCCTGCTTTGTTGGATGTACTTCGTGCGCCCAACGTATAGTATCGCCGTCGCCGCGATTTGTGTATGGGTTCTTTTGAACCATCGCGCCCGATTGATTCCGTTCGCGCTCACCGGGCTAACGTGGCTGGCGGGATTTGTCGCGTATTCGGAGGTTCTTTTCCACCAACCGCTGCCCAGCTATTACCGAGCAAGCCGTTTGCAGTTCGCCGACTTCGGGCAAGCCTTGGTAGGGAACCTGATTAGTCCGTCGCGCGGCCTGCTTGTTTTCGTGCCCGTTTTGTTTTTCGTTGCATATTTACTCATTCGGCATCGCAAACAAATCGCGCTGCATAAACTTGCTTGGCTGGCGTGTGGCGTCATCGCGTTACATCTGATTGCGGTATCCGGTTTCAGTCCGTGGTACGGCGGGCATTGCTATGGGCCGCGCTATTCGACGGGTCTTGTGCCGTGGCTGGTTCTATTGACGGTTCTTGCCGTCCATGCCAAGCGCCGCGCGAGCCTGCGGCAAATGGAGACAACACAACGGCTGCTTACGCGGGCCGAATGGGCGGCGGGCGCGCTTCTGCTGGGCGCAAGTATAGCAATCAACGGAATGGGGGCGATTTACATGCGAACGGCGATGTGGAATCTGCATCCTGTTAATGTGGACGACGCCCCCGACCGCGTTTGGGACTGGCGCGACCCGCAGTTTTTGCGAGCCGTCCGATGACGCACGCCGTTTTCAAAAGCACGACGGCGGGTGCGGCGTTCGTTTTTTTAACGACACTCGCTGTTTTCTTTTTCTCCCCGGTTCGCTTGATCACGGATTCCAGTTACTCGATGCTGCTGAGTGAGAATCTCCTGACGCATCGGCGGGTCGAACTGGACGAGAGCGTTCTGCGTTACCCGCCCAAGCAACAGGTGGGCTGGGTTTCCAACGGGCACATTTACCAAATAGAGCCGGTCGGCGGGCATTTGTATTATTATTTTCCGCCCACGAGTTCCGTTCTCGCCCTCCCGTTCGTCGCCTTGATGAACCGGGCGGCGGGAATATACGCCACAAAGCCGGACGGCTCCTACAACCGCGACGGCGAAAAACGCATCGAAGCGCGACTCGCCGCCCTACTTATGGCGGGTTTGTGCGTGGCGATTTTTTTGACGGCCCGTTTACTGTTGCCGCTTGCGCCCTCGCTTTTAATCGCTCTGGGCTGCGCGCTGGGAACGCCGATATGGAGTACCGCCTCGCGCGGTTTATGGTCGGATACGTGGGGGATTTTTCTGCTCGGCCTCGCCGTGCTGTTGCTGACCGGCGTGGAAACCGGTCGGTGGAAACTGCGCCCGGTTTTGCTGGGAACTCTTGCCGCCCTAATGTACTTGGTCAAGCCGACCTACAGCGTTGCGGCGTTCGGGATTTCCCTTTACGTGTTGCTGTACTACCGCCCGCTTTTCGTTCGCTATATTCTGACGGTTTTGTGCTGGCTGGCGTGTTTGGTAGCGTATTCGGAGTTTACGTTTCACCAACTGCTGCCGAACTATTACCGGGCGAGTCGCTTGACGTTTGCACACTTTGGGGAAGCGTTTGCGGGAAACCTTGTTAGTCCATCGCGCGGCCTGCTCGTGTACGTGCCCGTTTTGTTTTTCGTCGCCTACTTGCTCGTCCGCTATCGCCACCATCTCGTTTTGCCGCGTTTGGTCGTTTTGAGTTTGGGCGTGACGGCTTTGCATTTAATCGCCATCGCGGGCTTTCCGCTGTGGTGGGCGGGCTATTGCTACGGCCCGCGCTTCTGCACCCCGCTCGTTCCGTGGCTGGCGTTGCTGTCTATCGTCGCAATCAAGGCATGGCTGGCGGAGCGCGAAAAAGCGACTACCTCGGGAAAGCCGCACGTCGCGCGATGGAAAGCGGAATGCACGGCGGGCGCAATGCTTCTTTTAACGAGCGTCGTTTTGCACGGCGTTGGCGCGTTTTCGTACCGCGCCGTCGCTTGGTGTTCGCACCCCGTGAGCATCGACGTAAAACCGGAACGGGTGTGGGACTGGCGCGACCCGCAATTTCTACGTGCCGCCTTTCCCGAACGCGCCCAGTAACTGCAACATGGGTTAAAACCCACGTCTGGTTGGCCTTCGGCCTATTGTCCTATCGGACAAGGAAAAGGCTGGCTACAAAGGCATTAGATTGTGCCGCTATCGAACATCTACCGGTTATACCAGTAGGCGTTCGTTTATTTCTTTGTCCGAAGGACAATAGGCCGCAGGCCAATCAGACGTGGGTTTTAACCCATGTTGAATTGGCTATGTCTGGAATTGGAAAATTTGGGATCACAAAAGCGGGTTGGTTTTTTCCATTTTTCGCAAAGCGTCCAGTCGGGCGATCAGGGCCGCGTTGCCGCTTTTACGCAATTTGCTTTCCAACACGACGGTTTTGGCGACACGCATCAAGCGCAGCCAGCGCGCCCCTTTGAGTTCGTCATCGTACTGCGCCTCGTAGGCGTCGCCGATTTTATCGCTTGCGGCAAGGATGGCTTGCGTGTCATTGGCGCTGGCTTGCAGTTGGGCGATGGCTTTTTGGCGGGCTTCCCCAAACGCCGAATCACTGCGGGCGCGCAAACCGGGAAAGCGCGAGCGCAGTTTGCGCCGAAAGTCCGATAGCGTTTGCTGCGACGCGCTGCCACTTTCCAGCACGCTTTGATTGCGAATATGGCTGATGCCGTCGGCGCGGTCGCGCACATCGGCGAGCGCGTCTTTCAGCCGGGCTTCGCCGGTCGCGCTCAAGGCTTTGGACAATCCGTCGAGGGCCGCCTGCTGGGCGGGATTGGCAAGGGCGCGCACCTGCGAATACGGCAAACCAGCCACCTCGGAATCGTCTTTGACGGGCATGAACCGGCGCAAAAACACATCGGATGTGCAAACCGGCACGTCCACGGACGGCTCGGTGGCCAGCGCGTAGGCGAACGCCTCGTCCATCGTCACGGTTCCGTTTTTATCGTAATCGACGGTGGGCGTCGGCACGGTTTGGCCCAAGCGCGTTTTGCCCGACAGGGCGGCAAAAAACGACGAGGTGAAATCGTGGTAATCGGCCTCGTTGACTTCGGGCGTACAGCCCGCCGCGACGCGCTCTTTGGTCGTGGCGAAAAATCCGACAAGGGGGCGGTCGATTTGTTTGGCGTTCGGGTCGCCGTTTTCAAACAGCACGTTGCCGAACGCGCCGCCATAGCACTGCACCATGACTAAGACGACCGGGCGTTTGGCGGGAAGTTTGTTGATTTCCCCGGCCAAATCGCGGACACTGAGTTGGTCGCCGCCCCACAAGTCGTACACATTGTTGTCCAAATCGCGCGACTTGGCGGGACTGCCGTGCCCGGTGAAATACAGCAAGACGGGATATGTCGCGTTCGCGGTTTGTGCGAGCCGGGTCATTTCGGACGCGATGCTCGTTTTCGTGGACGGGCCGTTGATCGCTTTCAGTTTCGGGGCGCGCCATTTGTCTTCGACTCCTTTGACCCGGTTATCGAACAGGGTTTCAAAGGCCGCTTCGGCGTCGGTGATCTTCGCGGACGAGGGTGCGTCGTGGTACAGGACATCGGGCGTGGTTGCGCTGCCGTCGGCGAAAAGAACGCGGCGCGGCGCATTTGCCGGAAGCAAACTGTCCACGTAGCGGACGTTGCTTTCAATGGCGACCTGATTGTACTTTTTGTTCGGCCCGCCGCCCACCGTTAAAGCGGCGGCTAAGGGTAGGCTTTTAGGCGCAGTCGGGGCGGGAGCGGTCTGCGCGTGAACGAAGGCAAGGGTTCCACCCGCGCCCAGAAGCGCGGTGACCGAAGTGGCGGCAATCACGAACGGGCGGGCAAAAAGCACGGGCGAACTCTTTCTGTGCGAACGGAAAAACGATTAGCCAAGCATGGCGGCGGCGGCGGCGGCGGGCGTGCGCTCGACAACGACAACGGGCCGATTGACGGCGGCCTGCACGTCGGTTAGCGTCATCTCGTCCAAAAACACGGCTTCACCATCGCGGAGCATCACGGATGGAAGCAGAATCGTGTCATCGGGGCGGGCGTGGGCGTTCACGGCATCGATGATGTCGCGCCCGACAAGCAAACCGGCAACCGAGATATTGCCCTCGAAAAAGCGATTGTGAACCGTGCAAACCTGCACGTCCAAATCTTGCACACGGTTCATAGCGGTAGCGAAGCGGTTCAAAAGCGGGCCAGCCGATTCGCCCGTAATAACCGTGAATGAACGCGGACTGTCCACCCGCGCGGGCAGTTTGCGGGAAACTTTTTCCAAATCGTCCAAGAAGAGCCGCACCAAGCCCACGCCGTCTTCGAGTTGGGGGAAGCCCTCGTAATGGTTACGCGGCGGCACGTCGCGCTTGGCGGAAAGGTAGAACTCGTCGCTCAAAAACAAAAAGCGGCTCCCCAGTTTTTTGCGGAACGCTTCGCGCTTGATTTCGGCCTCGTTCAAAAGGGTCGCGGCATATTCCGAAGAAACGGTCGAAACGGGGGCTTGGCGGTCGCGGAACTGCGTAATGCCGACGGGCACAACGGCGAGCGACAACACGCCGCCATAGGTTCCCCGCGCTTCCGGGTGCAGAGCGGCAAGATCGCGCACGGTTTGCTCGAAATGTGCCCCGTCGTTGTAGCCCGGGCACAGTACGATTTGCCCGTGTATTTGTATGCGGGCGTCCGCGAGGCGCTCCAGCAAGGGCAAAATCGGTTCGGCTTGTTTGCGGCCCAGCATTCGGGCGCGGACTTCGGGGTCGGTCGCATGGATGGACACGAACATCGGCGACAGTTTCTGCTCGCAGATGCGGTCGAGTTCGCCCGGCTTCAAGTTCGTCAGCGTGACGTAATTGCCGTGCAAAAACGACAGCCGAAAATCGTCGTCCTTGATATACAGCGACGGGCGCAGGCCTTTGGGCTGTTGGTACAAAAAGCAGAACACGCACTTGTTTTTGCAAATGTGCAAATGGTCGAACAAGTCGTCCGTGAACGTCAAACCCAAGTCTTCGTCGTAGCCTTTGTGGATGGCTATGGTGCGCTCCAGCCCGTCGCGCTCAAACGTGATGCGCGCTTCTTCACCCGCCGTTTGAAACCGCCAGTCCACAATGTCGCGCAGGGTCTCGCCGTTCACGGACAGCACCCGGTCGCCGACGCGAAGGCCCGCTTTGTGGGCCGCGCCACCGTCGGCAACGCTCTCAATAACGTTTTTGGCGACGCGCGTGCTGCTTGCGCCGGTTGGCAAAAACGGCTCGTGGGTATGTACGGGAAGGCTAAGGGCCATAACAAAACATGATACCACGCGAGGCGCGCCGAGGTTCCCGCCGTTTCCGATCCGCCGTATAACAAAGTCGGGTAAACTGTAACCGTTCGGGCCAGTTTCTATGTCGTATCCCGTCTACCCGCCCCCGCGAAAACCGCTTCCCGCAACCGTCGCCATTCCAAAAGCGCCGTCACGGCGAAGAAATACGAGCCTACTTGTCACGGCTCTGTTCGTTTTGTTTTTCGGCGCGAGTATCACTGGCCTTGCGCTCTTCATTCCGCATCTCAAAGCCAAGAGAGACGCACAAAAGATCGACAAAGCGACGCTTAAGGCTGCCGATCTCTTTCTAAGTGACATGGAAAAAGCACGGTACAAGTCCGCAAAGAGGCGGGCTTTTTCACGCTCTGAAGGCTGGGATTATGCGGCGGACGACCTGCGCGACACGATGGCGGACGTGAAAAAACGGCGCGGTAAAGCCATCGGGCACACCGGGCCGGAATGGTGGACTATCGGAACCGCCGATGGAGTGCCGTCCGTTCGGCTGGTATATCGGGAAAAATACCAAAACGGCACTTCCGCGCCCGTGGTGCTTAACATGGATTGGCGCGACTATCAGAAACGCTGGTATGTCGCAATGATGGATTATCAATGAGCGCGCGGCGCGGTTACTTATCAGTTCCCATGAATTGATCAACCCAGCCGAACAAATGGCTCATGCCCATCGCGCCGACAATCAGCACGTAGCCGGACGAGGCAATCGTGAGAATCACGGCGACCTGCTTTTGCGCGGATTTGGCGGCCTGTGTCGCCCGCGCCGCTTCTTCCTGATACCAGCCCGTCACCTGATCCAGCATTTCGACCCACTGCCCGGTCTTTTGTCCCGTGTTCAAAAGCTGCAAGGGATCGTGCGCCATAAGCCCGGTCGCGGCAATCGCGGCGTCCAGTCCCTGCGCTGAGCGAACGACGGGCAAGCCAAGCGCCAGACGCTGCCGAACCCAAGCGTTCGGGGCGGCGTTCATCGCCGCCGTGTACGCGCGTTCCGGCGAGATACCGGCGAGCAGCAGTTTTCGCAAAACGCGCGTAAACGCGGCAAGGCCGCGCATTCGCGCAAGCCGCGCCATAACCGGAATTTTAAGCGACACAATATCGAACGTGTCTCGAAACGCGGGCTGATGCCGAATTTTTTTGAGCAGAACGGCCCCGATATGCAGCAAAATCCCGAGGGGAACCATCACAAAAAATAAAACTTTGGCGTAGTGGATACCGCTTCCCGCCAAATCGTTCGGGTTCACTGCCGATTTGAAGGCAAGCGGAATGGTAATGAGCACGCTCCACACGGACTGCCACGCCAAAAACGAAAAGAACCACGAACCCTGTTTGAGCGCGGCGTCCTGCTCGGCTCCGAGCGCGGCTTCCTCATACGCGAACGGCAAAAAGCCGCCCGTTTCGCCCGCGTGCACCAAGCCGATGACGTGCGGCGCGAACAAATGGGGGAACTGCGCCATCTGTCCGGCCAAACTCGCGCCGTTTGCCGTGCCTTGCGCCATGACGAACGCGGCCTGCCCCAAGCCCCGATGGGCCGTGCGCGGGGCCAAGTCCGACAAAGCCGACGACGGCGTAAAGCCCGCGTTCGCCAGCGACGCCATCTGTCGAAAAAACAATCCAATATCTTCCGACCGGGGCACGCTCCCAAACTTCGGCCCACTTATCGCGGGCGGCGCGAACGTCGCCGCGTTTGTCTGCGCCGCTTGCCCGCCGTATCCATTGCCCGCCGCGTTCGGTCGCGCCGCTTGGGATTGCGGCATCGCCATTCCCGCCGCCGGTGCGCCGTTACCGTTGCCGCCTAAAACGTTGACGTTCTGAAAGCCCCGCGCGTTCAGCCGGGCGGAAACGTCCTGCGCGGACGGCGCATCCATCGCCCCGCGCAGAATTTTCCCATTGGGATCGGCGGCCTCGTACCGGAAAATTGCCAAGATATTTGATTATACCGAAACCGGGGCGAAACTATGCTAAACCAAAAATTCCTGCGTTTCGATGTCGGCGGATTGCTCCAGTGGCTTGCCATCCAGCGCGCGGCGAATGCGAAACGCCCGCTCTGTAAATGTTTGCTCACCGACGCGCAAAGCGTCGTGCGCTTCCATTTGCGCGTGCCGCACCCAAAAACCGCCGGGTGGCAAATGCAGTTCGGGTGTTTCATAGGCGTTCGCGTCGCTCCGGTTGATAACGATGCGCGTTTTATCCGAATAAACGGCTTCCTCAACCAATGCGTCCGGCGTCAAAAAGCGGTGCTCGGTCAAAAAAGCAGTAAACGTCAAGCGATGAAGCGGTGACAAAACCAAGTACGTACCAATGCGCTTTTGCTGGTCTTTTGCGAGAGCCTCGGCAACGCTTTTTTCTGTGGAGCCTGAAATTTTGTCATACGCAGCCTTGTAAAATAATCCCGGTGACAGATGAAGCAATGCCATCAAAAATTGATTATCTTCTTCCAGTTCCGGGCCGACATTCCGTTGCGGCATCACCAAACCATCGTGATACACAACGGAAATAAGGGGAAGGGAAAACGAAGATTCTGTTGATGGCGGCGGAACCATAAAATCGCAGGCAATGGTCTGCCAATCCCCCGCCTCGTGAAAGCCGACCGGAAGGTCGGCGTTTTGTTGGGCTTGGGCGATCTCTTGTAAACTCTCATCTATAGTTTCCCAGCGAACCGTTTTGTTGCCAAGAGGCGTGTTGGAAAGTTGCAGAGCAACTATATCGCCGGGAATTGCCGGTTTGAAGAAATCGGAATCCCTGTCGGTTTGCACTTCAACAAAGGACATGGTATTTGCCGCATCGCCCCACATCACGCTCGCTTCCGGCAGATACCAGCGTTTATTTTTACCCTCGTTTTTTTCGAGCCAACGCTTACTTGTGCCTATCTTTTGGAAAGGAGAAGCGCGAACGTACCATGCCGTGCCGATCAGTTTGTCTACAATGGGACGCTCGCGGATTTTGCGCCGCAACGTGACATGGTTCTTCTCGCCGATGATTTTGTCACGGTAGGCGCGGGCGATGCCGACGTGATTTTCGCTGGGCAAAACGACTAAACGAGCGTCAAGCCGCCTCCGCTCGGGGTCGCGTTCGTAGTGCGTATCAAGGGCCGCGCCCCCGTTGCTTTGCCGCGATAAAACAAAAGCTCCGTAGGCCGAATCCGTTATCAGCGCGAGCGACCCTGCGGGCGCGTCGGCAACACTTTCCGAACCTGATTTTGCATGAACTGCACCCACAAAAGGCATGAAAACGCCACCGGATTGCCAAATGGGATGACGCCATTTTGTTGTTTCGGTAACATCGCGGGCCAAAATGCCGCTGCCCTCGCCGGAGGGCAACACCAAATAGGATGCGCCGTCGTCGGGCACGGACATCAAACCGGGAACGAGGCCAAAGCCCGTGACGCGGTGCGTTTTGCCGTCCCGCGACGCTTCCACCGTGAGTTGAATTTCGCGCTCGGTGCAAATCACGTACACGTCAATCGGCACGGGGCCGGGCGCGTCCAAGCCGAACAAAATCCGCTTGCCCTGTGCCCCAGCTTTTTCCGACACGGAAATGATTTTGCAGTCGCCGAACTCGTGCCGCGACGTTTCGCCGGTTTCGATGTTTTCCAGTTCAATCCAGCCGAGCGGCAGGCTTTCTGCCCACTTGATGTCCGCTTTGATGTCGCGCAAATCGAAGCGCAGGGTACGCCGGTCAACAATCAGCGCGTAAGGGCCAAAAGCAATCTGCCACAGGGAGTTGGACATTTAGGAAGTTGTTACCGCGTTTTAGACCGGCGGGTAAATTGAGAGCCGTCACGGGGAAAAACCGGCGGGTAAATCCGCGGTCTAAACCAGAGGCAAAGCCGACCTGCGTCGGCTCATAAATGATGCCCCGCCGTTCAAACGCGAAGCCTGTCATGCTTCGGCATCCAGCCCGCGCAGGCGGGCTTTGCTTCTGCCACAGACCGCGGATCTACCCGCCGGTCTTTCCCGTGACGGCCCTAAATTTACTCGCCGGTCTTTCTTGTTATTTTTGAGATTTAGTCGAAGTTCAGGCCGGACTTTTTCCAGTCTTCGGTGAACTGCGCGATGCCCGACGTGGTCAAAGGATGCTTGTACATCATTTCCAGAATTTTGAACGGAATCGTACACACGTGCGCGCCCGCGCGGACGGCTTCGACAACGTGCATGGGCGAGCGAACCGACGCGACCAAAACCTGCGAGGCGAACTCGTATTCGTGGGTCATGTTCACGGTATCGCGCACGGCGACCATGCCCTCAATGCCGATGTCATCGACGCGGCCCACGAAGTTGGACAAATACGTTGCCCCGGCTTTGGCGGCAATGAGCGCCTGCGGCAGCGAAAACAACACGGTGACGTTCGTTTTGATGCCCTCTTCGGTCAACTTTTTGACGACCTTCATGCCTTCTGGCCCAAACGGTACTTTCACGACGACGTTCTTGTGCCAAGACGACACAATCGCGGCTTCCTTGAGCATCTGCTCGGCGTTGTCGGCGGTGACGACTTCGGCGGACACCGGCCCGTCCACAATGGAGCAGATTTCCTGAATCGTCGTTTTGAAGCCCTTGCCTTCTTTGGCGAGCAGCGACGGGTTCGTAGTCACGCCATCGACGAGTCCCATTTCGGCGACTTGGCGAATTTCGTCAATGTTGGCGGAGTCAATAAAAAATTTCATCGGTTTTCCTTGCAGGCGGCAGTTATGGGTTCTTCAAGGCGAACGAAAGGAACCGCCCACGGTTTTGCTTACAGTTTCCTTGTACCCGCTTCGACCCCGTATGCTGCAAGCCAAACGTCGGCATTTTCCCTATGCCAAACCGCCCGCACGCGCCGATGCCACAACGACGCAACAATGACAACAAGCCACGTTCCCGCAAAACAAGAAAAGATGAGAGTGCCGCGCTGACTGTAGTTGTCGATTTGCGCGGGCGTTCTTGGAGCCACTGGGTCGCCCGCCATAAAAATGAGCGTTGGCAGCACCCAAACCCACGCCACGACTTTGGCAGTAACCAAAACCACGCGGCTGATTTTAACCCACGTTTGCGTTCGCGGCGTGGCTTTTGTTGCATTTGGAGTGGAGCCGCTCGTGCCAAATACCGGTGGCAAGAATGCAGGGCCACGAAATCAAGCAGCCGATAGCAACGACTTTCCATACGGCTTCCATTTGTTGGCTTTTTGCCGGGGTTGCCTGCTCATCGGGTTCACCCATTATCATCAAGCAGCCGCCCAAATGGAGCGGCCCCGCTAAAACAAGCGTGGCGATAAAAACCGCCTCGCTTCGTTTGACCCACGGCGACGTTTTCACGGTATTTTGCCCTCGCCCGCCTCGTCTCGTATTTCCGGCGCGTACTTTCTTCGCCACGTGGAGGCCGCTCGTATGGCAAGCCACGACCCAGCGAAGCTCGCCACCGTGCAAAGCGCGGAAATATTGAAGTCCCGCGCTTGTCCCGGTGTCAATGGGGGATCGCTTTTTGGCTCTGCAAGCATCCATATAAAAATATGGAAGCCGCAAAATACCGCCGCTATCCACGCGATGCTGGAAACGATTCGGTTTGCTATAATCCGTGCCCGCCAAGAAATCGCCATAGGTGGATTTTTTCTAACCCGTCGAAAGGCGGGCGGCTTCGCCGAACGCGGCTTGCAAAGCGGGGTACAACGTGCGGTACAAGGCATAATACTTGGCGTAATCGGACACGTTTTGCGCGTTCGGCGTGGTTTTGCCGACCGGGCGAATGGTGGCGTCGCAGGCTTCGGCGACGGTTGCGAACGTGCCCGTGCCCACACCCGCAAGGAGGGCCGCGCCGAACGCGGGGCCTTCATCGACATGGAGCGTGACGTGCGGCTGGTTGATTACGTCCGCCAAGATTTGCAGCCACAGCGCGGATTTCGCGCCGCCGCCGCTCACGCGCACTTCATTCACGGGAACGTTAATGGCGTCCAAAAGCGTGAAGGAATCGTTAAGGCCGTAGGCGATGCCCTCCAAAACCGCACGCACGAACCAGTGGGTTTGGCTTCGCAGCGTCGCGCCGAAAAACACGCCGCGCGCGTTGGGGTCAGGGTAGGGCGTGCGCTCGCCGGTCAGGTAGGGTAAAAACTGCAACCCTTCGCAGCCGACCGGCGCGTTTGCCGCACCTTGCGTTAAGGCGTCGTAGGATTGACCGGGCGCGAATGTATCCCGATACCAGCGCAAACTCCCACCGGCGGACAAAACGCAGCCCATCAAGTGCCACGCCCCCGGCACGGCATGGCAAAACGTTTGTATCCGCATTTCCGGGTCGAAGAACGCATCGTCGGAATGGGCGAACACGACGCCCGACGTTCCCAACGCCTCGCTGACCCGCCCTCGCGCGACCACACCGCACCCGACCGCGCCCGCTGCTTGATCCCCGCCGCCGCCCGCGACCGGTGTTCCCGCTTTGAGGCCGGTCAATCGAGCCGCTTCGTCCGTAATGCGCCCCGTAATTTCCGGCGATTCGTACACGCGCGGCAGCCAGTCGCGCGGGATTTGCAGCGCGTCGAGCATCGGCTGCGACCAATCCCGCCTTCGTACGTCGAGCAGCGACGTACCCGAAGCGTCGCTGACTTCGGCGGCGAACTCTCCGGTCAAGCGCAGCCGGATAAAATCTTTGGGCAGCAAAACGTGGGCGATTTTGTCATACACAGCGGGTTCGTGATTTTTCACCCACACGATTTTCGGAGCCGTGAACGACGCCAAAACCGGCTGCCCGATCAGTTCAAAGAGTTTTTCGCGCCCGCCGACCGCCTGCGTGATTTGGTCGCATTCCGCCCCGGTTCGCGCGTCGCACCAAAGCAAAGCGGGCCGCAGCACGGTTTGGTTTTTGTCCAAAAACACCGACCCGTGCATTTGCCCGGTCAAACCGACGCCCGCGATGTCGCCGCCCGTCAAGTTCGCTTTGCCCAAAACGGATTGAATCGCAAACTGCGCCGCCGCCCACCACTGCGTCTCCGGGTCTTGCTCGGCCCATTGCGGGTGCGGCGTGGACAATTCGTATTCCTGCGTATCCGACGCTAACAGTTTGCCCGTTTCGTCTACGATGATGGCCTTCGTGCCGCTCGTACCCGTGTCCAGCCCTAAAAAATTCGCCATTGGTTTTTGCTACGTTTCTGTTTGGTTAAGTGTCAATCGGTTCGCCACAGCAGGCCGTCTTCCCTGCCGCAGTTGGCTCAGGGACATGAACGTCCCTGCCTAAGCCTTCGGCACGATGTCCCTGCCGGGACGTAAGAGCCATCGCCATACTTGAAAGACCTGTGCCACAAAAAAGACACGAGAGCTAAAGTGTCGTTCGCACCACGAGCAAACATCCTCGCACCGTCTACGTCCCGGCAGGGACATCGTGCCCGAAGGGCTTGGGCAGGGACGTTCATGTCCCTGACACTCACGCCGCGCAGGAAACCGCCGCCTAACAAGGCAACCTAAGCCAAGACAATCCTTACTTGGAGAACGACGTATGAAAATCGGTTTGCGCATTCCCGGCGCTTTGGGCAAATTGCCCGCGAATGAATTGGCCCAATGGTGCAAAAGCGCGGGCTTCGGCGGCATGGATTTGGGACGGCCCAGCGAGGATCGCCTCAGCGCGGCCCGCGACGCGGGCCTTGAAATCGGCACGATTGATTTGGGCGGTACACAAAAACTGCTGTCGTCGGACGAATCCGTGCGAAACGAGGGCATCGAAACCTGCGAAGCGGCCCTCGACGCCATCGGCAAAGCCGGGGCGACCCGCGCCTTTTGCGTGTTTTTCCCCAATGACGCGAGCCAAAGCCGCAATCAGTCGCTGGAAAATTGGAAAACGGCGTTTCCGGCTGTCGCATCGGCGGCGGAAAAAGCGGGCGTGCGCGTTGCCGTGGAAGGCTGGCCCGGCCCGAATAATTCCGCCCTCGGCGTCACTCCGGAAACCCTGCGGGCGATGTTCGAGGCCGTGCCGTCGGAGTATTTCGGTATCAACTACGACCCGTCGCATTTGGTGCGCGTGGGCGTGGATTACAAGCGGTTTTTGAACGAGTTCGCCCCCCGCGTCATCCACGCCCACGGCAAAGACACGGCCCTTGATGCCGAAGGCGCATATTTGTACGGCAACGTCGGCCCGTCGCTGACCCGCGCCGTTGATTTCGGTGGCGGCGACTGGCGGTACTGCATTCCCGGCGAAGGGTTCGTCGATTGGAACTGGGTGTGCGGACGCCTCCATCAAGCCGGGTACGACGGGCATATTTCCGTGGAACTGGAAGATTTCCGCTATAACGGAACCGAAGACGGCGAAAAGAAGGGCCTGTCCCGCGCCCAAGCCCACTTGGCGCAGTTCATCTAAGCCGCCATCAACGGCAACTGAGAAACGAAAACTCACCAAAAAGGAAGTGCTGACTTGCGTATTGAAGAAGAACCGCGCTATTTCCTAACGCCTTTTGATGCGTTCGTTTACGCCATGAGGAAAACACTCACGGCCAGCCTTTGCATTGAAAAATTAGATGCGCTAAACTTCCGTTGCATCGTCAGCCTGCACAATCCGACGAATAGTGACTTTGACTTTCTTTACGTCGTTGAAGAAATGAAGCGTTGCGACTTTCTAACCCCTTGCGACGAAGTAAGGGGTTCTCTGCTGAACGTGCTTGATATTGAAGGCAGACTAATAATTGGTCGCGGCTCCCGTAGAAATATCCAAAATTTCAAGGATTTGCAAGTTATGCAGATACCTGCTGGACACTCTCGCCAATTTGAAATTCCGGTTCGCCAAGAAGAAAGGGTTGCGGATGGACTACTTGTCAAACTGCTTCATGTGGGAGATAGGGAAGTGTTTTGGATTGGTGAAGCAACAAAGGGGAATATGTGCTTTTGGTACTACCGTTTGGAGTCCGAATTTGTGCCTTTGCCTCTTGAGCTGCAACCAAACGACAAACTAAACCCTGTGGAATAACTAACTGCCCCACGTAGAAACTGCTTCATTATGCTTCCCAATGTTGCCCACAACTATTTGATAAACGCCCTTGAAGGCACACCCGCCGTTCTTAACCAACTGCTGGGCGGCCTCGCGCCGGACGATACGCGCTGGGACGCGCGTCCCGACCCCGAACGGTTTTCTTTGCGGGAAATCGTTGCGCATTTAACGTCGGCGGAACCCAACTGGCTTGCGCGAGCCAGTCGTATGCGCGACGAAGACGAGCCATTTTTTCCGCGTTTGCCTATTCAGGACGCCGAAATCGAAAGCCGTTCCGTTTCCGACAACCTTGCCGCGCTTGCGGAAGGGCGGCGGCAATTCGTAGAATTTCTCAAAGGATTGGACGAAGCGCACTGGGCGCGGGTGGGGCGGTCGGAATTTCTCGGCCCGGTGACGATTGAGCAGCAGGCGGTTTTTGTGCTGGTTCACGACGGCTACCACGCTCGGCAAATCGCGGAATGGCTCGCCACTGTGTAAACGTTCGTTTGACGGGGTACGGCCCGGCGGATACAATTTTTTATGCTCGCCGACGTTTTTTCCGACACACACGCTGATACCGCCGAAGCCCAATCCGTGCCGTCTGTGGTGCAGCTTTTAGACGAAAACACGGCGAACCGTATCGCGGCTGGCGAGGTCATTGAGCGGCCTTTTTCGGTCGTCAAAGAACTGGTGGAAAACGCGCTGGACGCCGGGGCGACGCGCATCGAAATCGAAATCGCAAACGGGGGCAAGGACAAAATCGTCGTCCGCGACAACGGTTCCGGCATGGCCCGCCACGATGCCGTTCTCGCTTTGCAGCGGCACGCAACGTCCAAAATCCGCTCCGCCGACGATCTGTTCGCCATCCAAACGCTCGGCTTCAGAGGCGAAGCCCTGCCGTCCATCGCGTCGGTTTCCGATTTCACGCTTCTGACCAAGCGGGCAAGCGACGAAGCCGCGACCGAAATCATATCGCGCGGCGGCGATTTAATATCGGTGGGCGACGCGGCGGGCAACGACGGCACGACAATCACGGTCGAAAACCTGTTTTGGAACACGCCTGCCCGCTTAAAATTCCTCAAAGCGACGCCGACCGAACTCAATCACGCCGTCGATTTAATCCACCGCTTTATTTTGGCGTACCCCGCCGTCGCGTTTCGCTTGACGCACGACAACCACGAAATGGTATCGTTCCCCGGAGCCGGAAACGGGCAGCACGCACTCGCCGCCGTGTGGGGCCGCGATGTGGCCCGCGACATGGTTCCGTTCGCGTATGAGTCGCCGAACCTGTCCGTCAAGGGCTGGGTTTCCAAGCCGTCGGTGACGCGGGCGACGCGCAGCAGTCAGGCGACGTTCGTCAACGGGCGCTTCGTTCGCAACCGCACGATTGGACACGCTTTCGATTCGGCCTTCAAGAATTTGATGACGACTGACCGCCACCCGGTCATGGTGCTGTTTTTGACGATAGCGCCCAGTTTGGTAGACGTGAACGTCCATCCCGCCAAAACCGAAGTACGCTTTACGCGCGACGGCGACGTGTACCAATCCGTCCACCGCGCCATCGAGAACGCGCTTTTGACCGGCGGCTTGGTTCCCGAAGTGCGCGTGACCGCGTCGCTCCCATTCGCCGACCGCATAGAGCCGGTGAAGAATATGCCGCCGCGCGTTGCCCTGTCGTCGTGGGGCAGCGATGTAGTGGATTTGGGGCCGCCAAGTTTTGCCCCCTCCCCCGCAGACGGTAGAGGGGAGGCCGAAATCGAGAGCGGCGTTTCTAATCAGGCTTTGTCGGTAGCGGGGACAGGATATGCAAGCTCCCCTCTACCGTCTGCGGGGGAGGGGGCTACATTCGCTGTAGCTTTAGACCTCGCCGACCTCGCCCCAACCCGCCGCGAAACCGAACCCGCCTCCTACATCGGCTTCGACGGCGAGCGCATCGGACGACTGCGCGTTTTGGGGCAGTCACGGAACACGTACATTGTCGCGGAAACCGACGACGCCTTGCTCCTCATCGACCAGCACATCGCCCACGAGCGCGTGTTGTACGAGCAAATGATGAACGGGCACAAGGAAAAAGCCGCGCAGTGGGGCGTCGTCGCGCAGCATTTGGCCCTGCCGCAAACCCTGCTTTTGGGCAAGGCCGAGGCCCGCGTTGCCGCCGAGCGATTGGAAGCCCTGCAAAAAGCGGGTTTCCTGTTGGAGCCGTTTGGCGGCGACACGTTTGTCGTGCGGGCCGTCCCGGCGACCATTGCGCACAAGGACTATTTGGGCCTATTGCGCGAAATCATTGACGAAATGGCGTCCGCAAGTGTGGCCCGGCGGCTGCTTGTGCCGCACGAATCCGCCGTCATTATGGCGTCGTGCAAAATGGCGGTCAAGAAAAACGACCCGCTGACCATGAACGAAATGACGCGCCTTTTATCCGACTTGGCGCAGATGCAAAACCCGTTTACGTGCCCGCACGGGCGACCCATTTTGCTGTCGCTCCCGCACCGGGAAATGGATCGCAAATTCCACCGCATCGACCCGCATTAATAGCGACAGGAAAATTTCGCGCCAAAACGCCCCCTTTGCGCGGTTCGGCGGTAAAATCAAAAGGTTGCGTCGGACTTTTTTGGTTTAAGCAGTGGCTATTTTGCCGTGCTATACCGACCTTCCCTGTATAAATGCGGATATTGTTAGGTACTTAATTGCTTTTGAACACGATAAAACGCCGCGCTTTGGGGTGCGGCGTAGTTTGGCTTGCGGCATCCTTTGCCGCCTTGGGCGCTCCGGGTAATTGCCGGGCGCAAGACACGCCGCCTGTTAGCGAATCGGGCATTCAACTGCCGGGAACGTGGCGGCCTCGCGTGGAAGCGCAGCGCGAAAACGGCGGCGCGTCCGGCGTGGTGATCGTCAATAATCGAACGGTCGCGCGGCTCAAGCCCGCATCGCGGGCCGAACTTGTCGCCGGTCGGGTGCGCTTGGGCGTGGATTTAGGCTACGGCGCGGACAAAGTGCGTGTCGAACAGTCCGACCCCGACAATCCCGCGCTGACGATGGGCGGACTGCCCGTTTTATCGGTCGCTTCCGCCGACCAGAACGTGGGCGGCAAAAAGAAAACGCGCGTCAAACGGGCGCGCATGGTCGCAACGGACAAAGTGGAGGAATGGGCGCGGAATTTGAAAGCTGCCCTGCGCGTTCCCGCCCTGACCGCCGATGACAACGGCAAAATCGTGCCGCTCGGCGATACGCGCACGGTACGATTGGGCGGAGCCGCTCGGGGGCAAATCGCGCTCTTGTACCCCGCCCAAAATGTGGACGTTCTCGTCAATGGGCAAACCGGCGTCGTCACGTTTTCAGGCAAGCGCGTTGGGCGCGAAACGGTCACGCTCGTGCGCGAGGGCGCATCCGTGCCGGTCACGGTCGCCGTGGAGCCGTATGCTGCTCAAGTTGCGACGCCGATTCCCGTGACGGTTACGGCGGCGGGGATTCCGCAAGGCATTACCCGTAATTTGGCCCGTGATGCCGCGATGCGGGCCGTGGAAAAAACGCCCGGCGCGAGCGTCACCCTCGGCGAGCCGCAATGGGAAGCCGGGCACAAAGCGTACCGCGTCCTTGTGGTTGCGACCGGATCCGAACTTTTACCCGTTCGTAAAACCGTGCGCGTGCCCGTCCAGAACGTGCGCTTTCCCGCCTTTGGGGCCGCCAATTTGTTTTATTCCAACGCGCCTGAGCGCGTTAAGCAAGCCGGAACGCTGTTCACCGGACAGCTTGAAGGCGCGGACGGAACCGGGGCGACCCGGCTTTTGTACCACCATCAAAACGTCGGCCCGACCAATTTGTGGTTCACGGCGGAACTCGTCAACGAAAGCGATGAACCCTGCCGCGTCTTGTTTTTGGGCGGCGATGCCGGGCCGGAGCGTGACACGGTTTGGGTCGGCTACCGCGCGGGCTTGGGCTTCGTCAACGAACTCGCCGACAAGCGCGGTGTCGTTGTGCCCATTCCCGCCCATTCCCGAATTGCTTTGCAGTCGGCCCGCTTGCCGCGTGGCACGACCATTTCCGGCCTGATGCAGATCCGGGTCTTGTCCGGCGTCGCGCCCTATGTGCGCATTTCCGCCCTCAACTACGACGATCCGCGCCGCATCAGCGATACGTTCGCCGTCTTTCCGTGGCAGGGCAATTTGCAAAAAGAAACCCCGCTGTCGGTGCACGTGTACAACGAGCCGACGAAAAAAGTCGCGGTCAAGTACGAGGTCGGCGGACGCTGGACGTTCGTGCCGATTGGTCGCACACCGCTCACCGCCGCTTCGGAAGTGAAACAAGAGTTGCAGGGCAACTATGGCGTGTTCTATGACGTGGACTTTTCCCTCGAAAATCCGACCGATACCGCCGCCGCCGCCCGCATCGTGTTTGAGCCGTCGGCGGGCATGGCGGGTGGGATTTTCGAGGTCGCGGGCGGAAAAACCATCACCATTCCGCAAACCAACATGCCCAGCGAAACCGAAATCGCCGCCTATAATCTCGCGCCCGGCGAAAAGAAAACCGTGCGCGTCCGCACCATTCCCCTGTCCGGCTCCAACTATCCCGCCAACCTCATCGCCCGCCCTTAACCCGGGGCGGGCCGTGAGCCAGCGCCGCGAAATGACGAAACGCTTTGCCGACTATGACGACCGCCGCGAATGGGACTTATCCGGCTACACGCTCGACCAAATCGCATTAGACTACGCGCTGCGCCTACTGATTGCCAAACCGGATAGTTCCGTTGAGATCGTTATCGAAACCGCGTTTGAACTGCACCGGGGCGAAAGCGTGCTACCCATCGCGCCGGAACTTACGGTAACGACAATCCCCGTTTTGTCGTTGCTTCACCAATCTGTCGCTCGCTTGACTGTGTTTCATAGTGGCGCGCTGTATCTACGATTTGAAAACGGCGCAGAAATCCGGGTTCCAAACGACGACATCTACGAGGCGTGGCAAGCAACCGGTACGGGTGAAATGCGTTCACCGCATCCCAGCCCGCCGTGGGGCGGCTAAAAGGTTGTTTCCCAATCCAATCGGTGTCGATGCCGCGCGCCATCAATAGCCCCGATAGCGGTAAACCTGTGTTTCCCGCGCCCCAACTCGCCGTGGAATGGGTGCAGGAAATGCAGAGGGTATGATGACGGTGAGGTATGGCGTCACGCAGCGACCAAGCCGGTCATGTGATTTCGTGAACCTGTTATCTGTTGGAGAGAACGCCGTGGGCAAAACCATTCTGATTATAGTTGCCGCCGTACTGATTTTTGTTATTCTGGTTCCTTTCGGAATTTATTTCGTCAGCGATGCTCCCTACCGAAAATTTGTGCCCAGTCTTCCGAGCGCGCAGACCCCGGTCAAAGCGATTGTGCCGCTTCCCTTATCGCAAGTGCGCGCGCGACTCATCAAAAAATGGGGGGTTGAGTTCGATGGCCCCAACAGCTACGCCGATTTGTCGCATCCCGAATACGGGCCGCAGTTCAAGCAGTTTACCGTTTTGCCCAACGAGCGCGGCAATATCGACAGCGGGTTTCGCGCGACCGACACCGGTTTTAGCAGCGATGCCCCGATCAGCACCAAAGGCCTTAACCTCCAAACGGAAGACCCCGGTTTGCCTGCGTATTTGCTCCTTCCGATTCCCGAACGCAGGCACGATCTGCAACTGCAATCGCGGGGCAAATGGACGGCGAGCGATATGCAAAAAAACGGCGCGATGCTGCCCTACGAAAGCGATTATCTCATTCATTTGCGAAGCGTCAAGCCCAACGAAACCGAGATTTTGGTACTTGGCTTTCACGCAAGCGTCGTCGATGGGCAGCGGTGGAGCGTCATCGGCGATATGTTTTTCACGGCCCCGCACCGCGTGAATAACGTGCGGTATACGCCGCCGTCGCCCGCCGATAAGCGCGCCCTGCTCGAAAATTTGGTCGAGTTGCTGTGACGACAAAAAAGACCGCTTGTAAGCGGTCTTTTTTATCGTTTCTGTCGCTTCTGCGCCTTAAATAGGGCTGAAGGTAACGAGGAAGTTTTTGGGGGCGCGGCCCATAAAATCGGTTCCCGCCGCATGAACGCCGATTTGGTCGTCCCCGATTGCCAGCGCTTCTTCACCCGCCGATACGCGCTCGCGGCGAATCCATTTGGCGTGCCCGTCGGCCAAGATAAAGTTCGCGCCTTCGGAATGACGGCCCCGCTTTTGATCCGCGACATAGGCCGCCGGGTAGCGCTCGGGTTGGCCCATCGCGCCGGTCGCGTACTTGACGATATGACCGCTCGTGCCCGCCAAGTCAATGTAGCCCGGCCCGCCATCGCCGCCGTTGCAGCCGGGCGAGCTATGGTAGTTGTTGGCCGTGCTATAGTCGCTATTGGGCGCGGCGAACCATTGATGCCCGCCTTCGACCTCGGCGATAAGAACCGTAGAAGCCGGAGCCTTCATTGCCGCGATATTGCCAAGCGCCACTTTGCCGTCCATATTGCGATTGAAGCAATACGAAACGGTGGAATCCACCTCGCCCGCTAAGCCATTGATGCCGGTTGCATCGTTGGTGGAATCGTCGGGGCAGCGGAAGACTTGCGTGCTTTTCACATAGGGATACACGCGCGCGGCCCAGCCTCGGCCCGTGGTGACGTACACGCTTGCGGTATCGCCTGCGGGAAAAAGTTCATCAAAGTCTTGGTTGTACTGCAAAAGGCCGAGCGACAACTGCTTTTCGTTGGACAAGCACGAGGCTTGCCGCGCTTTTTCGCGCGCTTGGGCAAACACAGGGAACAAAATCGCCGCCAAAATAGCGATAATGGCGATAACAACTAAGAGTTCAATCAGAGTAAACGCGGAGCGGCTTCGCTTCGTTGATTGCGTAAACGGAACGACCGAGGAAAAACGCATAAACGAACCTTTCGCCTATTCCCCAGAAAATTAACCGTAAAGGGAGAAGGGAGCAGGCGTTTTCAGTATGCCAAAGGTGGCTCGCTTTGTCAAGGCAAAAACGAAAAAATAGGAGTTATCTCTTAAAAGTGATACTAAAATCGGTTGAAACGTTTATTTTCCAATCCAATCGGTATCAATTTCGTGGGCCATTAAGCGCTCCGACAACTGCCCGACGTGCCCCTGCAAATGGCGCAGGTTCATCAGTTCGTGCGACAGTTTATTTTGGTTGGGGTACCAAGAAAAACCGGTGTTTGCTTTGTCCAAATCAAGGTGAGCGACCGTTGCATCGACAAGACCGCGCACATAGGCGATATAGCCGAGCATTTCTTGCTGGCTCAACACCGGGACGCCGTTTGGCAATTCGTAGGGTTCAACATCAACCGCCTTCTGGTTTTCGCCGACGCCCAACGCGGTTCGTACGGCGGCAGGCCAATCGGCGACGGAGTTATTGAAATCGGCTTCGGTTTGCACCAAATAGTTGTGCGTAAAATACAGCGTGTGCCACACGATGCGCCAAAACTGCCGGGGATATTCGCCCTCAATCCACACGGCGTCCGGGCATTTCTCAACACATTCGGCAAGCATCGCAAGGCCCGCGTGATACTGCTCGGTCAGCGCCGCTTTGATAGTTGCTTCCATAGTCATCGCTTCGGTTGTCCGTGTCAAATCCGTGGTTTTTTTGCGTTTATTTCAAAAAGCTGGGCCACTTGCTGTACGAAAGCATTATAAGGGCGCGGGCAGCGCGCGTACCAATCCTGCAAATGGCGTTCAAAACGAACGGGCGGGCAGGGCTTTTCGCCATACAAATATCTGACCGCGTTCCAGTTTGCGGGATTTGCTTCCAGTAAAGGCAGCAGATGTACCGCCACAACCGCATTTTTCTCACGGATACCCGCATTGCTGCGTAAAACGGTTTCGTTCTGCATGAACCACGACGACAAGCGAATGGTCGGGGGAACGCGGTAATTGACGATGGACTCGTCCACGTATTTTTTGAAGGACGGCGCGTAGTCGCGCCAGTTTGGATACGGCGGAGAAACCGACCATGCAGAAGCCATTCGCCGCAGTGCGAAGTAAGAAGCCGTTTCACACAACGTTTCTTCAAACCAAACGTTTGCCGTGCTGGCGCCTACCGTGCGTTCATAGTTACACAGGACGTGGCACAGTTCATGGGCGAACTGATACGCGAACTGCGACCAAGACCGATTGACGGCGGTGAGATGAATGGTTATAGCACCCATTGAGGTGCCCCGATAAACGGCCCGAGGGGCATCGTCGGCGTGTTTGACGAGCAATTGCTCCGGC
>CAXTBP010000073.1:23451-24409 GCA_964241985.1 uncultured Armatimonadaceae bacterium | reverse complement strand
ACGCTGCGAGCGGAAACGGGCCGGGACAGGGCATCGTTGACTTTACAACGACGGACGGTGTCCGGGATTTCTTTTCCAATACGTCGGTGTCCGGTTTTCTCGTCCGCAGTTCGCTCAACCTGAACGGCGCGACCTTCAATACTCTCGACGTGAACGGTAACTCGTTCTCAGGCAACGTCGTTGCGACTGCCGCCCCCGAACCCGGCACGCTCGGCCTTTTGGCTTTCGGCGCGGCTCCTGCCGCCGGTGCGATTTTCGCATTTCGCCGCCGCTTTTCTTCCGCTTCCTTGAAAGGATAATCTATGTTTTCTTTCGCTCGCCCGAAAAAGGCGCTCCTTCTCGGCGCAGCCGCTGCCGTAGCGTCGCTCGGTCTTGCCGGTGTTTTTGCACCTAAAGCAAGTCAGGCTTCGTCCCACAGCGACGCCCCGCTGATCAAACTCGACCCTCAAGCAAACCTGACCGACGTGTACGTTTTCATCGGCACGAAGTACAACGATGCCAACACGCGCGTCCTTAACGTCGTGGTCAATGTTCACCCATTTTCCGAACCCGGCGACGGCGCGCAGTACGACAAATTTTCCGACGATGCCCTTTACAGCATCAACATCACGAACCCCGCAACCGGCGCGGTTTTGCAAACCTACAACTTTCAGTTCACGGCGACCGCTCCGAACGGTGTTGCAACGCCCGCAAACGGGACGCCCGGCTACAAAAACTTGGATACTTTCTTGTCCTACGGACGGGGAACATCCATTGGCGGTATCAGCACGATTGGCGGCCCGACGCAGAACTACACGCAAGGTTACACCGTTAGTTTGGTGACCGCGAGCGCCACAACGACGCTCGGAAGCGCTTTATCCGCGCCGCCCAACGTCGGCAAGAAAGTGACCCCGCTTTATAACGATGCGAACGGACGGGCTGTTTCCGGTGCAACCACCGTCGCCGGTTTGGATTCCTT
>CAXTBP010000073.1:0-23441 GCA_964241985.1 uncultured Armatimonadaceae bacterium | reverse complement strand
CACCGCCGCTCCCCGGTGGGGCCGTCGTTTTCGCCGGTCAGCGCGATGACAGCTTCTTTTCCGACATTCCCGGTATTCTCGACTTGCTGGAAACGCGCGTTATCGGCAATTCGTTGGGACAAAACGGCGGCGGCGTGGACGGCTTCAAAGGCTTCAATGTCTTAACCTATTCCATTCAAATCCCTCTCTCGTCGCTTCCGGCGGGGATTGCTTACACCGACGCATTTGACCCTATCCTTAATCCGAACAGTACCGCCCCGAATCAGGAGCGCGGCTTGGGCGTGTTCGCATCTGTTTCCCGACCGCGCATCACGCTCCGTTCGGCGACCGGCCCCAACACGTCGTCCGGCCCGTTCATTCAGGTCAACCGCGAAGCCAACCCGCTTTTCAACGAGGCGCTCGTTTCGCTGCGGGACAAGGACAACTATAACCGGAACCTGCCGGTCAACGACCTTGCCAACGGATACGATTCCTACGCCCGGACGCCGGAACTTGCCGTGCTTTTGAACGCGGTGTATGGAACTACTTTCCAAACCAACAACCGAACCGATTTGGTTGCCGTGTTCATTCCCGACGTAATTCGCGTCAACACGCAAACCGGTTCGGCCCGGCTTGCGGGAACGTCCGGCTTTAGTCGCTTCGGCTTCATCGGAGGCGATACGCTGATGAGTTCCACCGGGCGTAACGTGAACGGTGGCTGGCCGAACGGTCGGCGTTTCGGTGACGATGTCGTGGATGTCGCGCTGACCGCGATTGCCTCCGGCCCGTCGTATCAAACGGTGACGATGGTGGGTGACAACGTGCCGTCCAACGACACCGTGTACAATCAGGTCTTCCCGTATTCGGCGACCCCGAATAGTGGAACAAACAACCAAAAAGACTCGGTTCCTGCCGCCGGGTATTAACAGGCTTGGCCCCTTCGTCTATTGGACGAAGGGGCCTTCTTGCTGTTTTTCGATTTATTTTTTGAATTTTCCACAAATTATGAGCACTTCGCCGCGTTTTTCGTTTACAAATCCCCGCGTTAAAACCATTGGAATCGCCCTTGCTGCAAGTTCGGCAGCGGCATTTATTGGATGGAGTTCGGCCCGCCGCGCCGCCGTTGCGCCGCCCGCACCGAACGGGCAAGCCGTGAACGCTTCGCTCCTTTCCACCGGTTCGGTTGCCAACGCCGCAACCCCGGCAGGAGAGCCGACGCTTCCCGCGCTTTTACCCGTCGATAAAATCTTGGACGCGATTCCCGATAATCGGTCGGTCGTTCCCGGTGCGCCGGTGAAAAAAGTGGACAGCGCAATCGCGCGCCTTAAAGCCGCCGCCCAGCAAAAACCGGACGACGCGAAAACGTGGATTCAACTCGGCGATACGCTGATGCAAAAAGCCCGCGAAACCGCCGAGCCGAACTATTACACCTATGCGGAAAACGTGTACGTCAAGTCGCTGTCGCTCGCCCCGAACGATCCCGAAGCCCTGCTTGGTATCGCGTGGGTCACGAGCACGCGCCACCAATTCACGGAAAGCATTTCGTGGGCGAATAAAGCCCTCGTCGGTGCGCCCCGGCTCCATGCCGCCTACGGGTTAATCGGCGACGCCTACGTGGAAACCGGCGACTATGACAGCGCATTCACGGCATACCAAACCATGCTCGATATTCGCCCCGACGTTTCCTCGTACAGCCGGGGCGCGCACCTCTTATACTTGACCGGCGATCTGCGAAAAGCGACGTGGCTGATGGACAAAGCGGTCAAAGCGGGCGGGCCGTATGCGGAAAACTCGGCATGGTGTCGCGCGCAGCTCGCCGATATGTATTTAAGCGAGGGCGCGACGTTCGCCGCCCGCCGCGAAATCGAACCCGCGATTAAACTGACGCCCGACAATTACCAGTTGCAGCTTGAAATGGGCCGCGTCGAAGAAGCCGAAGGCAATCTCCAAGACGCGATTGCGTGCTATGAAAAAGCCGTCGCCATCACACCGCAGCACGTCGCCTTGGTCGCGCTCGGCGATTTGTACACGGCAACCGGCGACAAGGCAAAAGCGGAAACCGTGTACGCGCAGGCCGAAAAAACGCACGATCACCACATGGTCGGCGGCCTCAAAGACGAACTGTATATGGCCCGCTTTTTTGTTGACCACGACCGGCAAATGGATCGCGCGCTTAAAATCGCCGAAGGCCGCACCGATACGCAAAACCCGGTCGATGCCGACAACGTCGCGTGGGTTTTCTACAAAAGCGGCAAATTCGCCGAGGCGAAAACGATGATCAACAAGGCGTTGTCCAAAGGCGCGCCGGACGCATCGCGCTTGTTTCATGCGGGCATGATTTACGCGAAAATGGGCGACCGATTTCCCGCGCAGGAATACCTGAACCGCGCGCTGACCCTAAATTCTCGGTTTTCGGTAAGGGACGCGCCCGTCGCCGTCGCTACGCTCCGCGAATTGGGTTCCAAGCCGCGCCCGATTGCGCTCGCTTCCCCTGCCGCGCCCGCCGCTCGCGCGACTGCGCCCACGCTGACCCGTTAGCGCGCCCGTTTGGAGACAAGCTGTATGTCTGTTATCAGGAACTGCCGCCTTCGCTGGGCCAAATGCCTTGTGTTACTCTGCGCGCTCGCCGTGCCGTGCCTTGCCGCGTGGGCGCACGTTATTCCGCGCAGCGATTTGGAACTGCGTTTGCAGGGCGGTATGCTGACCGGCCATATCGACGCCCCGCTCAACGGACTGGGCTGGGAAATGCCCGGTTTAGAGCAGCTAAATCAAGCTGACAAAAACAAGCGGATTGGCGAGTTTTTGACCGGTCGCCTCCACGTCTGGGGCGGCGACAAAGCGTTGCAAGCCGTTCCAAACGGCGACGTAACAACTCTGTCTGACGGAAAACGGGTTCGCGTTCCCATCCGCTTCGAGGGCGTGGCGACCGGAACCCTGTCCATCGGCGGAACTTTGTTTCCCACCGACGTGAGCCACAAAACGTTCGTCACGCTGTACCAAAACGATGCGCTGGCCCGCGAGGGCATTCTCAGCGCGGACACCCCGCCGATCACTTACACGCCCGGCGAAGGGCAAAGCGTTCTCGACGTCATTCGGCAGTTCGTCCGCGAAGGCATCCACCATATCTTCATCGGCCCCGACCACATCCTGTTTATCGCAGGCCTTATGTTTTTGGGCGGAAGTTTGAAGAAACTGCTAAAAATCGTCACCGCCTTTACGCTCGCGCATAGCGTCACGCTCGTGCTGGCAACGCTCGGCATTTTGAACCCGTCGCCGCGCATCGTCGAGCCAACGATTGCGCTGTCCATCGTTTTTGTCGGTGTGCATACCCTACTCATGCAGAACCGACAGGAAGCCCGCGATCTGCGCGTCGTATTCGCCGCCGCGTTCGGCCTTATTCACGGCTTCGGCTTCGCCAGCGTTTTGCGCGAAATGGAACTGCCCCGGGCGGCGCTGGGCTGGTCGCTGTTTTCGTTCAATGTCGGTGTAGAAATCGGGCAAATGTGCATCGTTTTAGCCGTCGCCCCACTGCTTGCGCTGTTATGCCGAAGAAACGAAAAAGCGGGCCGCGCCGTCGTACTTGTCGGCTCATGGTGCGTCGTGCTTGCCGGAGCCTACTGGTTCGGCGAGCGTTTGTTCGCGTAAGCGGAAAGGCTTAAAAATGAACACTACAGGGCGACGTTCGCTCCAAGCATTCACCCTAATCGAGTTGCTCGTCGTCATCGCCATTATAGCGATTCTCGCCGCGATTCTGTTTCCCGTGTTCGCGCAGGCACGAGAAAAGGCGCGGCAAGCGTCCTGCGCCTCCAATGAGCGGCAGCTTGGTGTTGCGGCCCGAATGTACATGGACGACAACGACGGGAGCCTTTTCCACCATCACGAGGGCTGGGTTCTCGACGACGGCACGCAGGTAGACAATCTGCCCGCAACCGCCGACGGCTGCATCGGGGGCGGAAGTGGAAACTCGCAGGCCGAAAAGCCGTGGATTATTTTCTTCCAGCCGTATCTCAAAAACCGAAACATCGGCTTTTGCCCCTCGGACACCACGCCACAGTCCCGCAAACTTGCCAGCGACATCAACGGCTACAACGGCGGCATCGAAAGCGTGGACGATACCCCGCCCGCAAACTCCGAACAAGCCATTGCCGAAGCCGAGCTTTTGAACATCCAGAGCTACTTGCTCAACTCGATTTTCACGCACAAGTCGTGCCGCTACGCCGTCGAGGGCGCGCTGAACGGGTTTGCCACCGACGACGCCATAGGGCGTTTATCCCCGTCGGAGATTGTTCTGTTTTCCGAGCGCAACAGCGAAGCGATGAACGCCGCCGACAACGACGAATACGGCAGTATCAACCAAGACGACTACGACACGTGGGCGGGCGAAGCGACATTGGTGCAGTGGGGTGAAGGCAAGTACGCCAATCAAGGCTGGATAAAGTACAACCGGCACAACGGCGGCGCGAATTACACGTTTGCGGACGGGCACGTCAAATGGCTGCGCTGGGGCCAAGCCCGCCTTTTGCAGTACCCCGACCACAAAGTCCGCTACCCGATCACAAACCCGCCGCAATAGAACCAAAAAGAAAATGTCCGAAAAACTGTTACGAAATTCATTGGTTCGCGCGTCGCTGCTTGCCGTTTGTGCTGTCGGCGTGGCGTTTGCCTCAGGCTGTCGCGCAAAGCCTGCGCCGGTTGCAAACGCGCCGTTGAGCGCGGAAGCCGCCAAAGCGCAGGCGCGAAACAAGCAAGTCCAGCAGTATATCGCGCGCCGCCGAACGCAAGCGCGTAAGGCAAGCAAAACGCATACCGTGCATTAACACACAACGCATTTATCGATTAATTGATTAAACGAGGCCGCAATATATAATAACTGGAAATGCCGTGGTAGAACACACAGGCCATTAACGCAACCCAGTTCATCAGCACTATTCTGTCTAAAACTTGTTACCTTGACAGCGAGGTTTCGAGATAAATCTGTATTAGGGACGAAGATAGGGCGAAATACCAGACGGCAAAAGCTCTTTGTTTGAGCGACGAAAAAAAACGCCCCGACGCTGCAAAGTGCCGGGGCGGTTTCGTTGCACAAATGTGTGCAAGCGTTCGGGTGGGCCGATTATGGCGCGTTGTATGGCAAGTTTCATAGTGACAGCACGTTCATTTTGCTTCAACTTCGCGGCGGCTTTGTGCTACAATCGCGCATGAAAACGTTCAGTTCTCCCTTCGCCCGCTTTGTCGTTCTTCCCGCGTTCGCGGCTTGCTTGTTCCTGCTCGTCGGTTGTAGCAGCGGCGGCGGCAGTACGGTCTCGGCTTTTCCCGTGACGGCGACGCCTTCCGCGTCTCCATTCCCGGATCCGTCCGTGCCGTCGTCCACGATCCCCAGCACCTCGACCAGCGGCGTCACCGTCGTCGCCTCCTACGACAGTCCGATCAATGCGGCGACGGTCACCGTTTCCCAACCCTTGAATGCGGCGACCTTCTCGACCGCCGACTTGGTAAGCGAGATCGTGGAGTACCATATTTATCGAAACGGGGCGCTCGCCGCGAAACTATCAGAGGGCGAGGTGACCGCGCTTGGGAAGATTCAGTACATTGACCACGGGCAAGCGGACGGCTTTGCGTATTCCAGCGTTGACCCTGCCGACAATGCCAAACTGGCTGTCGCCCAGTCCGCAGGGACGCCCCCGTTTCTCGGTCAACCCACGAACCAGTACACCTACCGCATCACGTTGCTGTTTCTGTCGGGAAGCACTTACAAGGAGAAACAAATCGGGCAAAGCAATCTAATCACCTTGTACCAGTAGGTAAAGCAGGCCCAGTATAACAACCAAAAAGCCCCGGCGTCCGAATAGTCACCGGGGTTTTGTGTTTGGCTGTGTGGGCCGAATGTGAGGGCTATTGTGCTACAATCGGGCATGACAAACGAAGCCGTTCGCCTTCCTGCTCTTTCTGCTTTCGCCGCTGCCGTTTTTGTCATAGCCCTACTCGCTGTTGCCGGTTGCAGCACTGGGCACGCCGGAACGGATCCCATCAACATACCGCAAAACCCCGTCACCACGCGGGCGAGCTACACCAATCCCACCGCGCCGACTATCGCCGTTTCGTTTCCCACCCCCGATGCCGTCGTCACGCCCACCTTTTTGCTGGAGTACCATATCTACCGAAACGACGTGCTCGTGGCTCGCGTCACCCTTGCCGAAGCAAAAGCGGTCAGTCTGCCCGGTGCGACGACGCAAACAAGCCGATTTACCTACACCGACAACGGCGAAACCGCACCCATCGACTATAAAACGGTCGGGGCGCTCCCCGTACAGATTGTGGACGCGCGGTCGCCGGGCGTCGGGGCTTTTTCCGCCAGCACGCCGCTGATCTACCGCATCACGGGCGTGTATGGCGGCCCCGACCTCGAAGGGCAAACCACCTATTCGGAACAGGAGACGGGCTGCAGCGACGTGGTCACGCCGTTTCGTTCTGATTACCAAGGCAGCCGCGAGTAGAATCAACAGAATCTTGCAAAGAAAAAGCCCCGGCTAATTGGTCGCCTGCCCCACGCATCAAACGACCCTAATAGGACACGTGTGCGGGGATCATCCCCGCATATAGGGAGACGTGCACTGTCCCCCATGAAGGTAACGGTCGCGCGCCTGTCCAATTATCTGGCAGGCTTCCGTTATCTTCATGTTCGTCGCGTACGAACGGATTTTGTTTTGGAGGTCAGGTTTGGAGGTTAGGGAGGAAAGTCATGCGTACCGTCTTTCGGGATGATGAATCTGCTTTTTTCGGGTGTCGGCGTCGCAACGCGGGCCGTACTCGCAGTTACGGCGTTGTTGGTCTCCTTGCCGCCGTTGTCGCATCGGCCACCGGATGTCGCTGGGGCGTCGATTCGTCAGCCTCGTCCACTGCGGCGTTCGGCACGGCGCGCCACAGCGTCGCTTCCACTGCGCTAACTGCTTCTGCGACGTCGCTACATAGCGTCTTCGATGTGTCCCTTAATGGCAGTGGCGGCGGCGTTCCGGTTCGTTCTGCGCGTCCCGATGCGACGCATCTCACCATCCGCGACCTACCCGAACCTCCCCGTCCAAAACAGCTTACCGGAGGGACAGGAAGCCATCGTCCTGCCGCCTCCGGTACGGGCGGTGCTGGCCTCATCGTCTGCGAACCCGTACCGGCCGCCGGGGTTGACGAAAAAAGCGCGGCCTTCGGAGCGGGCTGCGGGGATTGGCTTTACTTTACGGTCGCGGGAGATCCCACACTCGGCCAAACCCCGCTCCTCACGTCCGTGAACCGGGCGCGGCGCGAGCGGAAGCTGCAAAAGGATCTGCGCCTGTCCCTGCCACAGGCGGAGCAGATCGCCGCAATCACCGGCGCAACCCACGTCGCCGTGGGTGAACTCACGCCCAGCGGCGGTTCACTGACGCTCTCCTACCGTCTTTATGAAATCAGTTCCGCCGGGGGCGGAACGAAAGCCTTAGGGGCGGCGTTCACGACGGCGGGCAACCCCGCCCAAATTCGGGCGGCACTTCCCAACATAGCTGTGCAAATGGCGCAACGACTTGGTGTTACCTCGCCCAATCTTCCAAAAACGGTAGACGCGACCGACGCGGAACTAACGGCGTTGGGGCGCGTGGTTTGGAGCCAGAACCCCGCCGAAGCCGACATGGGTATCGTGCGCCAAGCCGCCCGCCGTGTCGCCCTCGCCAGTCTTTGCGCCCTGTCGATGGGGCAGCGGGCAGCGGCGGGCGAAACCGCTCAAACACTGCTCACCCGACTTGCGCCGGACAATCAGCTCGCGTGGGGACATACCGCCTATGTGGAGGCCGCATGGCTCGTTCCGCTCCAACCCCGCCTCAACGCCCTGCGAAAACGCTATCCCGCCAGTTACGCGCTGGCCCATACGGACGTGTGGCGGCAGCGGGTGGCCGGGAACCCCAAGACGGAGCGTCGGGCTGCCGAAGATGCAATTCATGATGCGCCCCGGAACCCGGAGGCGTGGCTCACGCTCGGCTACACCCTCTCGTCCGAGGCGCAAGCACTGCGTCGGGGGCGATTCGCGGGCGGCATATCGTCGGGTGAGTGGAGTTACCTGCAAAGGGAATACTCGGCGTGGGCGTACTGCACCCAAAGAGCCACGGAACTCGACCCGCAGCACGAGGTCGCTTGGTCTCGCCTTGCCGAGGCGGCGACCTTCGCGGGGGACACGCAAAGGGCCGAAGCCGCCCTTTGGAAGGCCGAAGCGTTCACGCCCGATAAAGCGAGCGTGTACGATTGGGGTCTTGAAATGTTCCAAGACAAATGGGGCGGGAACTCTGCGGCTCTGGCAAAGGTTGCCGAACACGCTGCGCACGCCGACTACCCCGTGGTGGAGAGCGCGGGTAAAATCGCGGGCGCGCTTCGTGACGCCGGATTCGATGCGCGCGCCAACGAACTGCTGAACCGGTACATGGCCCGCACCGACGAGCGCCTCCAAAAGAACCCGAATGACGGCTGGGCGCACTGGGAGAAAGCGAGCCTGCTGTGGGCGCAGGAGAAGAAGTCGCCTGCGTGCCGTGAGTACAAAGAGGTTGTGCGCCTGCTCCCCGATAACGTGGCCGCACACTACGATTACGCGGCGTCGCTTAACGAACTGGGGGCGAAGGCAACCTGTATCCCGGAATACCGCATCGTTCTGAAACTTGACCCCGGCCATCTTCGCGCACCCGTCGGACTGGGCTGCGCGCTCAAGAGCGAGGGGCAGGTTGCGGAAGCGGAGAAGTACCTCCGGCTGGGACTGGAGCGGCTGCCGAACTCGATGGAGGGACATTTTGCGCTGGGCGAGCTGTATTTGCGTAAAAAGCAAAACGCGGCGGCGGCGCAGGAGTTCAAGACGGCGATGGCATTGGACGGCACGGGGCCGATTGTGTATGCAATGCTCACGATAGCTTTGGCGGAATCCCGTCAGACGACGGAGGCGATCCACTGGGGCGAGGAAGGAATGGGTATGTACGCGCAGGCGAAGGAAAAGATGCCGCGCGAAGTCGGAACCCTTCACGACAGCCTCGGGTGGGCGTATTTTAAGGCGAAGCGGTACACCGAAGCGGTCGAGCAGAATGAGGCGGCTATCGCCATCAGCCCCGCCGACCTGATGGCTCAGGAGAACCTCGGGTTAGCCTACAACGAGATGGGCCGTCGCGCGGACGCCCGCAAGCAGTGGCAGCTCGTCGTGCAGAGCGGCGCGGGCCAAGAAGAAGCCGTGGTAGAGGCCCGGCAAATGCTTGCCAAGTACCCAGAGAACGGCAAGTAGAACGTACGCGGAGCCTGTGCCATAGCTCGTGAAAGAAAAAGCCCCGGTGGCGGGGATGGCAGTCGGCGGACGAACCACAAATTCATCTACGTAAGCAGCTAATCGAAAAGAAGCAAAAAGTAGCCAAAGAGATAGAAAACTTGACCCGTGCGGTAGCGCAAGGCGGTTCTTTTTCATCGCTGCTGGGAATGCTGGCGCGTCTGGAAGCCGATCAAGACGACATCGCAATGCGCTTGTCTCAAATTGGGAGAGAGCAACCGAAGACGAAAGGGAAGCGATACTATCGGCTCTGGTTGAAAAAGTGGTGGTCGAAGAAAAAGACCATGTACTACTGAAACTGTCACCAGTCACAGAAATACATGGTCTACGGCCTGCTTTATCTGCAAACTCTCCACCATCAGATGGTGTGTTCGAGATAAAGTATCATCAAGGGAGAATGACGGGGATCGAACCCGCGACCTTCGGAACCACAATCCGACGCTCTAACCGACTGAGCTACACTCTCCGTATTATTTTCCGCCAAACTGCTTCAAATTATGCGGCGGAAACAAAGACAATGATACCGCGCCTCGTTCGGTTTGTCAAGCGTGTTTGACGCGCTGGCACGGCACTATAGGCGGCACTTTTTCGCCCGGCTCGGCAGCGGTAAAGGAGACGGTTCACCGCGCGGCGAAACAAAAGTATGCGGTAAGGCCGCACACCTTTTATGATTCTCGACCCGCGCCATTACCGGCTTGACGATTTGCTGCGCCGACCGTACACGAAGGACACGCCGTTTGGTTCGTCCGGCGACTGTGTTTGGGCGACCAGTCCGCAGGGCTGGGGCTTTAGCAATGGCGTGCAGTATATCCACGCCGGAAAAGAAATCGCCCCGTTTGCCTTTCGCATCTTCGCCGACGAGGCCGAAATCCTCTGGCAAGACGCGCTGTATCGCCCGTCGCACGTGTCGCTCCACGCTCTCGATGCGCCGTCCGGTTTGCAGATTACCGAGGACAAATTCATCACGCAAAACGATGTGGTGGTGTCCGTTTTGCATCTGCGCAACGCGGGCGAGTTTTCCGTCGATTTGGATATTCGGCGGACGTGGGGCATTCAAGACGGCGAGCACGAACTGCGAAAAAACGTGCTGGTTTGGGTCAAGCGCATCGGCCCGCCGCCCGACGATTTGCGCCAATCGCTCGGGCCGGGCGCGCGGGCAACGATTGTTTTTGCGGTCGCCTTCGCCCCGACCGAAGCCGAGGCCGAAAAGCGCGCTTTGTTTTGGACAAATCACAATGACCCGGTGCGCGCGCAAAGCGCGGCCTATCAAGCGTGGTTTGACAAAAACGTGCCGCTGTTCGAGTGTTCGGATCCGTGGCTGACCAAACTGTGGCTGCATCGCTGGTATCTGGTGAAGAAAAACCACAGCAATCCGCGCGCCGGTTTGACCAAGCAAGACACGTTTTCCGAAGGGCGATGGAAAAGCGAGTGGTATTCCGCATCCATTACCTACGGCGCGGGGCACGTGTTGCGCGAGTTGCGCTGGCTCCGCGACCCAAAATACGCCCGCAATTATTTTCAGGGCTTCGCGGACAATCAGCGCCACGACGGTTTGTTCCGCTCGTGGTACGTGGACGGCATCGCTCGCCCGAACGCCGACGAAGGCAAGTACACAGACTGGATAACGGCGGCGCTGTGGGACGCGCACCTTGTCAAGCCACTTCCCCAGCACGTTTTGCGTAATGTCGCGCCCGTTCTCGCCCGCAACGTCGCGTACTGGCAAACGCACGAACAAACTGGGCGAGGTCTGCTTACCGTAGACAGCCATTGGTGGACGGGCATGGAATGGCAGCCGTCGTTTTTCACCAAGGCCGACTACCAACTGGGCGACGACAAAAGCGGCAATGACATGCAAAACCCGGTCGAGCGGCTGGATCTAACGGCCTATCAATTCGCCAACGCCCGCGCTTTGTCGCAGGTTTGGCGTGAATTAGAAAACGACGAAGCCGCCGAGGAAGCGGAACGCATAGCCGAACATATCAAAGCAGGCGTTTTGAAGTGGCAGTGGGACGAGGAAAGCGGTTTGTTTTACGACGTGCTGCCGGAAACGGGCGAGCGCATTGTGTCCGCGCCGACCATTGCCGCGTTTTATCCATTTTACGCTGGGCTGCCAAACCAAGAACAAGCCCGCGCGTGGGCGCACTTGCTGAATCCTTCGGAGTTTTGGACGCCGTTTCCGCCCGCGTCCACCTCGCAAACGTCGCCCGCCTACAGTCAAGACAAAACCATGCGGGGCAAGCCGCTCACGCTCTGCGCTTGGAACGGCCCGACTTGGCCCCACGCCAACAGTTTGGTGATTTCCGGTTTGGCCCAATCGCTGCGGCAGTTCGGCGAATCGGCCCATCCGGGCGGTACGCGCACGAGCCTGTTCGCCCTCGTCAATTCATTCGGGCGGGCGCAGTTTGAGGACAATGATTTTGCGCGTCCGCATACGGGCGAGTACTACAGTGGCGAAACCGGGCAATGGCTGACCGGCGAGCGCGACTATTTGCACTCCACATGGGCCGACCTGATTTTGACCGCGCTACTCGGTATCGTGCCGCGCAACGACGACGTTTTGGAAATCCACCCCTTGCTGCCGTCCATAGAAAACGGGGGCTGGGCGTATTTCTGCGTGCAGGATGTGATATACCGAAACCGCCTTCTGACGCTCGTTTGGGACGACCCCGCCCACCCGGAAGACGCCTTCAACGACGGTGACAAAGGCTTCACGATTTACGTCAGCGGAAAACGGCTGCACCATCAAAGCGACCTTGCCCCGCTGACGGTCGATTTGCCGGACGTGGAAGATTAGGGGAAAGCGCAGCGAAGCCCCCCTGCCCCCCAATAATGGGGGGTTCTGAAAAGGCATTTTACGACCACCGCGCCACTTGGCAGCACCGACAGGCTACTCAGAACCCCCCATTATTGGGGGGCAGGGGGGCCATATCCAACTACTGCGCGGTCGCCGCAGTTATTGCCGAAGGCGCTTTGATAGAAAATTCCACGGAGCGGAGCGGCTGACCGTCGCGGAGCCAGTCCACGCGGTATGCGCCCGTCGGCCAATCTTTGGGCGGCGTGCTGCCCGCAGGCCATGTCGTCGGGGGACGGAATTCAAGCGTTGCGGTGAAGACGTTGGCGCGCTGTTTCGGAACAAGGAACTCCTGAATTTTGAAGTCCTTTTTGTTGGTCGGGTTCAGTTTGAAGGCTTTTTGATCGCCCAAATCGACGGCGAACCAGCGCACCATGTACTGACTGTTTTTGTCCGCGCCGCTCAGACGCAGCACACAAACGATTTTATGGTCGGTCGGCGCGAACGTCGTGGTTTCCCCGACGATTTTGTTTTTCGTATAGTTCGTGCCGAGAACCACACTTTTGACGGTGGGCGGATCGGCGAGCGCGGGCGAAACGCGCCCGAAAGCAGCCATGACAACAGCGAAGAAAAGAAGTATTTTAGCCATATAAGGGTTCCCAGCCGCCGGGTTCAAACAGCGACGTTCCACCCATAATACCCAATTTATCGCAAACCACGCAATTTTACGGCTTCGACGGGGTAGGCGACGTGGGAACGGTCGGCACGGCGGGCACGCGCGCGGGCGGAAGCGGCCCGATTTTTTCAAGCAGCAGATAGTCTAAGCCGAACATTTGACCGGGAATGGCACGCCCGTTTTTTCCGACGTTTTCGACTTCAAAGGTCGCCTGCCCCGCTTTGAGGGCGAACGTGCCGACGGCGCGCTTTTCCCAATGCAGATTGGGGGCAAAAAAATCGGCGGGCGACGGGACGGCAGCCTGTCCGTTTACCCGAATTTTATGAATTCCGTAATCCACGGCGAAGCAAAAATTGCCGCTCAGTTTGTAGGTTCCATCGGTGGGTACGGAAAAGCCGAGCGTCAGTTTGTTGCCGCGTTTGGCATCGCGCCACCAGCGCTGCTTGCTGTTTGAAATCTCCCAATAGCCGCCCTGTATTTCGACTTTGCCCCCCGTAACCGATACGAGCGGCAGGTTTTCTCCCTCCAATGCCCCCGCGACCGGCGCGGGGGGCGTGATGTGCGGCGGCAAAAGCAAGGCGATATTGAGCGGCGCGGGGCGCGTGCCGGTTGCGCTGGGCTTCTCGTACCAATAGGCAGTGCGGGCAAACGTCGGTGAAATGTTGGGCGTCCAGTGCCATTCTTCCATATCGAAGCGCAGCGATTTTTCAAACGGCAAATCGTCGAACAACTGCCACCGCTGATTGGAAACGTGGCCCGCCGTACCCGGCCCATCGCACCGGGTTTGCGCGTGGTACGGAACCGCGAACAAGAACGGCGACGACCAAGCGTAGCCGAAATAATCCTCCGAGCCGGTTCCGAAGATCGACGGGAACGCTTCGCCGTCGCGGGTCACTTTCTCGTCGCCCTCGCCCCACCAATCCGGCGTCGGGTTGGCGACCGCAAGCGAAACCCCGACAAAGCGGCCCTCGCCTTTGGCATCGAGAAAATTCATATCGTGGAACGGGCGTGTGGGCGTTTTCTCGGCTGTCCATTGCGCGTGAAAAAGGTAGGTATTCGCGTCGAAAACGAACGTCATCGCTTTTGCCGAAACGGTAATCGCCTGAGTAGGCGCATTTCGATTTTCGATTTTAACGACGGCGCGTTTTTTGAACGGCATCACGAATCGACAGATAAGCGTGCCATTCGGATGAATCGTCATCGGATACGATTTTTCGTTCGGATTCAATCCCACGCCCGACGCGAAAAAATCGCCCAGCGGTACGCGAACCGTTTCCTGCCCGTCGAACGAAAGCGAAACCATCAGGTTTCGCAAAACGTTGTGCAGTTGGTGCGGGTCTTCCCACGGGGTGTTCGCGGAAAGTTTGGCGGGCGGCGGAAGTTGTACGCGCAGTTCCCGAAGCGCCGCGCCGTTCACGCTCGGCGCATCAATTGGCAGCGACAGCGACTGGCCTTTTTTCAAAACCGTTTGTTTGGAGTTTGCCGCGCCCGAAATGGGCGCGGGGCGCATCAGGTCTTTCCGGACAGTTTCCATAACGGCGAGCGTTTTCGTATCGCTCAAATCCGATAAGGCGAACGTCCGAACCGGCGTGTTCGCCGCATACGTGCGGTAGCCGACGTGATAATACAGGCCGCTCGCCTTGTCTTCTTCGCCGCCCTCGTATTCGAGCGTGACGATGCACCGCTCTTTGTAGGGCAGGGGGAAATACATATTCGCGCCCCGCGCCGCCACGTACGAAAACGGGAACGTTAAGGGCGCGATACGCCCGCCGAGCAGATACGCCATCGTGCCCGCGAGGCGCGGCGTTTTTTCGTTGTCGAAATAAAAGCGCAGGGTTCCGCTGGGATTCGCCGACCAAAGGCGAACGATTGCACCCGGCCCGCGCAAATCCGCCATGATGTATTCTTTGCGCACGCCGTTGGGGGACACGGCTTGGCTGAGAAAAAAGCCAAAGTCGCTGTTTGCGAACCATGCCGCATCGTCGTGCTTGGTTTGCGGGGTGGAATGCCGATCATAAGATGAGGCCTGCGCCGTCGTGTAATACGGCGCGGGCCGCTTGGCGAGCCGCGCCAAATCCGTCATTTCCGGCAAAAGCGTTTGCACGCTGATTTCGCCCGCCGTTTGCGCGTGTGAAGGAAGAACAAACGGTGAAAAACAAAACGCGACGAAAGCAAAAAAAACGGCGCGCAGTCGCCACGCAAAAGCAAAATTAGTCACAATAGGTTAGTTCGCCCAAGCGTCGCTTTTGTTCCTTTGCGCGGCGCGTTCAAAGGCGGGCGGCAAGGCGGGAAAAGTACGGCATGTAAAGGGGCTGCGGATACTGCTCGAAGTGACGCTGGACGGCATCAAGCGTCCGTTGGGCCTGCGCCATTTCTTTCACGTCGATAAGCGCTTCGACCATAAACAACTGTTGAAAAACCTGCGAACCCGCCGCCCCGTTTGTGGCGGGCAGGCGTGACAGCGCGTCGAGGGCTTCCCACGGGCGCTTGGCCTTGACCAGCGTTTTGGCTTGACTGAACGGAAAATACTGCTCACTGATGTAAGCGGAGTCATGGCTGAGGGGGACGAACTTTTGCGCTTGCTGCAGGCAGTAGGCGGCGTACTCATGCTGCCCCGCGCTCCCCGCGTAAATGGCAATATCGCACCAAAGCGGTGCTTTCTGCGTATCGGGAAATGAAGAAAGCCATCTTTGCGTCACGCGCATCCCGTTTTCCGTTTCGCTGCGGCCATTGCCGACATACGGGGCGGCGACATTAATAAGTTCGCGTGCTGTTTCGTGGTTTCCGCGCCGATCTTGAAAAAGCGTGAATGCGTGCTTCAAGCAGGAAGTCGCTTCTTTTTTACGATTTTGTTCGATGAGGTAGAGACCGTGGCGCAGTTGAACCGTTACCAAAAGATTGAGGGCATCTTCGCTTTGTATTGTCAGCGGCCACAATTCGCGCTTGAGGAGCAGGGCCTGCAAGTCAATCAGCGGATTGTCCGGCCAAAGAACCGCTTCGGAAAGCCGCGCCACCTTTTCCTCGTACAAATCGAGAGACAGGCCGGGCTTGGCAAACTCCGGGAGCTGCAAACGTCGGGAACGCAAAACCAAACGCTCCTCGACATACGCTCCTTAGAGCGCGCACAGCCGCTCCAAATTATCTTCCGACGGCAAGGAGCGCGTGGCTTCCCAGCGCAACATGGTAGATCGCGTGACCCGCAAACGGTCGGCGACTTGGCTTTGGGTAACCCCCCGGCGCAGGCGCATCGCGCGGAGCAAATCCCCAAGCGCGGGAGCGGAAAAGGGGCCGGAACCGTTTTCGCTCAGTTCGCGCCGCACAACTTGCGCCCCACGCCGGTTCGGCAAAAGAGAAAAAAGGGGCGTGCGCTCCTCGGGCGTCAGTGTCAGCGCCGTCGCTACGCTTTGCAATTCCTACGCGCCGGGGAATGTTGCGCCCGATTCCCAATAGCGCACTGCCCGTTCGGAAACTTGCGCCTGTTTGGCTAAAACGGCTTGGGAAAAACCGCGCCGTTTGCGCAAGCGGCGCAGTTCAGCGGCAAAATCCAAGTCAATTTTCCCCCGTAAAAATGCCGTGCTGGCGTAGAGTATTTTATCCGACTTTCCCGATGCGCATTTTGTTCACGCAGGGAAAAGGGGGCGGGCAAAGCCGCCCCGAACCGGCAAATTTCGTGCAACCAAACCACGTACCGGTTTATCCGCTCGGCCTGCGGGCTTATAATCACGCTATACCGATGAACATATCGCAGGACGAACTGAACCAAATCGTACGCGCTTTTTTGCGTGTCCATAAAGCAAGTGCCGAAGCCGCCTTTCGGCTGCGCTGCGGCGATGTGGATGCCGCGCAGGCCGCGCTCGAAGAGTGTCGCGCGACCGCATGGCGGGCGATGCAAACGGTCGTCCGCTTGGGAGCCGAGCGCCCGTCCGAACTCGGGCCGCGCGTGGGAGCCGATCCCTTTTTCACGGACACGCCCGCCAATCGCAAACTGCTGTATGCGCTGCGCGAAGCCGTCGATGCCGCTGTGGAGCGCGACCGGGAAAACAAAAACTATTCCGACGGGTTCGTGGGCGTTTTGGAAGGGCTTGCCGCCGATTTGGCCCGCGAAGTGGAAGGCCCACAGTCGCTCGGCGCGCAAGAAAACGCGCGCACCACGGACTAATTCACGCGAAACGTCGGCGGAAAAAGTGAAGCAAAACCGCACCCGGTTTGTCTTAAAGGGCGTTTAACCTCGTTTTACGCCGCTTTTCTTGATGGATAAGCGCACTGGAAAGACACACCATGAAACACGCAGCGAAGCGCGTTCGCGGCGGGCGGCCTGCCCGTGCATCCCGCGCCCGAAGCCATGCGCCGGTTTTTCTTTTTGTCGTTGCGGCGGCCACGGGAGCCGCCGTCGTGTGCGCCCCGCAATTTCCCGCATTTGCCCAAACCGGCCCGGCAAAACCGTCCGCTTCGTCCGCCCCCCTAAAACCCGCAGACCCGGCCATCAAAACGACGTTTCCCGTGGCGGGCGATGCGCCCACGTTATTTGCCCAAACCCCGGTTGACCCTTCAGGCCACGCCCAGCCCTTTGAAGAACTGCCGCTGACCCAGGTGCGCGAAGACGATAAAGGAAACGCAGATTCTACGCGCGCCGTCAACGCCATTACCTCGTTTGCGTTCACCCCAATGAACGGTGGCGGCATCCGCACAGCGGACGCGCCCGTTTGGCTGGGAACGCAGTACGGCCTCAAGCGGGTGCAAAACCGAACGGCGCGCTATTATACGCCAAGCGACGGTTTACCCGGAACGTATGTGGAAGCGGTCGCCGCTGCTGCCGATGCAAAAAGCGCCGAAGCATGGTGTTTGGTGCGCCCCGCGCCCGTAAAACTGCGGGCTGCGAGCAGCGCCGCCCGTTTCGGAAACGCGGCGGGTGGCGCGGGGCGTCTTGCACTTTGCGCATGGGATAAACGCGCCGATACGTGGGCCACGGTAGCAGAAATACCCACGCCGCTTTCGATGGAACTACCTTACAACGCAGACGACGAGGCCCGCGTCTCGGCCCAGCGCGCGTCACGTCAGTTCGCGCGCTGGTTCGGTCAGGGCCGCCTTGCGGTATCGCCGCGCTATATCGCCTTTGCATCGTCTGTTGTGTCCCGCGACGCCGATGCCATCGCTTCGGTATGGGATAAAAAAGCGCAAAAGTTACGCCCGGTCGCGTGGGACGAAACCCTTTTTCCGCGCGTAACGCCTTTTGTGGGCGTATCGTTTGTGTTTATGGACGACGCCCGCCAAGTGCTGTGGCTGGGCACATCGCAGGGGCTTTTCGCGTATTCGCTCGACAAAGGAACATGGCGCGCCTTTTTGCCCGGCCAAGTGGTGAGCACGGGCGCGGTATCCACATCAGGGCGCAAAACCGCGCTATATGTAGCCTACCGTGTGCCCGACGAACCCGTATCCCCAATGCGTTCGTCCACCACAGTAACTTTCAGTGCGCAAGAACCCGACGTGGAACCGGTTGCGCCGCGCTGGCGCTTGCTTCGCGTGGATTTGCCGACCGGAGAAACCACCGAACTGCCGACCCCGCCGCAAACCCGCGCGCCCTACCAAGACCCGTTTGGCGTTTTCCAAGGCGAGGCAATGGTTCCAAACGAACCGGCTCGCCTTTTTGTGGACGAGCACAACGTGTTGTGGGCGACGCTATCCAAAGCGATTGCCTTATCGCGGAGTCACGTTGCGAACACGCAAATCGGCGGCATTGACCGCTATGACCCCGTGGCGAAAACGTGGCAGCACTTTGGTCTTGTTGCCGCGCCAAGCCGCTTTCCGTGGCAGTCCGAATACAGGCCGCGCCCGAACGATGCGGGCGGGCCGGGAAGCGGCACGGAAACCGTGCCGCCAGATCCGGCTCTCGTTCAACTCGACACCGTGCCGACCGAGGCGCTTTTTCCGCTTATGCAGTCGGTGCAAACGCCGCGCGGCCCGTTCAACGAGTTAAACTACTATGGAGGCGCGAGCGGTTATGAAGCCTATGGCCCGCTTCTCACGACGTACTGGATACGCCACCGCGTTCCTTTTTGGTACGGCAAAAACGACGCGGAAGCGGCGTCCGCCCAGCCCTTTTTTGATGCTCGGTACGTAACCCCTGACGCCGCGCCCGGCAGCGATGCAAAGGCTGCGGTCGGTGAGGAAATCGTTTGGTATGTCCACAACAATGACACGCTGGCGCGCGCGCCGCGCGCCGATCTCGGCCCAAACGACGGCGTGCAGCGCATAGGACTTCACTCCTCCGGCATTTCGTCGGCCCGTCCCGCTCGGGCGGAGTTTTTCCCGATAGACACGACCTTTGCGAGCCAGCGCGCGCCGATACGGCGTCTGATGCGCGCAAACCGGCAAAACCCAGCCCAACTTTTGGTGCAGGTCGGAGCCGCTTTGTTTCTCGTGGACGCGCAAAAAAACACGTGGCAAAACATAACGGTAAACGGTCAAAATCGAGCGCTCGCCGACCTTAACGCTCCGGTTATCGCCGGTACATCTTTGGAGAGTGCGCCGCTCCTGCAACCAAATAGCAGCGGCAGTTCGGTTTTGCGCTGGAACGCGGCGACGGGCAGTGTAGAAATGGCCGCCGATCTGCCTGTGCCATCAACAAATGCCCGCTTGCTTGGGAACGGGCAAAACGGTGCAATATGGTTTGTTTCGTCGAACAGCGATGTGGCATGGTATCAAAAGCCGACGCCACCAACAAGCCTTGCCCCTTTGCCCGCTCAGCGCGTTGCGCCGCAAGCGCCCGCCGCGTGGTTGGGATCCGATGGTGCGTCGCAAAACCGACCGCTCCGTCCCTTTGCCGCGCAAGGAAGCCGCGTTTGGTACAAAGTTCCGGTGCAAAGCGGGTATTTCGCACAAAACGCCTTTTGGAAAGAGCGCGGCGGCGCATCCGGCTACGGGCAAATCGAGTGTTTGGCCGGGCTCGACGTTGCCACGCAAAAATGGACGACGCCACTTCCTTTGCCGCGCAACACGAATAGCGGGCCGTATCTGCTGACAGTGCAGGATCAAACCTATGTGGCGACAACGGCGGGAAATCCCAATGGCAGCGTGTGGAAATGGGACGCGGCAAAAAGCGATTGGGAGGTTGTCGCGCCGCCTTTGCCGCCCGAACCCAGTTTATTCGATTCCGAGGATTACTCGTGGCGTCGGCCCGTATTCCCGATTTCGGTTGACGATGCGGCGATATGGGTGTCTGTGGCGGGGCGCATGATAGCGCGCTACGACCGCGCGAAGCAAAAATGGCAAACCGCCGATTTGCCCGACGCGCTGCGAACCGCGCCGTATGACGCGCAGTACAACAGCAACAACGGCCCGCAGCAAACGCCTTCGCAACAGATCGGGCAGGATACGTTTTGTGTCTCAAGTGAACGAGGGGGCTTGTGGCGACTGCGCGCCACGTCTATCCCACAAAACGGCGCGAAACTCAGCGCCGAGTGGGAACCGTTGAGCCAGCCGATTGTGATACGCTCTCGCACGGACGCCGAGCAAAGCAAATCCATCGAGTTTACGCTAAGTCGCCTTGTGGTGACACCACGCACGGTTTGGGCGTTGGGATCCCATCAGGACGCCGGGTTTTCATTTGCAGCACGGTGGGATAAGCAAGCGCAAACGTGGACGGTTTGGGACGAGGCATCCGGTTTCCCAGCGCGCGGGGATTATGTCGGCGTCATGGCGGCGGACGGCGACGCGCTTTGGCTAACCTGCCAAAGCGGAACCTACCGCTTCGACGAGGCCGCAAACCGATGGCGACTGGTTGTGTGGAGCGGCGAACCGGGGCGACTCGTCCCCCCGGCGGCGGCGATTGAACCGAAGGGAGGGCCGGGGCAGCCTGTCGGACAGGTGGCGCGTATCGCGTCCGATGAAACCGGCGTCTACCTTTTGTTCGGCAGCGCACCGCAAAAAAATCCGAACACCCTGCTGTGGCGCTGGAACCGGGGAACCAATGCGTTGGAACCACTGCCGTTTCCTGCTGGGGGAGCGGAACCGGTCGCCGCGCCCGGCGGTCGTGCGCTTTTAAGTGAGCCGGGCGTTGTATGGGTCGGAACGACGAGCGGATTGTGGGCTTGGGATAAAACCACGCGAACGTGGAGCCAGCCGCCTTTGCCCCTGTTCGCCGCGCCGATAAAGCCCTATTCCATCCTGCGAAAAAACGACGCCTTGCTGCTGGTTGGCAGCGCGGCCTCGGAAACCGAGGGGCCGCACGTTCTCCGTTTAACCTCGCCGCCGTTCTTAAAGCGCCCTTAACAATTGTCGTTTATCATGGGTTTGTGAAAATGAAATTTGTTAAGCGCGGCGCGCAAGGCGCGATAGTGGCGGTTTGTGCGGCGGTGATGGGTTTGGGTCTGCATTCGGCACAGGCCCAAACCCCTGCACCGTACGGCGGGGGCAACAACACGGAATTTGCCCGCACCGTTCGGAGCGGCGCACGGCCCCGGCTCGTTGTGATGGTTTCCATCGACCAATTTCGGGCCGATTATTTGCGGCGGCTTGCGGATTTGTTTTTGCCCGCACAAACTGGCGGCGGTAACGTCGGCGGGTTCCGCTATTTGATGACGCACGGCTCGGATTTCGTGGACGCCCGCTACGCCCACTGGCCTTTGTATACGGGGCCGGGGCACGCCGTATTGTTGTCAGGCGCGTACCCATACAAATCCGGTATTGTGGCAAACGATTGGTGGAACAAAACCACGCGCACTCCGGTGTACTGCGTGGACGATCCCAACCAAACCGTGGTCGGCGCACTGCCGACGAGCCGCGCAAAACCGATGGGGCCGCGCAACTTGCGCACCACGACGGTCGGCGACGAACTCAAACTCGCCACGGGCGGACGGGCCAAAGTCGTGACGATTTCGCTCAAAGACCGGGCCGCAATTTTGCTTGGCGGGCACACGCAGGACGTGAGCGTTTGGTTCGACACCGAAGGCGGACGCTGGATCAGCAGTTCGGCCTTTTGCCCGAGTGGAAAACTGCCGGATTGGGTGGAAGCTGTCAACCGCGACGCACTGCCCGACAAGACGCTGGGCACGACGTGGACACCGACCCTTTCGCCCGAACAACTGGCGTCGCACTCGTTCGCGCCAATTATTGCCGACGACGGCCCGCAGCAGGCAATTGGCACGCGCTTTCCGCACCGCGTTCCAAGCGAAAAAAACGAGGCGGGCTATGCCGCCTTTACCCTAACGCCCGATGCCAACGCTTTCGTGTTTGAAACCGCCAAGCGGGCGGTAACCAGCGAAAAGTTGGGTTTGCGAAACGACAACGTGTCCGATTTACTTGCCCTCAACCTTGCGACCAACGATTACGTCGGGCACGCTTGGGGGCCGTACAGCCCGGAAGCCGTCGATACGGCGGTGCAAACCGACCGGCAAATCGCGGACTTTTTGAATTTTCTGCGCCGCACCGTGCCGGGTGGCTTGAACAACGTCGTTTTCGTGATATCCGCCGACCACGGCGCATCGCCCGTGCCCGAAGATTTGACCGCCCGGCACATTCCCGGCGGGCGCGTACAAGGCAAAGCGGTTTCGTCGGCGATTGACGCTGCCCTCACCGCCCGCTATGGGGCCGACACGTATTTTTCGCAAAGCGCGGACAACAAAGCGTCGGGCGCGTTCGTGGAAGGCTACGTGTATTTGAACGACGCGGTTTTGACCCGTTTGGTGCAAACCGGCAAGGCCGCGTCGCGGGCCGAAATCGAAACCGTCGCGGCTGACGCGGCCCGAAGCGTGCCGGGCGTGTACAACGTTTACACGCGCACGCAGCTTTTAACCGGCGCGTTGCCGCCCAACGAACTGGCCCGGCATTTGGCGAATGCGTATTATCCGAACGTGTCCGGCGACTTGCTCGTGATCAATGAGGAAAACTATGTGACGGGCGGCAAATCCGGCACGTCGCACGGCACGCCGTTTGTGTACGACGCGCACGTGCCGCTTCTCATTTGCGGCTGGGGCATCGCGCCCGGCGTGTGGACGGAACAGGTTTCCCCCGCCGACATCGCGCCAACACTGTGCAACCTGCTCGGGATAGAATTGCCGTCCGGCTGCGACGGCGTTTTACTCAAGCCCGCCTTGAAATAAAAAGTCGGATGAACCCGGCTTTGCTCGATTTACGAAACCACGCGGTCGGGGATTTCGGGCGAGCTTTCGCCGACGATGGGAATGCGCACGTCGCTTTCGGCAGCGAGGGTATGGTACACGCGGCCCGCAATCGCCGCGCCAAGCAGCGGGGCGAGCCAAAACAGCCACAACTGCGCAAGCGCCCAGCCGCCGACAAAAACGGCGGGGCCGGTGGAGCGAGCCGGGTTGACGGATAAATTGGTGACGGGAATGCCGACCAAATGAATGAGCGTAAGCCCCAAACCGATAGCGACGGGCGCGAATCCTTTGGGCGCGCGCCCGTCGGTGGAACCCAAAATAATCAGCAAAAAGAAAAACGTCAGCACGACTTCGGCGACAAAGGCGGCAACCAGCGAGTAGCCGCCCGGCGAATGGTCGGCGTAGCCGTTGGCGGCAAACCCACCGCTTAAACTAAAGCCGGTTTTGCCGCTTGCGATAAGAAGCAGCACCGCCGAACCTGCGATGCCGCCCAAAACTTGCGCGATGATATACGGGGCTAAATCGGAGGCCGGAAACCGCTTGCCCGTCCACAAGCCCACCGAT
>CAXTBP010000072.1:0-24869 GCA_964241985.1 uncultured Armatimonadaceae bacterium | reverse complement strand
GCCCAACCTCGATGTTAATGGTGCTGGCCTATTACAAAAAAATAAACCCGCAACCCGTTCGCGTACTGTCAAACTATGCGCATACGACCGACTACGGCTACGCGATCCCCGGCGTGGACGCCAAAGTATGCGAGCCGAACAGCGGCGCAATCCACGCCAAAATGCTCGATTATCTGCGCCCGCAGTTTCCGGGCGTCGCCATTTGGTACAACGAAAAAGCGACATGGGCGCGCGTCAAAACCGAACTTGATGCGGGCCGTCCGGTGATTTTGGGCACGCAGGTCACGGGCGCGGGGCATATTATGGTGGCGCGCGGCTACCAAACCGACGGACGCCTTTTAATCAACGATCCCGCAGGTGATAGGGAACAAGCCGCGCGCCGGGGCGGCCCGCAAGGCGGGTACTCGCCGACCGGCGTGCGCTACTGGAACGGCGACGGGAACAAGGCCGTGTACGAATGGGACGCCCTCGAAGTGCGCTGGGTGATGACGATTGGCCCGCAAGTCTCCGGCTCCGACCGTGCCGAAGACGAACCCAAACCCGCCGCAACCAAAGCCGCACGATAAGTCATCTATTGCGGCGTGAGCCGGAAAAAAGACGAAAAATTTCCACGGGGGACGCCTTCTTCATCGAAAGTTCCTAAGTGGCATGCCGCGCCGTCCGGCCCTTCCCGCGTGCCAACGATGATTTGTACGAACGCGCGGTCAAAGTGCAGAAGATACGGCGGGACAGGGGCGGTCATTAAGCCGTCCAGCGCTTGCGCCGCTTGGGTCAAATGGAAAATAGCCAGCGCCTGATGCGCTTCGTCGCCGACCTCAACGACGGCAAGGCGTTTCCCGCTGTTTTTGGGAACGAGCGGCTCGACGAGGGCACGAATGCGGCGAATAGATTCCTTATTAATTGCCTCGGCGGAATGAACGCGCATTCGCGCTTGCGCCTGTCGTGTACGCCACTCCTCCTGATTTTTTATACTTTTTCTATCGGCTTCGGAAAACTCGTATCCGCCTTTGTCCAATCGCGTTTTGTAATCCTCGTACCGTTTCTTCGCCGCTTTTTCTTCGTCCGTGTTTTCGTAATTGCTTGCCCCGCCTTCCACCGCCCGCCACATCGGTTCGGGAAACAAGCGGCGTATTTCCTGCGGAACGTCGGTGATCTGCTTGCAGGGGCACGGGGCGCGTAGCGTCAAGAAGTAGGATTTGTCCTTTTGCGCGACTATCCATAAACCATAGATACGGCTAAAAGCGTCCAGCAGGACGAATGGGGGAGTGGCTTGGGTTCCAATCAGGGTCACCGTTTTATTGGCAAGCGCGTCATCGACCGTGGCGTGAAAAATGTCGGCGTCGATTTTCCCCGTGTCTGCCCCGGCGTTTTCGTTTAGTTGGTGCACGGCGTTTTGCAACGTCAACGTATTTTTAAGTGTTTCGTTGGCAGGGGCAGTGGACGTGAGGTTAGTCGTCTTCGCTATCGTCGGCTCTACAATCGGCGCGGTTTGGTCGTCAGGGAGCGGTTTGAGCAGGCGTCCCGTTTTCATGTCGATCAAGCCGGACGCGATAGCGGCTTTATAGGAAACGGACAAACCGGTCGCGCCGCCGGGGGCCATGTGCAGGTTGTGACTGATGGCGCATCTATGATTGCCGTGGTTTGGCCCGAACGGCCCTTCCCAGCCGAACACGGAAAGCGGAAACGGCGAGGCCATCCATTCCGTCCAATCCATCCAGCAAAACACCGTGCGCGGGTCGCGCAGTCCTTCCAGTCGCGCATAAACGTTGTCGAACGAACCCATTGGCATGAAATAGCTCTGACAGGCCAACTGCCACACGACTCTCTGCCTTTCGGGCGTCAAATCGGAAACGGCGGTCGGGTTTGTCAATTTTACCCGCTGCTCTGCCGTCGAGGAATCGTACAAGCGCTCGAAAGGGCTGCCCGGCCTTCCCAAATCGGTCACGCGGGGATTGAGCGTGTTCGTGGCGAGGATGATGTTGTGCAGACTTCGTACGGCTTCCTCATACGAGATTTGCGGGAAATCGTTAGGATTGTTGTAGCGTTTGAGAAGCAGCACCAAGTGTGGCTGGGCAGGTAAGCGCACCACGTCGTAGTCATAAGCGTGGGCTATTGAGTCGGTGACTTCCCGTAGTGTCGCCGCATCGCCAACGGGCAGCGATTTGGTGAGCTTATCCAAATTGTCGTCCGAAAGCGTGGAAACAAACGGCTTGCCCTCGGCGACGAAGGCGACTTTGCCCTGCGCGGACAAGGCGGAAAGCGCGGAAGTGAAATGCCGCAAGTCTGCGGTGTTCAACTGGACGACCGGGTTGGCCGCGTTGGCGGTTGGCCCGGCTTGAACTGGAACCGACCTTTGTGCCGATTGCGCATTTACCGCTCCCTGCGTCCAAAAAAGCGCGGATAGCGTGAACAGAGAAAGCAGTCGCTGTCCGGTTCGACGGGTGTTGACGCGGGCGCAGCGCAGAGCAGGATGATTTCGCATATGCTTCACAACATCGGTTCCTTACATGAAAATCAAATCTAAGTTATGTCCGGCGGCGGCGGAAGCGACGAGTCGGTACGGCCTTACATTGATCCTGCCGCGTCTCTATATTGGCCCTGTTGGTAAACCGAATGGACGAAAAAATAAGCATTGTCCTCCACGTAATCGGTAACCCCATTGGGAACCTCTGCTTGACCCGATGTAAAAGCTTCTCCCAAACCTATCGCCGAGAAAGCCGTGTGATTTCCGCCAGCGTTGATTATTCCGCTACAGAATATATTGACATAAGGGTAATACGAGTTTAATATAGCCACCTGATTTCCTGTATTGTTCGTAACGCGGGCGTACGTGTTCGCAGAAAACATCGAATGCAGGTTAGATTGAGTAGTCCAGCAATCCAATACCTTCGCATAATTATCGCTACGCCATAACCCCGAGCCATTTTCAGCGGTGAGAATGGAATATACTGTCAGTCCATTAGAGTTGTAAACGTCCGACATACGCGCTGCTGATGTCGCAAGGCGCATTTCGGACGGATCGCTGGGCGTCGTCGTCTGAGCCGTGGCACGCGATGGTGACCAGAAAGCGGCTGCGAAGCCCAGAGCCGCGTAAGTAAGAAATGGTGTCACCCTAACCGTTTTAGTCGAGCAAAAACGTTGGAGCGATGGAAACATGACGTAGTCCTCCTGCGGTTTGTTCCGGGTGTGAGTAATCCTACCCAGACCTTTCAAGAATAACACTATTGCTTGCTTGCCGTATACCGGCGATTGCCGACATTCTATGTCGGTAAATGCCTACATTTTTGTTTTCTTTTGCGCACGACGCGCTTCTTTCTTTGAGCGGTGGCCGACGCGGCGGCGATGGGCACGGACGGTTTAGGTTCCTCCACGTTTAACCAGCCGCACTTTACCGCGACAATGAGCGCGCCGCCCCGGTCGTGGACGTGGGCGCGACGCATCGCTCGCTCAAAATACGTGTCAATCGTCGCTACCGACAGGCAAAGCAATGCGGCAATGCGCGGGGACGACAGGGTGTTGTGTCTCCATGCCGCTTCCAATACGCGCAGTACGCAGCGCGTGGGGCATTCAGCAATGGATTCCGCTGGCACGGATAGGTGCGATCTCATCAAGGCGATCCTTCTAAACACAAAACGAAAACGCCGTTATACCAACCAGTCGCCGCGCTTGAAAGACGGCGGCAGTAAAGCGTAACATAGAACGGTAAAATAGTCAAAACGGGTCGCGCGGGAACGGTGCGGCCCCACCGCTTGTAGCAATGGTGCGACAGCAAACCCAAAACACCAACAACAAACGGAGCAAAAAGCAGTGGACGTAACTATCGGCGGCAGCAAAAAATCGCGGCGCACCTACGGATTTGACGAAGTGGCCCTTGTGCCCGGCCCGCTCGTGGTGGACGCCCGCGACGTGGACGTTTCGTGGACGTTGGGCGGCAAAACCTTTGCCTTTCCCATTATCGCCGCCGCCCTTGATGGGGCCGTCAATCCCGCGCTCGCGCTGCAAATGAGTAAAATGGGCGGGCTGGCCGTGCTCAACTTGGATGGCATCCAAACCCGCTACGAAGACGCCGAGGCCGTTTTGCAAGCCATCGCCGATGCGCCCAGCGACGGAATTATTTCCTTTATCCAAAAATTGTACGCCGACGCACCCGTGCGCGCCGACTTAATCGCGCGCCGCGTCCGTGAAATCAAGCAGGGTGGGGGGATTGTCGCCGTATCGGCGGCTCCGCATACCGCTGAAAAAGCCGCCGAGGCCGCTGTCGAGGCCGGGGCCGACTTGTTTTTCGTGCAGTCCACGGTCGGCACGGTGCGGTTTGAATCGTCGCAGATGCCCACGTTCCCGGTCGCCGAATTTTGCAAGAACGCGCCCATTCCCGTGATTGTTGGAAACACGGTCGGCTATCAAGCGACCAAAGAACTGATGGAAGCCGGGGCGTCGGGTGTTTTGGTCGGCGTTGGGCCGGGCGCTATTTGTACGTCCCGCAAGGTGCTGGGTATCGGCGTTCCGCAAGTCACGGCAACCGCCGATTGCGCCCAAGCCCGCGACGACTACTTCAACGAAACAGGCCGCTACGTTCCCATTGTCACCGATGGCGGCATCCGTAACGGCGGCGATATTGCCAAAGCGATTGCCGCCGGGGCCGACGCCGTGATGCTCGGTTCGACGATTGCCGCCGCGCAGGAAGCGCCCGCCCTCGGTTTTTCGTGGGGCATGGCAACGAGTTCCGCCGACTTGCCGCGCGGAACCCGCATCAAGGTCGGCGTATCCGGCACGCTTCAAGAAATTTTGTTCGGCCCCGCCCACAAGGACGACGGCACGATGAATTTGGTCGGCGCGCTCAAACTCTCGATGGGATCGCTCGGCGCGAAAAACCTCAAAGAGATGCAGCAAGCCGAAATGATCGTCGCCCCCGCGATTGCGAGCGAAGGAAAATCCCTGCAAAGAGCGCAGGGCGTCGGCTAAGGAAAACCCAAACGATGACGCATATTGAAGAAGGCACGGTCGCCGAACTATTCCGCAAATTTCAAGCCGGGGAAATACCGCCTGCCGCCAAAGTAAAGGTTATTTGGGAAGACGAAGAAACCCAAGACGAAGCGCGCCCGGAAAGTTTAGAAGAACTACTGAAACAGATTCGGCAAAAATACAGCGTTAACCGAGCGGCAACAATGGAGCGGTTGGCGCAATTGGATGCGGGTCGGGACAAAACCCTCGCACTGTTTGAACAGTGGAAAAAGGAAGACGCGCTTAAAACGCCAGAAGAATTAGCCGAAGAAGCGCGAATGTATGCCGAAATAGAGCGCGACGGCTACCCGCGTTTTAACATTCCCGATCGCCTTTCCCAAGAAAACTTATAAAATGCCGCGAACTATCGTTTTAGATACTTTCGCAGTTGGCAGTTTGGGGCAGGATATGAATGCATCAATTTCCCCGACGACGCTTTGTCGTGACTGGGTGCGCTCGTGTATCGCGGTGGGAAATCGGGTTCTCGTGCCCGCTGTGTGCTACTACGAAACGCTGCGCGAAATGGAGCGCCGAAACGCGCGGTCGCAGATTGCACGCTTACGTCAGTTTTGCTTTTCTGATCCATCGCGCTTTTTGCTGCTAACGACCGACGATTTGGAATTGGCCGCCGAACTTTGGGCGCAGGCGCGAAACGCGGGACAGCCGACCGCAAGCCCCGACGCATTGGACGTTGACGTTATTTTGGCGGCACAGGTTCTTTCGCGTGGCCTGCCCGAAACCGATTTCGTTATCGCAACAACCAATGTCGGACATTTGGAGAGGTTCGTTCCTGCCGCCGACTGGCAAAGCATCGTGCCCGGCTCGTAAACACGGGCAGGCCAGTTTCCAAAAAGTAATGCGCTATGGTAGGATTAAAAGTAAGATGTTGCATTTTACCTTGCCTGCTACGTTCGTAATTTTTGATTTTTATAACCGAGGGGCGAAGTAATGCCGCCAACTTCCATTACCGCCCTTCCGCGCCCCGACGAAAATGTGGTCGTCCTTGATTTCGGGGCACAATACACCCAGCTCATCGCGCGACGCATCCGCGAATGCCGCGTGTACTGCGAAATTCTTCCGTCGGATACGCCGCTTGAGGCGATTTTATCCCGCAAACCCGTGGGTATCGTGTTTTCCGGCGGGCCGTCGTCGTGCTACGAACCCGGCGCGCCGGTTGTTGATCCCGCCATTTACGAATCGGGCATTCCGGTACTCGGCATCTGCTACGGAATGCAACTCATGAGCCGCCAATTGGGCGGAAAAGTCGTTCCCGCCGACAAACGCGAATACGGCAAAACCCCGATTGACGTGGACGACGACACCGATCTTTTCCGGGGCCTGAACCGGGAACTCGTGTGCTGGATGAGCCACGGCGATAGTGTGGAAGTGCCGCCGCCCGGCTTCAAAGTCACCGCGCACACGCCCGCCGTGCCGGTCGCCGCGATTGCCGATACGAACCGCAAGTTGTTTGGCGTCCAGTTCCACCCCGAAGTCGTGCATACGCCGTGGGGAACCGAAATCATCCGCAACTTTTTGTACAGCTTTTGCGGCGTCAAAGGCTTGTGGACGATGGACTCCTTTATCCGCGAAGCCACCGAATCCATTCGGGCGCAGGTCGGGGATAAGCGCGTCGTGTGCGGCCTTTCCGGCGGTATCGATAGCTGCACAGTCGCCGCGCTTGTGCATCGCGCGATTGGCGATCAATTGACGTGCATTTTCGTCAACACCGGCTTGCTGCGAAAAGACGAAGGCACGCAGGTTCGACGGACGTTTGAAGACACGTTCAAAATTAAACTGGTCTATGCCGACGAGAAAAACCGCTTTTTGGATAAACTGTGCGGCGTGACCGACCCCGAACAAAAACGCAAAATTATCGGCAACGAATTTGTGGCTGTGTTCGAGGAAATCGCAAGCGGCATCAAAGACGTGGATTATTTGGCGCAGGGGACGCTCTACCCCGACGTGATTGAATCGGGCACGAAAAACGCCGCCAAAATCAAAACCCACCATAATGTCGGCGGATTGCCGGAAAATATGCGGATGAAACTCGTCGAGCCACTCCGCTATCTGTTCAAGGACGAGGTGCGCCGTGTCGCCGACGAATTGGGTTTGCCGTCCGATATTGTGTGGCGGCAGCCGTTCCCCGGGCCGGGTCTCGCCATTCGTATCACGGGCGAAGTGACGCTGGAGCGGCTGGAAATGCTCCGCGAAGCCGACGCGATTGTGGTCGAGGAAATCAAACGGGCCGGTTTATACCGAAGAGTTTGGCAGTCGTTCGCGGTTTTGCCCGATACCAAATCGGTCGGCGTGATGGGGGATCAGCGCACGTACGCCTATCCCATCGTTTTGCGCTGCGTTTCTTCCGAAGACGCGATGACGGCGGATTGGGCGCGCTTGCCCTACGAGGTTTTGGAGCGTATCAGCAGCCGCATCGTCGGCGAAGTCCACGGCGTCAATCGCGTCGTCTACGACATCACGAGCAAGCCCCCGGGCACGATTGAGTGGGAATAATAAGTGGAGTCGCAAAGGGCAAGTTAGGATGGCTGTCGATATTTTGTGTTTTTGCCTTAAACGGCTGCACACCGCTGCCACAACCCGTACCCTTGCCACAAACCGAACTATCGCGCGCCATTGACAAAGGCGACCTTGCCCGAACACGCGCGCTCGTTCAAAACCGGGGCGACATAAATATCGCAGACGCACGGGGTTTTACGCCACTCATAAGCGCCGCGTTTCAAGGAGACGCAGAAATAGTCGCATTGTTACTCGACAATGGAGCAAAAATTAACACACAGGACAAAAATGGCAACACTGCGCTTATCGTTGCCGCAACACAAGGGCAAGCCGAAGCCATTGAACTCTTACTGAAACGTGGCGCAGACACTGCGCCGCGAAACAAATTTGGCAGAAACGCGCTGGACACCGTGACGATTGCGCGCCGTTTGCCTTCTCGCCAAAAGGACTTGCTTCTGCAACGCGCTTCGGAATATCTACGGCGAAAAACCCTGCCATCGGGTATGGGAAAGTAACCTGCCCCGTATGAATGAACAAAACGACATGACAATGATAAGTACAGGCAGCACTGACGAAACGCTTGGAAGCAGCGGCAAAGCCCGATTACACCCCGATATTGCCGAAGTTCGCATTACTGAAGAAGCGATTGCGGAGCGCGTTCGCGCGCTGGGCGCGCAGATTTCTGAGGATTACGACAACAAGGATTTGCTCGTCGTCGGCATTTTGAAAGGGGCGACCCTTTTTATGGCCGATTTGGTGCGGCAAATCAATATTCCGCTGTCCTTTGATTTCGTGGCGATTGGATCCTACGGCAGCGAAGGCAAAGCGTCGGGCGTCGTGCGGATTCTCAAAGACTTGGACGATTCTGTCGAAAGCCGCCATATTTTGGTGCTGGAAGATGTAATCAACCCGCGTATGTCGCTTCGATTGTCGTATTTGGTGGACAATCTGAAATCGCGCCGGGCCGCGTCCGTTCGGGTTTGTACCCTCCTCGATAAGCCGTCGCGCCGTCGGTTCGTCGCGGGCGGTTTGGAGCCGGATTACGCGGGCTTTACCGTGGACGAGGAATATCTGGTCGGCTACGGGTTGGATTACAACGGGCGGTATCGCTCACTTCCTTACATCGGTGTACTAAAACCCATTGTCTACGGCGGCGGTTAAAGCGTTTCATCATTTACAGGTTTTATTATGCGTTCGTTGTGGTATACTGGAAGTGCAGCAAGTAGACAGCCCGTTGCGTTACGCGACGGCTACGCTTTGCATACCAAAAGCGACTTGTTGTTTCCGCTGCTGTTTCGCGCCGTAGAGCACGCCTATCTTTAGGTTACGCGGTTTATTCGCCTTTCTCCGATTTGTTTTGTGACGTCCATTCGTCGGACGCGCAACGGTCGGCACAAGGCGATAAATGCGATTTTTTGTGCAGAACGGTTTGTGCTTATCATAATCGCGCGTTTATTCACATCGGCATGGGCCGTTGATGGTTTGTCGCGCCCGTCATTCCCGTACGGATTTCTTGTTTGCGACGCGAAGCGTTTGTTGTATTTACAAGCGTTTTTGCGTGCTTTGCCCCGCCGTACCCGCAACGTTTCCCCAAATTAGGATTTTTGCATGGATTCTGAAATCGCCACTTCTTCCTCCCCGGATGCCGAAAGTTCGGCTTCCGCCACCCCCCGACGCCGCGTTAGTGCTCGCCGCACATCCACCGCGTCTGCCGACACGACCCCGACTTCGGCGGTTTCCGTTGAAGCCGCGCCCGCCGCAGAGGCTCCCACACCTGCGCGACGGGGGCGTCCGCGAACGGTAAAAGCCGAAGCCTCCGAACCGGCAGTCGCTTCCGAAGCCCCCGTCGTTTCCGCGCCGACAGAGACGCCAGTTGCCGTAACCGCGCCGGTGCGTCGCGCGCCGTCCGTTCGCGCGAAAGCCGCAGTTCCCGCCCCGGCTGCCGTGCCGATTGCACCGGTTACTTCGGCTCCCGCCGCTTCGGTATCGACTAACCCGACGAATACTACAAATACACTGCCTGCTCGGCCCACGGTCGCCTCAACCGAAACTGACGCGCCGATTTCCGCGCCAGTTGCGGCGCAATCCACGCAGCCAGTCGCTGCTGCCGTTCAAGCGCCGCCCGCGCCGACGACCGCCGCGAAAGCACCGATTCCCGTACCGCCACTGGTTTCCTCGCTTGCCCCTCCGGCAACCCTCCCACTCGGGCAGGGCGGCGCAAACAACCGTGACCCAAGCACTGGTCGCAACAACCGACAGCCGCAAAACGGACGTGCGAGTAACAACGACAACCAAAATACGAACCAAAACAATCAGCCACGCACTGGCTATGAAATGCGGCCCGCGCGGACGGGGAATAATGTGGGCGTCAACCCGTACCTGCGCGGGGCGCAGCAGCGGGCGGCACGCCAAGAGCAGCGCGGCAACCAAAATAATCAAACTAACAACCGCGACCGAAACCTTGTCATTAGCCCCAACAATGACGACCTTCTCAACGACGAAGACGGCGAGCAAATTATCGGCGAGGGCGTGCTGGAAATCACGAACGACGGGTTTGGAATCTTACGGCACACGCGCCCCAATGGGCAGGACATTTACGTTTCGCAAACGCAAATCAAGCGGTTCGGCCTAAAAACCGGCGATGCGGTTATCGGCAATGTGCGCCCGCCCAAAGATCAGGAAAAGCACCAAAGCCTTTTGCGTGTTACACAGGTCAACGGCGTTGACCCGGAAACCGCGCGCAATCGCCCGCAGTTCGATGAACTGACGCCCATTTATCCGAACGAGCGTATTATTTTGGAAACCGACCCGAAAAATATCGCGGCCCGGTTCATCGACATGATCGCCCCGATTGGCAAAGGGCAACGCGGTATTATTGTCGCCCCGCCCAAAGCGGGCAAAACGATTTTGCTTAAATCCATCGCCAACTCGATTACGCTTAACCACCCGGAAATCGTGCTTCTGGTGCTTCTAATCGACGAGCGGCCCGAAGAGGTGACCGATATTCGCCGGTCGGTGCAGGGTGAAGTCACGGCCTCGACGTTCGACGAGCAGCCCGAAAACCACATGCGGGTCGCCGATATGGTGCTGGAAAAAGCCAAGCGGTTTGTCGAAATGGGCCGCGACGTAGTCGTTCTCATGGACAGTATCACGCGGCTTTCGCGGGCTTCCAACCTGACTGTGAACCCGTCGGGGCGCACGCTGCAAGGCGGCCTTGACCCGGCGGCGATTTATCGGCCAAAACGGTTCTTCGGTTCGGCTCGAAATATCGAAGGCGGCGGAAGTTTAACCATTATTGCAACGGCTCTGGTGGAAACCGGCTCGCGCATGGACGACATCATTTTCGAGGAGTTCAAAGGCACGGGCAACATGGAACTCAAACTCGACCGGGGCTTGGCCGAGCAGCGGATTTATCCCGCCATTGACATTAAGGCGTCGGGCACGCGCCACGACGAACTCTTGTACCCGGAAGAAGAACTCAAAAAAATCTGGCAGCTCCACCGCGTACTTGCCGGGCTTGGTACAAAAGAGGCGACCGATTTGTTAATCGAGCGCATCGACAAAACCAAGTCCAACAAGGACTTTTTGAGCATGATCAACAAAGCCGGGGCCTCGTCCAAAACCGACGAGTAGTTCCCGTTAGTTCCCTTAACGCGACCCCGCTCTACTATCGAGCGGGGTCGAATTGTTTCTCGTCGGCGGAGGGTGGGGTTTTGCCGTCCAGCATACACGACACGTTCACGTCGCCCAAAATATTGACGCACGTGCGACAGCGGTCGAGAAACCAGTCCACGGTGAGAAGCAGGCCGATATAGCGCACGGGCAAACCGACCGCGCCGAAGACGAGCGTCATGGTCACCAATCCCGCCTCCGGGATGCCCGCCGCGCCAACGGATGCGACAATGGACGTGCCAACGACCGCCAACTGCTCCAAAAGCGTCAAGTCTTTTCCGATAAGCTGCGCGACGAACAGGGCGGACATCGCTTCGTACAACGCCGTGCCATCGTTATTGAAGTTCGTGCCGACAAGCGCGCCCAAACTCGCCGCTTTTTCGCGCAAACCGACCTTGTTGCGCAGACAGTCGTAGTTGACGGGCATCGTCGCCGTGGACGAATCGGTGGAAAACGCGACCGCAAGCGCGGACGACACCCCGCGCAAAACGTCGCCGGGCTTGGCCCAGCAGCCGAATTTGATGCGCGTTAAATAATACGCTGTTTGCAGAAGCAAAGCGCACAAAACCGCGACGATAAACATTCCGAGCGACACAAACGGGGCTAAGCCCTGCTTGCCGACGATGCTTGCGACAATGCCGAACACGCCCAGCGGAATAACAACGATAACCCAGTGTAAAATCGTCAGCAGGGTGTCGAACGCGACATCAACGGCGTCGCCGACCGTGTGAATGGGCGTGTCCTTGTTTTTCCGCAGTGCGACGCCAAAAGCAACCGCCAAGAAAATCACGCCGATAATGTTGTTTTCCACAAGCGGCCCAACGAGCGAGCGGGGGACGTTGTCCAAAAAGGCGGTCGCCGGATCGGGCTTTTGCGCGGCTTTCGTGGACGGCTCAAAATTGTACGCTTCGAGCGTTTCGAGAACCGCCCGTTTGTTTGGATCGTTTTCTTGGGCGGACAGTTTAGGCTTTTCGGGCGGCGCGTCCAAATGGGCGAATTTACCGGGCCGAATGACATTTGCGACAAGTAGCCCGATGCAGATGGCGACAACCGTATTAAGAACGAGCAGAAACGCCAAACGGCTGGCTTGTTTGCCCCGAATTTCGGTTTTCATCAAGGCTTGCACAATGGCGGTCAAAATCAGCGGCGGGGCAAGCGCGCTCAAGATCCGCAAAATGAGTTTGGCCGGGGTTTCCAAAAACACGGCCCGCTCGCCGAACACAAGGCCGACAGTCAGCCCAAGAATCAGGGCAAGCACGATGCGCCCATACAGCGGTATCTTTTTCCACCAACGGAGCGGATCGTTTGCGTACGGTTGCGGGGCATCGGTCGGGGCGGTGTTCATCTGCATACCCGGCAAGTTCCCGTTGCGTGCCGTGGTTTCCTGCCCGCCCCCGCCTTGACGGGCAAGCGATAACACGTTACGCTCGGTTCATGCGTCCCGCGTTTCTTGCCCGCTTTTTGCCGCCCCTTCTGCTCGCGGGCCTGACGCTTGTTTTATTTTGGGACGTTTTGTTGGGCGGGCGACGTTTTTTCTTCGGCGATTTGGGGCTGTATTTCGTGCCGCTTCTGCATTTTCAGCGCGAAACGCTGCTGTCAGGACATCTTGCGCTGTGGAACCCGACGATTTTGTGCGGAACGCCCCTGTGGGGCAATCCGCAGGCGTTCCCGCTGTACCCGGCCTCGCTTCTGCTTTTCGTGCTGCCCGCATCGCAGATTGCCGGAATACTCGCCGCCGTTCACGTGTGGCTTGCTTCCTATGGCACGTTTTTGTTTTTGCGCGGGCGCGGCATATCGGTTGCGGCTGCGCTTTTCGCCGCGATTGCATGGGGCATGGGCGGCGCGCTTGTTTCCAAAGCGCAGTTCCCGAACATGATTGCGACGATGGCGTATTTGCCGTGGCTGCTTCGCGCTTGCGAAGGCGTGATTGCTCGCCCGAACGTCAAAAGCGCAAGTGCGCTCGGCGTTTGGGTCGGCCTTGCACTGCTCGCCGCCCATCCGCAAATTTTCATGATGCAGTTTTATGTCGGTTTGGCGTGGACGGCGTTTCTTTTGTGGCGTAAAGAGCGGCGAACGGTGGCAAGGGCGGGCGGGTATTTGGCGCTCGGTTTTGCGCTCGGCGTCGGTTTGGCTTGCGGGCAACTGTTGCCGACGGTTGATCTCGTGCGCGCGTCGGTGCGAACGCATCTAACGCTTGCGCAGGCGAACCGATTTATTTTGCCGCCGTATGCGCTGTTCACAAATTTCGTCGCACCGAATTTTTACGGCAATCCGGCGACCGATACGGAATATGTGGCGCGCGGCAACTTCTGGGAGCCATGCGCGTTTATGGGCGTTTTGCCGTTCGCCTTTGCGCTGTGGGCTGGGTTCCGATTGTTTCGCGCGAACCGGGAAGTGCGCTTTTGGGCCGTAGTTGCCCTCGTTGGTATTTGGCTTGCTGTGGGAAGGGATGCGGGGTTGTGGGCAGCGGCATTTTACGTTTTGCCCGGGGTTTCCAAATTCCACGACGCTGCCCGCTTTTTGTATGTTGGGACATGGGGTTTGGCGTGCCTTGCCGCGTTTGGCATGGATGCCATTTTGTCGCAGTCGGCGTTTTTTCGCACATCGATGCGTCGGCATTTCGTTGCGTCGGCTTTAATCGGCATAACGGCGTGGCAAGTTGTCGCGTTTGGGCGTACGCTAAACCCGACGACGCCCGCAAGCGTTTGGGCAGGCATAGAAAACCCGCACGAACAAAATACAATAACGCCGGGCCGCACCTATTTCGCGGACGAGCGCAAAGCGTGGGCGAAATGGGTTTCGTACCGCACGTATCGCGGACTGCAAAGCGATAGGGACGTGCGGCGTTTTCTCGGATCGCGCACCGCGAACACCAACGTGTTTTTTGATGCGCCCGACGCGGGTGGCTACGAACCCGTGCGCCGCAGCGACACAAACGCTTTGCTCACCATCCTGCAAAACGATATGCAGAACAGGGCATTTACCGATACGGCATGGCGCATGGGCGTGACACACATCGTGCGGCTTGACAACGATTTCGTGCCCGTTTCGTACGTTTTACCTAACGCGCTGGGTCGCGCGGTCTTTATGCCGGATGGAGAAAAGAATACGGTCGCGCAAACGGTTCCGTTAGCCGTTACGGATAGTTCGCCGCAACGGGTGTGGGTTTCGCTTCCGCCCGTGCATTCGTCGGGAACCGTTGTTTTAGCGGACACGCTGCATCCCGGCTGGGTGGCGCGCGTCGATGAGGGGTTGGTTGTTGTGCCTACGCCGAGCGGCGGCGCGTTTCGGGCCGTGCGTGTCCGAAAAAACAGCAAAACGGTGGATTTCGCGTACAACCCGGCGTCCGTGCGCTTCGGGGTCTTTCTTTCCCTTCTTGCAGCCGGTATAATGGCGGCAATACCCTTTAGCGATTTTTGCCGCCGAATGGACGCGAAGCTACCCAACAAACCAAGCACCGGCGCTTGACAACAGGTGACTTGCCTAACCGGTTCGCACGGCAAAACGCATCTATGTGGCAAGGAGCAGAATAAACCTTATGGCGGATTTAGCCATCAATACACGCACCGTGGATGGATTGCCCGTTCTGGATTTGACCGGCGAAGTGGACTCGTACAACGCGCCCAAACTGCGCGAAAAAATGGTGTCGCTGATCGATGCCGGAAGCGCGACGCTTGTAATCAACATGGCGGGCGTTGATTATATCGACTCGACCGGTTTGGGAACGCTTGTCGCGGGTCTCAAGCGCGCGTCGGAAAAAAACGGGGCTATCCGCATTATTTGCCCCAACGAGCAGATTTACAAAGTGTTCTCGATTACGGGCTTAGTTAAAGTGTTCGCTATTTTCGACAGCGAAGACAAAGCCCTCGCGCCCGCCTCGGCGTAGCAAATTTTTCGATTCGCAGTTGCGTTTGTGGCGAAGCCGCCCCGATGTGCCGTGTTTGCTAACACCACACCGAGGGCGGCTTCTTTTTTGCGCGGGCATGTCGGGCAGGAAACCGGCGCCGTGGCGGCGAAACTGCGTTTTAACCCCATTCCGGCGCGGCGCGGCTTTCGGTGTTTTTGGGAGTTGCGGTGTTTTTCTGTCGTAGGTTCAAGTCGTAGGTTCAAACGGAAGGATTTAATTCGTGCAATTATCTCGTCATTCAATGGTTCGGTGGTTTATTCCCGGTCTTGCCGCGCTGTGTCTTTTCGGCGCGGGCTGCAAGCAGCCGGACAGCAGTAGTGGAACGGCGTCCGAGGGTGGCAAAAGCGAACCCGCAACCACGAACGCCGCCAAGCAGGACACGTCCGGCGACACCATTAAAATCGGGCACTACGCATCGCTCACCGGTGACACGGCAACCTTTGGCACGCAGTCCGATGCGGGCGTCAAATTCGCCGTGGACGAGATCAACGCAAAGGGTGGCATTTTGGGCAAGAAAGTGGAAGTCGAAACCGAAGACGACCGCTCGCTTCCCGATGAAGCCAAAACCGTTGTCACGAAATTTGCCGCCGATCCCAAAATAGTTGCCGTAATCGGCGAAGTCGCGTCCACTCGTTCGATCAACGCCGCCCCGGTTTTGCAGCGGGCCGGAATCCCAATGGTTTCGCCGTCGTCCACGAATCCCGATGTGACCAAAGTCGGCGATTATATTTTTCGCGTTTGCTTTATCGACCCGTTTCAGGGCTTCGTCATGGCGAAGTTCGCCCACGACGATTTGAAAGCCACCAAAGTCGGCATCATGCGCGACCAATCCAGCGATTATTCGGTCGGTCTCGCCAACGTTTTCGCCGAAGAATTTAAGAAAATGGGCGGCACGATTGTCGGCGATGTTTCCTACAACTCCAAAGACTCGGATTTCCGCTCGCAGTTGGGGCAGCTTAAAGGCGTAGACGCCATTTTCATCCCCGGCTACTACGGCGAGGTCGGCACGATTGCCCGCCAAGCGCGTGAATCGGGAATGAACGTTCCGCTGCTTGGCGGCGACGGCTGGGATTCGGACAAACTCATCGAGGGCGCGGGCGGCCCGGGCAAAGCCCTTGAAGGCTCGTATTTTTCGACCCACTATAGCAAGGACGACAAATCGCCGCGCGTGCAGGAATTCGTGAAAGCCTACACGGCGAAATCCGGCGCGGCCCCGGCAAGTTTGGTCGCGCAGGGCTACGACGCGATGATGATCTTGGCCGACGCCATCACGCGGGCCAAATCCACCGACCGCGACAAAGTGCGGGATGCGCTCGCCGACACGAAAAACTACAAGGCCGTGACCGGCGACATCACGATTGATCCGCAGCGCAACGCCACAAAATCCGCCGTGGTTTTGCAAATCAAGGGTTCGGACTTCGCGTACAAACAAACCGTTGCGCCGAACGCCAGTGCGACCACTGACGAAACGTCGGCCTCGCCTGCTGCATCGGCGTCGCCTGCCGCTTCCGCTTCGCCCGCCGCGTCGGCGTCGCCGTCTGCCTCGCCCAGCGCAAAGTAAACGAAAATCCGCATGGATCAATTTCTACAACAAACCATTAATGGGGTACAACTTGGGAGTATCTATGCCCTTGTCGCGCTCGGCTACACGATGGTTTATGGCGTGTTGCGCTTGATCAACTTCGCGCACGGCGACGTTTTCATGGTGGGCGCGTTCGCGGGGTTTTACGCCGCGCGCGCGCTCCACTTGGAAGAAAAACCGACGATGGGGGCGGCTCTGCTCGCCCTTTTGCCGGTTCTTATCGCGTCGATGCTCGCGTGTTGTTTGCTCGGCCTCTTGATTGAACGACTGGCCTACAAGCCGCTCCGCCGCGCCCCGCGCCTTACCGCCTTGATTACCGCAATCGGCGTGTCCTTGTTTTTGCAAAACGCCGCGCAAATCGTTTTCAAGGCCGACCCGAAGTTTTTCACGTCAGTCACGCCGCAGGGTGTCGCTTCAACCGTTCAAATGGGCGGCGTAACGATCAGCAAAGACCAAATGGTTCTCGTTGTCGCGTCCGCACTGCTCATGGCAATTTTGTGGTATATCGTACAAAAAACGCGCATGGGTAAAGCGATGCGGGCCGTATCCCATGACACGGACGCCGCCGCGCTCATGGGCATTAACACGGACACCGTCATCTCGTTCACGTTCGGTTTGGGGGCTGCCCTCGCGGGCGCGGCGGGCGTCCTTTTCGCCGCCTTAACCTACGCCAAAATTCTGCCGCTGATGGGCGTGCAAATCGGCCTTAAAGCCTTTGTCGCCGCTGTCGTCGGTGGTATCGGCTCCATTCCCGGCGCGATGCTGGGCGGCCTCTTAATGGGGCTTTCGGAATCGTTCGTCAAAGGCGCACCGCGCATTGGATCGTTCGAGCCATCGCGCTGGACGGACGCCGTGGCTTTCGTGCTGCTTATCGTCGTGCTTTTGGTGCGCCCCGCCGGTCTTTTGGGCAAGTTCGCGCCCGAAAAGGTGTAAAGCTATGCAGGTTACTGTCACGTTTCCCGATGAAGTATCCGACCGCTTACAACAAATGGCGGACGACGAACAAATCACGGTCGCCGAGATACTCGTTCGCATCGCCGAGCGGACGGTTTTTGCCACGGCTCACAACGTGCCGCCAATTAAAAACGGGTCAAGCGGCGAGCCGAAACTACCGCTACGTACCCGCAACATCATGGACTTCGCAGGTATAGGAGCGAAATGGGCCGATCCACGCGACGCGCAGGAACGCATCAACGAGTTGCGCGACGAATGGGACGCGCCTAAGTTGGACGCCGACGGCAATCCACTATGAAACTTGACAGTGCTTTGCGCGGCGTGCAAAAACTGGGGATTGACGCTGCGCCGTTCATTTACTTTGTGGAAAGTGGCTCGCAAGCAACCGCCGCACTGCGAATTATTTTCAATCGCTTGGGTGCAGGCCGCTTGGTCGGTGTGACGTCGGCGGTTACGATCACGGAAACGATGGTTTTAGGATTTCGCGGCGCTAACGACGAGCTAAATCAAGCGTACCGCAAATTGCTTCTTGAAAGCGAAAACATTCAGGTTCTGCCGGTTGATGTTATTGTTGCGGAAGAAGCGGCGCGACTGCGGGCGGACTACAATTTGAAAACCCCAGACGCATTGCAAATTGCGACGGCGTTATCTGCGGGATGCGAGGCGTTCCTGACCAATGACGAAGCCTTGCGGCGCGTCGGTGAAGTACGGGTACTGGTTTTGAAGGAGTTGGTTTCTTGAAGTTTTTGCGCCGCGCTGGCTTGTGCGCCCTAACGCTCGTCCTGCTGTATTTTTTGTCGATCCTGCTGCCGGATCGATTGCAGGCGGTCGCGTTCCGCGTCATCATGCTGTCTGGTATCGCCATCATTATGGCGGTTTCGCTGAACCTGATTAACGGGTTCACCGGGCAGTTTTCCATCGGGCACGCGGGCTTTCAAGCGGTCGGGGCGTATGCGTCGGCGGCGCTGACAGTTTACGCGCACCAGTACTGGCCTTTCTATTTGCTTCCTAAATCGGGGCAAATCCCAAATACATGGGCGGGCTTTTTGATGGGTGCGCCGTCCATGCTCGTCGCCATTATTGTCGGCGGCTTGCTCTCGGCCCTTATCGGTTATATCGTCGGGTTGCCGTCGCTGCGGCTGCGCGGGGATTATCTGGCGATTGTGACCCTCGGATTCGGTGAAATTATCCGGGTTGCGGCGGAAAACACGGACGCCGTCGGCGGGGCGCGCGGCTTTACCGGCATTATCAACGAAGGTTTGTCCGTGCCCGGAATTGCGAACTTTTTCTGGGTCTATTTGATGGTCGTGCTCGTGATTCTCGTGTCGCGGAATTTGCGCTTCTCGACCGAGGGGCTGTCGTTTTTATCCGTGCGCGAAGACGAAATCGCCGCGCAGGCGATGGGGGTCAACACAACCAAAGTCAAGGTCAAGGCCTTTGTTTTGGGCGCGTTTTTCGCGGGCGTCGCCGGGGCGTTGTTCGCCCATTTCGAGCAGTCGGTTTTGCCGACCTCGTTTGGGTTCGTGCGCTCATTCGACTTTGTGACCATGATTGTTTTGGGCGGCTTGGGTTCCATCACCGGGGCTGTGCTTGCCGCCGTTGTTTTGACCGCCTTGCCGGAGGTATTGCGGTCGTCGCTTGGCGCGGACTTCACCCAATACCGATTGCTCGCCTACGCGCTTCTTTTAATTATTCTTATGTTGGTTAGGCCGCAGGGCATTTTTGGACGCGGCGAATTACGGTTCGACCGCTTTTGGAAACGGGGAGGACGAGGGGAGTCTACGGAATTAACGTCATGATAGATGGAATTTTTTAATGGAAACGCGGGTTGCGGTTTTTATTGATTTTGAAAATATTAAGCGGGCGGTCGATGATTATTTTATCAATGAGCGCGTCGATATAAAGCGGATATTATCGGAAGTCGCGCGCGTCGCCGAGGCCCGAATTACGGTCAAGCGGGCGTATGCGGATTGGGGAATTTTCAAAGATTATCGGTCGGATTTATTAGACAACGCGACAGAACCGGTGCAGGCGTTCGCGCTAACGTATAAAGGCAAAAACGGGGCCGATATTCGCATCGCAATCGACGTGATGGATGTCGTTTTACGTCAAACGGACGTCACGCACGTCGCCCTTGTGTCCGGCGATTCGGACTTTACGCCGCTCGTTATGAAACTGCGCGAGTTTGGCAAAACGGTGATTGGCGTCGGGGTACGCTCCAATACATCCAACTATTTAGCCAAAGCCTGCGATACGTTCTGCTATTACGACGATTTGCGCGGGGCGGTCGGCGAAGCCTTGCCGGAGCGGAGCGTGCCGTCCGAGCCGAGCGATCCCGTCGCGCTTTTGGCGTCTGCCCTTGCGGCACTCGGAAATCGGCCCGTGCCCGGTTCGGCTCTCAAAAGCCAAATGCGGAAAATGGACGCGATGTTCGACGAAACCCGGTCGGGACACACGGGCTTTCTGGATTTTTTACGCGCCCACGACGATTTGGTGGACGTGCATAAGCCCGCCGTCGGCGATATTACGGTCGCGCCCAAAGGTCAGATGGGGAATGGCGATACTGGGCACACAAATGTCGAGGGCATCAATGGTACATCAACGCAAAAATGGAGCCATCCCAACTACACGCCGTATGTGCCCACGGGCGGCATTCCGTATCAAGCGCCACCACCGCCACCGCCCGCGCCGATGACGACGACCGAACGCTACCGGCTGTGGCTGCGCGACAACAACTTCCGCTACGTGCCCGCTTCGGATCGGCACGGCATCGTGCGCGTCGTGTACGATCAGTTTCAGGAAAACGAGACCGAAAGTTTTACGCTTAAAGAATCCAAAGACCGGCTGCATTTGTGGTTTGAGCAAAACCAACCCTCGGTTCCGTGGGAAGCCATCAACTCAACCGTGTACCATTTGTTTTATACGTGGTGCTTCGATTTCGATAAATCCGACGGCGACGACGGCAAGCAATTATGGGACAGAAGAACGACGCTCCGTCCCGATGTGCATTCCGCCGACGAGTTAATCAGCAAGTCCGAGCGGGGAATTGTCCGCAAATTGTGGGAGCGCGAGCGCAGCGATTTGGACGCCGACGCCCTCAACGAATGGCTGTACAACGGCGACCCCAGCAAGCGCGATTATGTCGCCGATTTGGCCCGTTCGGTGACAAACGGGAACCCTACCGGAGGGTATAACGCTTATACCGGGAATGCCGCTTTTCCCGCGCGGGTGTGACGCCAATTTGTCCGCCCGATAGGACAAAATTATGACGCTTGTCACCTTGTGTTTTTTCGCCCACCAACCCGAACGTTTGCGCTGGTGGGGCGACCGGGCGGACACGAGCCATCTTTCACCCCCAATGGTTCACGACACGTATTTCGACGATAGCGCGAACAAACACTTTTTTGAGAAAGTGGCGCAAAACTGTTACTGGCCCGCAACCAAGCGTTTGCTCGACCTTGCGAACCGGTACAAAGACGAGCATAAACCGTTCAAGTTTGCGTTCGGATTGTCCGGCACGCTGATTGACCAAATGCGCCGGTATGACCCCAAACTTTTACAGCTTTTTCAAAAAGTCGCGCAAACCGGAATGTGTGAGTTTACCGGCGAAACCTACTATCATTCGCTTGCGGGCTTGTTTGGCGACGACAAAAATGAGTTCAACACTCAGGTAAACTTGCACAGCGACACGATTCTTGAACTGTTCGGACGCCGCCCGACCGCGTTTCGTAACACAGAAATGCTGTACAACAATTCGGTCGCCCAAGCCGTGCGCGATTTAGGTTTTAAGGCAATTCTTACCGAAGGCTTGGAGCGGGTTTTGGGGCCGAACCGGTCGCCGGATTTCGTGTACAAAGCCCCATGCGGTATGCGTGTTCTGCTCCGAAACTACAAATTGTCCGACGACATCGGCTACCGATTTTCCAATACATCGTGGGAGGGTTGGCCGCTCACCGCACAAACGTTTGCCCGTTGGCTGGGAGACAGCACGGATCCCTGCACTGTCCTTGCCCTCGACTACGAGGTGTTCGGCGAGCATTTGGGGGAAGACACCGGCATTTTCGGATTTTTGGACGATTTGCCCAATCAAGTGAGCCATTACCCACAACTGCAATGGGCGACGCCGAGCGAAGTCGTTGACCGAGTTCCGGCTGTCGGTGAATACAGTGTGGGGATTTGGGACACGATTTCTTGGGCGGACGAAGAGCGCAATACGTCCACTTGGCTCCGTAGCGAAATGCAGCAAATCTGCTGGGAAGAAATGAAGCGGCTGGAGCCGCTTATCTACGCTACCGAAAACGAGGAGTTGTTAACGGTGTGGCGACGGATGCTAACGAGCGACCATTTGGTTTATTTGTGCGATAAGAATTTGACGGGCGGCGACGTGCATCGGTATTTTTCCGCGTATGGATCCATCGCGGATGCCTTTGTGCGTTTGCACACGGCGCTTACGGATTTGACGCATCGCGCCGAACGCTATTTGGAAACCCGCGATGTAAGCAAAGCCGATGCTTTGCGTCTGCTCGATAGGCGGCCCGCCGGTCTTGCCCGCGCCGACATTGTATAATCCGGCGGAAACGAAACCGACCGCGAAACGGGTATAAAAAGCGGGGAAACAAACGAGCATGGCAAAAATTGGACTTTCGGCATCGGCGGGCGCGGCATGGAGTTTTTGGAAAACGGTGCAAACCGTGTCGCCCAAAGCCATCGAAGAAGAAGTTGCCAAAGGATTCAAACTGGCGATTGTCGGAACGCCCGACGACCGCGCCCGTTTCCGCGAAAGCCTGCTAACCCCCAAAGCAACGATTGCCGAACGCGAAGACGCCAGCGACTATCTGCGCGAACTGGACGCCGCTCCCGCCAATGCCGACGACGCGCAAGCGTTTTCGTTTATTGTTTACGTCGGCGGCGAAAACGAACCCATTGGTGTGCGCGGCGACAACGGCGTGCCCGTCGTTGGGACGCTTTCGCAAATAATCGACGGTGTTTTGGAACTGCGCCCCGGTTTGGCGCTTGCGCTCGCCCGCCACTTTCCTGCGTTTCGGCTTCCCGCTTGCAACGCGATTATCAAAGCCACAAGCCGCGTCAACGCTTCGGTCGCGCTCATTTCCGCATTGCCGGGCGTTTTGCCGATTTCGGCGATTATTTTGCCCGCCTCGTCGCTCGCCGACGTGATTTTGCTGACCAAAAACCAAATTATGATGGTGATGCGCCTTGCCGCCGCGCACGGCAAAAAGCCCGCTTACACACGGCAGGTCAAAGAACTCATCGGCGTAGTCGGAAGCGCATTAGGATGGCGCACGATTGCCCGCGAACTCGTCGGCTTGGTTCCCGGCGGAATCGGCATGGCCCTAAAAGGAAGCATCGCGTATTCGGGCACAATGGCGGTCGGCAAGGCCGCGCTATGGTATTACCAAACGGGCAAAACGCCATCGCCGGACGCCATCCGCGCCGCCTACGGCGAATCCGAATCGGACGCCAAGCAAGAAGTCGAAGCCCTCCGCGCGGGCGGCGTCGCTTCGACCGAACCCGCTGAAACCACGGAAAAGTCGCACGAAGACGAGTAAGCGACGGCAGCGGTCGATTTAAGGTTGATTGGAGCCGAAAAGCCATTCCGCACCCCGTCGAATTCCGGCAGCCAGCGTGCCGAGCACCGCGCCTAAAACCGTAAAGAATTGGAGCATCGTAAACAGCATTCCTGTGAGAGAAATGGAATCGCCATGCAATACACCTTCAACTATGGCCGCTGCACAAGTAATCGCACCAAATATGGCTCCGGTCAAAAGGCCCGCCCGTTTCTTTTTGCGTGTCGATCCCAAAGCAAATATCAAACACGCAGGTAAAACGCCAAACAAAAGCGGGCGTGAAACATGAAAATATGAGCCAATAAGCGGAGCCACGAAACCATACATTGCAGGTATCGCCACATTGCTTTGAACCAGTGAGCGAAAACCGTTGAAGCGTCGGAGCACCGGAACGGGCGCGGTCGATGGGAACGTGTCAACGCGCGTGGGGTTTGCCGAACCACTGCCTTGTGCCAGCGTGCCCGAGTACGTCGCCCCGGTTACCGTGGATTGATGTTGTGGTTGAAGTTGCGTTGTTACAGGCATCGCTAATCCGGTTGCGCGGCGTCCGCCTTCGCGCCGGAGTCAAAACTGAGGTGCAGCCGGAATCGTTTTTTAGATCCGTCGGTTTCGCCCATCCAATCACGCAGAAACGCACCACCGATACCGGGCAAAACTCCAAAAACGACATATACGGTTGCCAGCAGCAACATATACGGGCTAAAAAGAAGAAGCGACGGTTTTTTGGCGGCGTAAACAAACCACTCGTTGAGCATGCCGTAAACGAAACCCGCGAATGCAATCAGTCCGCCACCCCATGCCCCCAATCGCTTGCTTCGCTTTTTATACCCGATGCCCAGTGCGACGAGAGCCGGAACGTACACGGGAAGCACGAAACTCCATCCACCTTCAAGGACGGGATGGATAAGAAGAACGAGCGGAGCCAGCAAGGCGTAAACTGCCGCAGGAATGGCTGCCGATTTCCAATCCTGCCGGGGCAAAACGCGCTGCGTTGAACTACCCGCCGTTTCTTCTAATTGGGGTTCGGCTTCGATTTGCGCGAGGGCGCGACGGACAAATTCCGGTTTTACACCGAAGTCGTCGCCGAGGCTTTCGATTTCGCTGGCGGTTAATGTTTGCCGGTCACGGATTTGCAGTTCTTCGGCGAGCGCAAGGGCGCGGGCCGAGGTTGCCGCATCATAGCGTGCTGAAGGCGTTTCAGAAAGTACGCCTACGTCCGTCCGAGAGGTAGCAATCTCGTCGCCGTTTGTTTGTCGCAGAGGCATAATTTTTTAAACCCATTCGCCCTTTGACGTATCGTTTATTTCTTCGGATTCCACAACAAAACGCACGCGAAGTCGTTTGCGCGATTGGTTTCCGCCCATAAGGAGCCGGTGAAGCGACGCGCCCGCAACTCCCAAAAGACAGCCTATTGCGGGCCACAAAATCAGGTACAGCAAAAATTCGCCCAAACCGGGCTGCCCCCAATGGCGGAACGCGGCATTTTCCATGCACGTTACAAGCGCGGCAAGGCCGAACAAACCGCCGCCAAATGCCCCGGCAGCGCGGCTTTTGTTGCGGAAGGCCAAATAAAAACCAAGCGCGGCGGGCAGCACCCTGTAAAGCCAAGCCATGCCGCTGTGAAAAATATCGCGGTTTTCATTCGCAAACCACG
>CAXTBP010000071.1:0-24924 GCA_964241985.1 uncultured Armatimonadaceae bacterium | reverse complement strand
TCCACATCCTGCGCGAAGAAGAGCGGCTGACTGATCCCGTCGCGGTAGCCGAAATGCTCCAGCGGCTGATTACTTTCGTCGCGGATTGCCACCCCTTCAATAATGACCGGTGGAACCGCAAGAATTCCCGTGGCGTCGAGTCCGTCAAGAACACGGTTCGTGACATCCGTCAGGCGGGCCTGCTGTTCGTCGGCGAGGAGAACGAGGGCATGAATCACGTCGTTTGTTTTGTTGAACTCCCATGTCGCCGGGTCGGGATCATTCAGTTCGCTTTGCGCGGCCTTCATCCCCTTTTTGAACAGGCAGTCGGTGGTCAGGAACGCCGGGGAAAGTTTTTCCTCCCGAAATGAGGTTAGATCGACATCGAGATATTCATAGCCTTCCGCGCTAAGGGAAAGGGTTGCAAAGACACCGCCCGAAATGCCGTTTTCCTTGAACTCGCGCGACTGCTGCATCTGCCGGAGGGCGGATGTCACATACCGGCGCGTGAAGTAACCAATCCAGCCTTCGACTTCCTCTTTCATGTCCGGCGCGAAGGTGAGGAACAGGTTGACGGTGCGGTTGCGTCCGTGCGATTTCAGGATATTGCCCTGAAGGTTTGCGAGGAGCGACGCAAACTCCGGTTCGGTCGGGTCGATGGGTTCGGCAAGGGTGTTGAGATCGAGTGCCATTATTTTCTCCAAAAGGAACTACGTTGTCGGGGAGGGATGCCGGATCGATAACGGCAAATTCCCTCGCAAATGACCTGAGCATCTAACGGTTTTTGCGCATAGGATTGACGAGCCATTAACCGCGCGTTACGGTAACTATCAACTATCGCGCGATAAACGACGTTTAGAGATTGAGAGCGAAACTAAGCCCTGCGAACCACTTGTTGTCCCAGAGTTTTTTATAGGTCGCGGGGGTTCCACATGGCGGCATACATCATACAGCGCTCGACGGGGCGAATTTTTATAGCGTCGTAAGACCGTTAAATTAAGCGGGTTAAAAGGGGCAGCGCAGAGCGCGAGCAGTGCGAAGCACTTGCCTCGCTACTAACTGAGGAAGCGATGACGCAGACGTGCGGCGTTGTAAGAGCGGGCATGGAGTGGCAACAACATAAGTAAACTCCCGTAAGTCGTGACAAGCGCAAGAAATATAGTATGGCTGCTTGCTTGTCGATTAGCAGTGGTAAAAGTATACCATAAAATTTTACGGAAATACTTCGCCGCAATCGGCGGAATTTATATAAATTTATATTTGTAGCAATCTCAGAGGTCTGACCTGTGTTACTTGCTTCGTTCATTCGACTTTTCGGCGCGGGTATAATTGGACGAGCGATAGCGTGGAAAACCGCGCCCGGTTTGAACTTGTTTACGCGGTGCTGTAACGCCGCTTTTCGTAAAGGAATACTCGTATGTCCCGCGTTTTATCTCCGCAGCAAATCGCCGAGTTTGACGAAAACGGCGTAATCGTCGTGCCACAGGTTGTGCCAGCCGAGAATCTGCAAGCGGTCGTTGATGCCGCCTTTGATTTTCTGGGCATGGACAAAAACAACCCCGCTGACTGGTATCGCCTGCCGCTTACACCGGGCGGAATGATTGAGATGTACCAGCATCCCGCGATGTGGAACAATCGGCAAAACGAGCGCGTGTATGGCGCGTTCGCCGACCTTTTGGGCACGGACAATTTGTGGGTGAGCATCGACCGCGTGAACGTCAAGCCCCCGCAAAACCCGGCCCATCCCGAATACGATCATAAGGGATTCCTACATTGGGACACTGATGTGACTCGTAGTTGGAACGGCCCGCTCCGCGTACAGGGCGTTTTGTGTCTGACCGATACCACGCCCGACATGGGCGGCTTTCGCTGTGTTCCCGGCCATCATAAAGTCGTCAAAGCATGGGGCGAAATGACGCAACCGGAACCGGGCAGTGACGCCCGCCCCGACATGAGCGGCGTTACTCCGGTTGCCCTATCGGCGGACGCGGGCGATTTGATTATTTGGAACACGCTTCTGTACCACGGCAACGGGCACAACGTGTCAAGCAAGCCGCGCTTGGCGCAGTACATCACGATGTCGCCCGCGCCGGAACCCGGCGCGCCAAACTACGAGGAAGCCCGTCAAAAACGGCTGGACGCTTTCGCAAACCGCGAACCTATCGCCGCGCACTGGGTACTCGGTGACAACCGCCACTGGGAGCGCGACCACAGCAAGCCCGCCGAACTGTCGCCGCTGGGCCGCAAAATTCTGGGAATGGACGCTTGGCGTTAAAGCGCGTTGCCGTCTGCGTTCATTTCACGTAAACGGCGTTTCGCCGCCGGGTGTTTTTGCGCGGCGGCCTGCGTGAGGTAATGGCGGGCGGTTTCCGTAGACACGGGCACACCGTCGCCGTCTAAGCAGCACAGGGCCAAATTGTACTGCGCTTTGGCGTCGCCCAAATCGGCGGCTTTTTTGTACCAATAAACGGCGGCCTCGTAATCGACGGGCACGCCGTCGCCCTCGTGGAAACAGTAGCCTAAATCCCGCTGGGCGTTTGCGTCGCCCAAGTCGGCGGCGCGACGCAGCCAGTAGATGCCGCGCTCCGTGTTTTGCGCCACGCCCTCGCCTTTGCGATACCCGAAGGCCAAATTGACCTGCGCGGTTTCGTGGTTCAACTGCGCGGCCCGTTCATAGAACGCCATCGCGGTTTGTAGGTTTTGCGCGACGCCCAAGCCGCTGTCATAGCACGTTCCCAAATAGAACAAGGCGCGGGCGTGGTTCTGCTCGGCGGCTTGCTGCCACCAACCCATCGCCCCGGCCCAGTCGGTGGGCCGCGCCCGATTTCGACCGAACGCGATGCGATAGCCCACGCGAAACTGCGCGTCCACGTCGCCGCTTCGCGCCAATTTTTGTAATGCGTTCGTGGTTATCATTGGTGCTTGTTTCTTATAGCCCGACCACCGTCAAAAGGTAAATGGCTCTTTTTCAGGTAGGATACAACCAAAGCAGAACCGGGAGGCACGGATTATGTCGGACGACGGTTGGCAGTGCGTTCGTGGAAATAGCCGCAACACGGCGTCGGTTTCGTGCCCGCCGCTGCGCGGACGGGTTTTGTGGGAAAGCGAGCGCATCGGCTTTGCCGATGGTGACTGGACTTCCACCCCCATATTTCGGGGCGCGAGCGATCTTTTTGTCGCTATAAACGCCTCGGTAAAACCTCCTTTTGGCGCGGTGGTATTGCTTGACAGAAGCAGCGGACGCCGAACGGGAAATTTCACCGCCCGCGAGCGCGACAATCCGAAGGAATGGAACTACGACCCGGCAAAAACGGGCGCGTACGCTCCGGTTCTTGATACCGAGGGAGCCGCTTTCTTTCCCTGCAACAACGACGTTATCTACGCGCAAAGCAACCGGTTGAATAAAGCACTGTGGGAATACCGCCTGCCGACGCAAAGCGGAAACACCTATTCGGGCGTGCTGGACGACGAGAACAACCTGTATTTTGGCAAAGAAATTAACGCGGTTTTTTCGCTGGATAAGACGACCGGAAAACTGCGCTGGCAAACCCGGTCGGTGTCGCCGTTCCGCTGTCCGCCCGCCGTCGATAAACAAACGCTTTTTATCGGCTCGCGCGGCGGAATGCTGTACGCGCTAAACACCAAAACCGGCGTTCCTCGGTGGAAGCGGCAACTGCCGGGAATGCTGGATTACACGTCGCCGACCGTTTGGAAGGATCGCGTCGTCATCGGAATGCGAAAAGACGCGGGCGTTATGGCCCTTCGCGCGGATGACGGTTCGGTGTGCTGGCAAACACCCCTGCCGATGCCAGATTACGAATTTACCTTTGTTCAATCGGGCGCGGTCGATGACAGCGGTTTGTACGTTGTCGCCTGCGACGCATCGCTTTACGCGCTGAACATGGCATCGGGGCGCGTGCGCTGGAGCCGACAGTGCGACGAAACCAAACGCGCAAAGGACGCGGAACCGTTAATAGCGCCCGTTATCGGCGGGAATGTCGTCTACACCGGGGATTCCAAAAATCTGTACGCGCTCCATGTTCGGAGCGGACACATTTTATGGAAACTTCCTATCGGCATAACGAATGCGCCGTCGCTTTCCGCGCAGGGCGTTCTTTATGCGCCGACGAACAAGGGAACCGTTGTCGCAATTGGGTGACGGCAAGGAATGTAGCGCCGCGCTGTGGAATGGTGCTTAAACCACGTCCGCGAAAGTCCGATTTCAATGAACGAAAACGCCGCCTCAACGCTCAACCGAATTTCCCTCACGCCCGAAGCGCAGGCCACGCTTCTCAAGGCGATTATGCGGAAGCAGGCCGCGCTTTCTTTGCGGGTCGCGGTCGTATTTTTGACGATTATTTTCGGCTTGCCGCTTGTCAACTGGCTACTCCCGACGCTCGCCAACACGCCCGTCGGAGGCTTTACGCTGACGTGGCTGGTTTTGGGGGTTTTGCTATACCCGGTGACGTGGATTTTGTCGGGCTACTTCATTCGAGAATCCGACCGTTTGGAAGAACAAATCGCCCGCGACTACGCCGCATCCACGGGCAGTGTTTAGGCCCCCCTGCCCCCCAATAAGGGGGGGTTCTGATAATACCGTTTCCGTTAGCCGCAAAGTTTACGTTGTAATCAGGTCTATTCAGAACCCCCCCTTATTGGGGGGCAGGGGGGCTTACTACCCCTTCGCGCCCGGCAAGGGCCATTTGGCGAGCGCGTTTTTCGCCCATGCGGTTTTGGTGGTTTGCGAGGGTACGCCGCCGGGGTTCAGCGTGACCGTGATTTCTACGTTTCCGTTGGCGGGCGCGGTGGCATAGGCGATTAGCAGTTTTGCGCCAGGGTTCGGGACATCGTAGGCGTTGGGCGGCGGGTCGGCGGACACAATTTCCCATTTCGTCGGAATCGACGCCTGCACGGTTAAGCGCAGGGTTTCCTTGTTCTGGGTGAGTGTCGCGTCTTTGCCATCGGCGGGAATAACCGCTTCGGCGCGGGTCAGCATGGCCCAGCGAACGACCGCTCCGTTTTTGAGGCCCGTCAGTTCGTCCTTGACGATGGTTGCGCCGTTTGGATCGAAGGCAAAGCCGCGCCGAACGGTTTGCGCTTGACCGGCGAACACGTCGGACAAATCCAAAACGGCCCCGGTTTTACCCTGCGTATCGCCGAATTTGTCGAACTTGGCCTTGCCTTTGGCGTTGTGTTTTTCCTTGTCAATTGTCAAGGTGTTGTGGACGAACGGGCCTAAGCGAAATACGTCCCATCGCGGCGACGTTTGCGCTTGATTCCACAGGTCAATGCCTTTGGATTCCAGCGAAAGATAATCCTGCATTCCCAAATCGGCGGCCCAGCGCACACCGTTTGCCTCATACACAAACGAACCGGCGTCCATGTGCCCGTGGCTCAGTTGCGCGCCGCCCGCTTTGACGGCCAAGAATTGGGCGCGGGGATCGTCCCATTTGCTGCGGAAAACCGCGAGCGTGTTCGGGCCGCGCCCGTACCATGCCAGCGGGGCGGGCTTTTCGGGTGCGGTTTTATCTATCCACCAAATCGCGGCGAGCGGCAAAAGCCGGTCGTTTTCGCTCATCGGGTCGGGGGCGCGTTTGGAGGCCGCGTAGGCCGCGAGGCGCGATTGATCGTAGCGGAGCAAATCGGGGCGCTTCAAAGTGTGAGCGTACCACCACATTCCCGATTCCAAACTGGGGCGCTCGACCCCATCGGAAAAGTTGAAGAACGTATTGGTCGGCCCCAACTGCTGCAAAACGGCGGCTCCGCTTTCCATAAAGCCGGGGCTTTTTCGCAGGCCGAAATCCGAGCCGAGGGCGGATTCCAAGCCCGCAATCAGAATAGCCTCGAAACTTGTGCCGTAGCCCCAGTACATCGCGCCTTCGGGGTACACGCCGTCGGGCGCGTAGGGTTTCATGCCCAAACCGTTGAGTTGCAGGCATTTTTGCACAATCGTTTTGGCGGTTTCGGGTTCCAAATCGGCAAGCGCGAGTGCCCCCAGCGTAATGCCGCCCCAACAAACGGAGTTCCAGTTGTTGGTCGTTTTCTGCCACGCTTCGTCGGCCAGTCCGTGCGCCAAGCCTTTTCCTTTAATCGCCGTTTCGATGGTTTTGCGTGAGGCGGGGTCGAGAACGTCGAAGAGCCAGTCGTAGCCGATGGCGAGCGCGAGCGTCATTTCACCCACGTCCAAAAAGTGCGACGGGTTCCAGTCGGCAAACGCGGACACGGCGAGCATTTCGGTTTCGGCCCGCTTGGCAAAGGCGGTATCGCCGGTCAAATGGTACTGGAGCGCCCACAGCAAAACGCGCCGCAGCACGACCCGCGATACGTGCAAAAGCCGCTTGCCATCTTTTTTGTAGATAACGACGGGAGCGTCCATGATGCCGCGCGCTTCGGCCTCATTGCGCGTCAAAAAGGCATTGAGAAGCGGGTCGGTTTTACGCGCCGTTTTGATTTTGTCCCACGTGCCGCCTTCGACAAGGAGCCGGGGATGGTCGGGCTTGAGGTTTTTCAGCACGTCGTCCGCCGTCGATTTCGCCGATGCGCCGCGCGTTTGCACCGCGCCCAGCACGCATAAAGAAATGAGTGCGGCCAAAAAATCAGCCCGCGTCAATGGGTTGGTCAGCATGGGTTTATCTTCCTTGATAGATTGGGAGGCCCCCCTGCCCCCCAATAAGGGGGGGTTCTGAGTGGCCTGCCAGTATCTGCTATGTGTGCGTCTATCGGTGAGGGTTATTCTCGGAACCCCCATTATTGGGGGGCAGGGGGGCGAATCTATTCCGCGCCGTGCGTGAGCGGGCTTTCGGCGAAAACGTACTCGGCAACGGGTGCATTGCCCGCCAAATGCTCGTCGGCGATACGCTCGGCGACGTCGGCGGACACGCAACCGTACCAAACGCCGTCGGGATACACGACCATGAGCGGGCCGTTTTTACAGATTTTTAAGCAGTCGGTTTTCGTGACATACACCGAATGACCCGCTTTTTCCAGCAGTTTAAGTCGCTTGTTCAGTGCTTTGGCCGCCTCTTTGCCTTCGTCGCCCTTGCAGCAGCCGTCGCCTGTGCAAATAATGACGTGCCGCTCGTAGCCCCCGGTTCCGCTGGGCGCTTTGGCGATGCGGCGGCTGACGGCCTTTTTTTGCAGGGCCGCGATGTCTTTGGCGGTTTCGTCCGCGCTGTGTTTATCGCTATGGCTCATAGGTTTATTTCCAGATCAAAAACCGACGCGCGGAACCGGCTCCTGCGATTCAAACTTTCCATCCAGAAACTGTCTCATGGAAATAGTTTTCTCTTCCTGCAAACGCAATCCATCGGGCGTGCGGCGATAGATAATCCGCCGAATTGCTGTTTGGCGTCGTTCGTGCGTTTTGGGTGGATTTGCAGCGGTTGTAGTTCCCAATTTTGATGTAGCTGCCTCAGCAGTTGTTTCCGTCATCGTAAAAACCACGGTGCTGTGCCGTGTCACGGTAATCGTGTCGGCGCTCGGCGCATACTCATCGTTATTCTCCGATTTGACGGGCTTATAAATCCACGCCTTACCGGTCGAGGGCTTGTTCGGCTGATACTTGGAATGCTTCAGCCATGCGTCGCGCTCTTTTTGCGATGCGCCCGTAAATATTCCGAGGTACTCGTCGCGGGTTAGAATTTTTCCAAACGCATCGATTTGTTTATAGTCAGGTGTCAGCAAAAAACGCAGAGCGGCAACTACACCCTTTTCTTTGGACAGAGATTGATATTTGGCTTCGTAGGCCTGCACTTCTTTGGCGGCTTCCGTTTGCACGCCGTTAGGCGTGGAAGAAGCCGGTGAAGTATCCGTTTGCGCCAGAACGGGGCAGTTTATTGCGCAGGCGGCGCAAAAGGCTATAAATAGACCAATAATACGGCGTCGTTTCATGGGTTCATCTCCTTAGCGGGCCGTTTTACGCTCGCGCGAAAGCGCGCACAAATCGTGGGCCGCGCTATGCCATTCGGGGAAATCGAAGGTAAATCCTGCGCGGAGCAAGATGTCGGGGGTCACCCAGCGGCTTTTGAGAACGAGTTCGGTTTCGGTTTTGAGGAAGATCGCGCCCAGTTCAAGGAGCGGCGCGGGCGCGGGAATACCAAAGGGCACGCCCGCCGCGCGGCGTAGTTCGCGCATAAATTCACGGTTGGGAACGGCGTTCGGGGCGCACACGTTGATCGGGCCGCGCAAATCGTTTTGCTGGATGAGAAATTCCAGCGCACGGGCGAAATCCTGTTCGTGAATCCACGACACCATTTGACGCCCATTGCCCTGCGTGCCGCCGACGCCAAAGCGCACCAGACTAAGAAATACGTCAAACGCGCTGCCCCGGTCGGCGTTCATCACGATGGCGGAGCGGAGCGCGACTTTGCGGGTTTGCGGCGGGGTTTCGGCCTCGGTGAACGTGTCTTCCCATGCCTGAGCGACGCCGACGCTGAACCGCCATGTATCGAACGGCTCGCTTTCGCCGCCGATAATGCCGGTGGCTTCGTCGTTCGGCGCGTCCAAGCGGTGCGCGTAGATGGTCGCGGTCGCGGCTTGCAGCCACACAAGCGGGGGCACATCAGCGCGGGCGATGGCTTCGCCGACAACGCGCGTGGAATCGACCCGCGAGTTCGTGATGGCGGCGCGGTTTTCGGGCGTGTACCGGCAGTTGACGCTGCGCCCGGCAAGGTTGATGACGGCATAGGCCCCGTCGATTTCGCTTGCCCAATCGCTCAGCGTTTTGCCATCCCATTGGACGACGCGCCACGGCAACACGGTTTCTTTTGCGGGCGGCGTGCGCGACAGCACGACGACTTCATGGCCCGCACCCGCGAAATGGCGGGCGAGAACGGTTCCGACCTGACCGCTGCCGCCAGGGATAACGATTTTCATGGGGTGGGTTCCGGGTGAACGAGGACGCGACCAAAGCGCTTGTCTTTGATTTGCACGCGCACGGCGGCTTGCACGGCGTGGGCGATTTCGTGGGCGCGGTATAAGGGCAAGTCGCGGTTCATTTGCACGTCCAATTCGACAAAATAATCGAAGCCCATTTTTCGCACGAAGCATTTGTCGGTTCCGGCCACGCCGGGAACGGTTAAGGCGACGCGGCGCACCTGAGTTTCCAAATCCTTGTCGGGGCGGGCGTCGGTCAGTTCATAGACGGCCCCGCGCAAAATACCGAAGCCGTTCCACGCCAGCCAGCCCGATGCGAACAGGGCGGCCCAATCGTCGGCGCTCGACCAGCGCGGGTCGGGCGATACCTGTGCGCCGATCAGCGCAATCGAAATGCCCAAAAACGCCGCCGCGCTCGTAATCACATCGCTGCGCTGATGCTGGGCGTCGGCCTGCACGGCCCCGCTGCCCGAAGCGTCGCCGATGCGGGCGATAAAACGGGCCAGCAGTTCTTTGACGACCACGACGCCCAGCAAAACCAGCAGCGTCCACGGCGCGGGAAGCGTGTGCGGATGGGCGATTTCGTAGATGCTTTGCCGCCCGATTTGATACGCGGCGGCAAACAAAAACAGCGCGACGGCGACCGTTGCCAAAGGCTCGGCCTTGCCATGCCCTTGCGGATGGTTTTCGTCGGCGGGACGCGCGGCGACTTTGAGGCCGATAAGCACCAAAATGGACGACACCACATCCATGCCGGACTCAATCGCGTCGGCAATGAGCGCGTAGGTGTGGCCCAAAACGCCCGCCGTCGCTTTGACGAAAACGAGCAAAAGGTTGACGCCGATACCTATGAGCGTGGAGCGTATCCCGGCCTCGGCGGGATGGGGCGTAGCGGGCGAAGAAGCCGTTGTTTGAGTCATCGGCTTACAGGCGCTCCGGCAAAACCTGCGTCGCTTTGGCGAGGCGCGGGTAGCGCACGGCGGAATACAAGGTGATTATTCCCATCGCGCCCGCTCCGATGGCGATGGCGAGCGGCGCGCCCGCCCACTTGGCAACACCGCCCGCCCACAAACTGCCGATTGGCGTCAGGCCCATCAAAATGAGCGAATACACGCCCATGATGCGGCCCCGCAGCGCATCGGGGGCCGACGTTTGGATGAGCGCGTTCGCGGTCGCCAAAAACGTGATGGCGACGAAGCCCGCTAAAACGACCAGAACGCACGCCCAAATAAAGTGCGTATTGAAGGCGAGCAGAACAAGGAGCAAAGGGTAAACGATGGACGAGGCGACTAAGATTCGGCCCTTGCGCGGATACTCAGAAAGCGTCGCAATCGTGAGCGCGCCGAGCAGTGCGCCCGCGCCTTGACACGAAAGCAGTAAGCCGAACTGCTTGGCGTCCGTGTGCAATGCGAACCGGGCAAGCGATGGCAAAAGTACAAAATACGGCGCGATGCAGATGGAAAACGTGGCAACGAGGCCGATGAGTAGAAGCGCGGGCCGGTTGGCGTACAGATATGCCATCACTTCCTTGACTTGAGCGAGCGGCGGGTCGGCACTCGTGCCTTTCGGCCCGAAATTGCCGCGCATCAAAAGCAGGCCAGCAATGACGGCGATGTAGGAAATTCCGTTGAAAAAGAAGCAGTCGGCGAGCGCGACAGTTTCGGATTTATTGTGCAGCGCGGCGATTAAAACCCCGGCGGCGGCGGGGCCAAAGGCGCGGGCGGCGTTGAAGATGGACGAGTTGAGGGCAATCGCGTTCGCCAAGTCGGGTTTGCCGACCATCTCGACCACGAACGACTGCCGGGCCGGAATATCGAAAATGTTGGTGATGCCTAAGAGCAGCGCGAGCAAAACGACGTGCCAGATCTGGACGTGCCCGTAGAAAATCAGGCCCGCTAAGGCGAGCGCAAGGACGCCCTGCACGCTTTGTGCGCAGATAATGATGGTGCGCTTGGAATACCTATCGGCAATTACGCCGCCAAAAATCGAGCCAAACAAAATGGGCAGCGAACTCGCAGTCGCAATTAGACTCAAATACAAATTGGCCTGTGCTTCGGCGTCGCCGCCTGCGCCGGATTTCCCCGCCGCCGCTTGGGCGAGGGTCGCGCCGGGTAGGGCGAGCAAAACGACGAGCCAGCCCTGCGCGGTGTTCTGCATCCACGAGCCGATGAGGGAAATCAATTGCCCGGCGTAAAACAGGCGGAAATTGCGATGGCGCATCGCCGCGAACGTGCGCGGCAAGTGAACCTGTCCCCACATCGGCGGCCCTTCGGCGGGCGGGTTTGTTGCAGTGGGGAGGGAAGAGGCGGGCGGCATACCAAATTTAGTGTACCGCGCGGCCCGGTTCGTCAATCCGAAACCGTTAGTGGATTACCGCTTTTTGTCCGGTTCATCGTCGAAGCCGGAGTTGCGAAACATGGCTTCTAATTTCCGGTTTTCCTGCCGCCGTTTCCACCAGCGCACCGGGTTGAAGCCGCTGCCGTTTTCGCTTATGCCGCCCCGATTGGATACGGAGGGGCGCGGCGCGTTCACGCTTCGACTGTCGCCGCTATTGCCGAACGGGGAACGGAAGCCGCCTTCACTCGCATAACCACTGCGATAGCGGCCTTTTTCGACATACCACCATGCCGCCGCGCAGGGAATGAGGGCGAAAAAGCCCAAAAACGGCGGGCCGACTTGCCACCACAAAAGGAGCATGGAAAGATACGCGATAAACATGGCGGGAACCGGCATGAAATACAGCATGACCTGTTCACGCTTGTTGAGTAAGCACCATGCCACCGTGATCGGTGCGATGCCCGCCCACAAACCGCTCAAAACGGCGGGCGTGTGCAGCAAAGCCGAGCCAAGCCAAACCGACAGCGACATCAAGGCGGTGGTCGCAAAAAAGAACAAGACGAATGGGCGCGTGCCCCACGACCGCTCCAAACTGCCGCCGATGGTGTAGGCCCAAAACGCGGCGAACAGCACGAAGATTGGGTTTCCCATCGACAAGAACGGCCACGTCAGCGCGCTCCAAATCGCGGGAAACGGAAAATACGGCGTGGCGAAGGCGAGCAAGCCGACGGGCACGGCGCGGGCCGCGAAAACCGACAAAAACCACGTCAAAACGCTGACGCCGATAAGGGTCAGGGTCGCGGGCATCGCCGAGCGGCGCACAAACCGCCGAAACTCCGTCCACGCATCCGACCCGCCGCTATTGTATTGCCTGCCGTACATAATTTCGTTCGCTCTTTATTTCTGTTAACGCTGTCATTGTATCGTTTTTGCCCCCCATCATTGGGGGGCAGGAGGACTTTATGATATACAAGGCGCGTGGAACTTCCGCTTTTTAATACGGGTCGCCCGCGCCAAAACGTGCCGACCAGCGAGGAAACCGACGCCAAAGCGCGGACGTGGGCCGAGGTGGATTTGGGCGCGATTGCCCACAACGCGCGCATTTTGCGAAACGCGGCCCGCGCAAACGACCCGAGCGGAGACGTGATGGCGGTTGTCAAGGCGAACGCTTACGGGCACGGGGCCGTGCCGATTGCGCGAACGCTGCAAAACGCAGGCGATACGCGGCATTTCGGGGTTGCGTGTTTGAGCGAGGCGCAGGAATTGCGGCAAGTCGGGCTTCGAGGCGACCTTTACACACTCGGCGCGTTTTTGCCCCGCGAAGCGGATGCCCTTTTGCAAAGCGACGTTATTCCCTTTGTGTCGTCGGTTGAGCAGATGGACGCATTGCAGGCGGCGGGGCTTCGTGCCCCGTTTCCGGCACGATGCGTTTTGACGGTGGATACGGGCATGGGCCGCGAAGGGTTGCTGCCCGGCGATGCGCTCGCACTGTGGATCCGCGCCAAAGAATGGACAAAGGGCGTGCGAATCGTCGGGATTTCCACGCATTTTTCGTGCGCGGACGAGCCGCCCGAAGTTTGCACCGAAGAAACGGGCGGGCAAACCGAGTGCTTTGCCCGGTTCGTCCGCGAATTGTTGGAGTTGGAAGGCGGCACGTTCGCGCCGTTGGACGACGGGCGCGACAATCACGGCTTGCTTCTCAGCGTGTGCAATTCGCCGGGAATGTTGCGCGCGGATTTGCCCGCCGATTTAATGCCCGACGGCGTGAATGGATTGCGTGGCGCACTCATGCGGCCCGGTTTGCTTTTGTACGGCATCGCGCCGTTTCGCGGCGCATTGGATAACGCGCCGTATGCGCTGCGGCCCGCGCTTTCGTGGCGGGCGCGGATTACACTTTCGCGCGATTTGTCGTGTGGCGCAACGGTGGGCTACGGCAAAACGCACACGCTTTCGCGCCCGTCCAAAATCGCAACGGTCGCCGCCGGGTACGCCGACGGCGTGCCGCGCCGCTTGGGAAATAGAGGCCATGTTTTGCTGGCGAACGGACAAGCCGCGCCCCTTGTGGGCCGCGTGTCGATGGATCAATGCCAAATCGACATAACGGACTGCGACCAAAACGCCGCGACCGTGGGAAGTGTCGTCACGTTCATTGGGCAAAGCGAAACGGGAAACGCAAAGCAAACCGTGCTTGACATCGCCGAACTTGCGGAAACCACGCCACACGAGCCGACGTGCTTGTTATCGCGCCGGGTTCCCCGTTTGTATCACGCTTAATACCTTGCCGTCGCCCTCCGTAACGACGATCAAACACGCATCGGTGGCGCGCTTCAAATCTTCGGGGCGGCAGTCGATAAACGGCGATGTCGCCAAAAAGCGCAGTTTTTCGAGCGTCGGGCTTTCGTCGCAGATACAGTTGGTTTCGTCGGGGCACACGCCCATCGCTTCTTCGAGGGCCGCGCGTTTGTCGGGCGGCACGGCGGAAAGCAGCAAAAATTTGCACACGTTCGAGCAGTTCCACGACAAAAAATTGTAGTCGCTGCCCGCGAGTTCGTTCCAAAGCCGCGCAATTTTGGGTTCGTCGAGGCCGACAAGCTCGGCGGTATATTCGGCGGGTCGCTGCATGAACCCGCCGTCGGGATCGCTTTCTGCTTCGTAAGATTTGGGGTTACGGGTTTCGCGCGGCTTCCAAAACTGCGTGATACGCCCAATCAACGAATCGCGTTCGGGCCAAAAACTGGCGTAGCACATCGCCGCGCCATTTTCACCCACGACTTCGAGGGCGGAATGTCCGACATCGGGGGCCAGCCCTTTGTGCATCACGAGTTCGGTCGTGGACGGCTGCCAAATATACAGTTTGACCATTTTTTTCGTATTTACCCTACACGATAAGTACACCGTTCGGCTGGAAAAATTCCATCGCCTTGTGTTATCAAACAGGCAACTTAGGCTATAATACAAGCCAATCCCACTTGGATTTTCGCCCATTATGTCGCCCGTTTTTCCCGTAGCCGCTTCTTCCACCGACGCTATTTTGCTGTCGCTGCTTTCTCCGTCCGAGCGGGCCGATGCGCAAATGGTCGCCGATTTTTGCCGCGCCCGGCTGGATTTGAACGCGGCGGCGCAAAGCGACGGGACGCGGCCCGCCTACGCGCACCTGCCGCTGTGCGTAATCGACGCGGTTTGGTCGCTGAGCGTACGCTACGAAAGCGTGCGGAATGTCGTTTCCCGCTACGTTGCCCATGCCAGTTTGGGAGGGCAAAACAATGGCGACGCGCACACCGTCGCGGATTTTGTGCAGGCAGTTGAAAAGGTCGGCGTGGACAATTTCGCGGCGCAGGTTTTGCAAAACAAGCAGCGCACGGCGTCTAAAAGCGGTATTTTGAAAGCCGATGCCGTGCACCGGTTCGCGCTCGTTTTGCAGGAACACGGGGCGCAAACCATCGGCGACGTGCCGGAAAAACTGCGCGGCAATGCGCGGTTCGAGCAAGCTATTTTATCCATTCCCGGTCAAGGCAGCGGCTTGTCCTTGCGCTACTTTTACATGGTGTGCGGGGCGTCCGATTTAACCAAGCCCGACCGCATGGTGTTTCGTTTTTTGCAGGCTGCCTTAAATCGTTCCATCGGTGGCGCGAGCGAAGCACAAAGCCTGCTGACGAACGCCAGCCTTTTGTTGCGCGCGGACTTTCCCAACCTTTCGCCGCGTTCGCTCGACAACGCCATTTGGAAGTTCGAGCGCGAAAAGGCGGGCAACGAAAACACTACGGGCGGCGCAAGCGATGCAAAAGTTTCCGACGCGAAAGCCGAACCGGAACCATCTGCATCTATCGCGGCCCCAGCGGAAACTGCACCCGTTTCCGTTGCGCCGGTTTTGCCCGCCGTGTCGGAAGCCGCACAAATACCCGACGAAGAAACGCCGCGCGAAGCCGCGCCCGTCGTACAAGCGCCGCAAAGCGATACGACGCCCGAAACGAACGGCGAAGCAACAGCGAAAACGGAAGAAACCGGCGAAAACGAAAGCGAAGCAATAGCCTCTTACCGGGTGCGGCTGCGCGAACTGCCCGCTGACGACCGGCCCCGCGAAAGGCTTTTGCAGTACGGCGCGGACGTGTTGTCGCTGGGGGAACTCCTTGCCATCTTGCTTCGATCGGGGACGCAGCAGCAAAACGTGGTCGAACTCGCCAACCATTTACTCAGCCACTACGGCGGTTTGCGCGGCGTGGCGGCTTTAACCGCCCATGAACTCGCGCAAATCAACGGCATCGGCCCCGCCAAAGCCGCGCAAATCAAGGCCGCGATTGAGTTCGGGCGGCGTCTTGTCGCGTCCAGCCCCGAAGAGCGCACCAAAATCAGCAGCCCGCGCGACGTGTACCACCAAGTCGGCCCCGCTTTGCGCGACGAAAAACGCGAGCATTTCATCGCGCTGCTTTTGGATACGAAAAACGGATTGCTTAGGCAAATTACGGTTTCGGTCGGGGATCTCTCGTCGTCTTTGGTGCATCCGCGCGAAGTGTTCACACCCGCCGTGCGCTATTCGGCGGCGTCGATTATCGTGTCGCACAACCACCCGTCCGGCGATCCCACCCCCTCGCCCGAAGACGTGCAGGTTACCGCCCGTTTGGTCGAAGCGGGCGAACTGCTGGGTATCACGCTTTTAGACCATATCATCGTCGGCGACGCCCGCTGGGTGTCACTCAAAGAAAAAGGCTTGATGTAAACGTACAAAAGGCCGCCCATTTAGGGCGGCCTTTTTGGTTGTGTGACCAAGAGTGACCAAGCGGTGCGAAAACCCTTTATCGCTTCCGACCGGAAACGTCCGGCGTCAGAATGAGGTAACCCGACACATTGCCGGAGTTGACCTGATAAATGGCGAGCAGAATTTGTCCGTTCGCGTTGATGGCGAGGGCTTTGGTTTCCCCATTCGGGTCGGGGTTGTACGAGTTCAAGTCGTACATCGTGTTGTTTTGGTACAAGAAGGCATGGTTGTCTCCTTTGCTGTTTTCCGCAAAGCCTACGATTTGACCGGCGTCGTTAATATCGCTCGCCGCGCCTTCGTTACTGCCCAGCGTGCCCAAACTGCGCGTCGCGCCGTTTTCGTACAAAAAAGTCTGCTGCCATCCTTGATTTGTCGTACTTACCCCGACAATCTGACCCCGGTTATTGATGGCGCTGGCTTGCCCCGGTCGGAAGCCGCTGCCGATAGCCGGGATTTCGCGCGCCTGTCCATTTTCAAAAACCACCGGATGCTCAATGACGCTGCTGGAAACCGTTGCACTGCCGACGACAACCCCGGCATCGTTGATGTCGGACGCTTGGCTATAATTGCCGCTGCCCAACTTACCCAAACCGCGCGTTGCGCCGTTTTCGTACAAGAAAGCGTGGGTCGTTAAACCCGTGCCGCTGGTGAACGCCGAACTGCCGACGACTTGCCCGCTTCGATTGACGGCGGTTGCGTAACTCGCCTGGCCTAAATTGCCCAAATCCTGCATCGTGCCGTTCGTCAGCAAAAAGGCATTGTTATGGTCAGTTCCGAAATAGGAATCCCCCACGACCTGTCCGCTTTCATTCATGGCATACGGGCGGCCATCAATGCGCGTCAATGTGCCGTTCAAATAAACGTAACCGACAGAAAGGCGTAGGTTGTCATCGTAGCGCGTGCCGACAATCTGACCGGCGGTGTTGAAATCCGTCGGCTCGAAGTCTCTAAGACCGACTGTTTGGCGAACGTCCGACGTTGCGAAAAAGGGGGCGCGAGCCGCCGACGCAGTAGGCGAGGGCGTGGGCGAAGCGGACGCGGATGCCGTAGGTGTGGGCGATGCGGAAGGAAGTACGCCCGAGGGAAGCCCCCCGACGGAAAAGCGGAAGGTAGAACACTGGACGGCGTAAGGGTGTTTATGGGCGGGTTGACAACCGGTGTGCCATGCCCACTCCCGCTCGCGGTCGCAAATACCGCAGCGGCAACAGGCAAAACGGACGACAGCAGAAGCAGGGACGCGGACTTTTTCGCGCGGGGCGAAGATTGGTGCAAGCGGCGCATGAACGAAATACTCAACCTTGTGGCAAACGTGTGGAGATTTGCAGAAAACAAAAATCTTTCTCGCTTTTTTTGGCTGCGCGAACCCTGCTATAATGGGTTGACAAAAATTGCATGGAAAACGAAACCGTTAAAATTATTGGCTTGTGCGTTTTGGCGTTCTTTTTGGGCGCGATTCCGTTCGGGTTCATCGCCGGAAAACTGCGCGGCGTGGACTTGCGGCAGGAAGGGTCAGGCAATATCGGCGCGACTAATACGCTGCGCGTGCTGGGCAAAGGGCCGGGAATCACGGTTTTGATCCTCGATGTCGCCAAAGGCTGGCTGCCGGTCTTCCTCGCTTCTTCCGTTTTTCATTTGCCTGCCGCGTGGGTCGTCGGGGTTGGCGTGGCGGCGGTACTGGGGCACACCTATTCGCCGTGGGTGCGCTTCAAGGGCGGCAAGGGGGTTGCGACCAGTTTGGGCGTGTTGATTGGCCTATCGCCGATTGTCGCCGGGCTGTCGCTGCTGGGCTTTATTGTAACCGTTGCGCTGTCGCGGTATGTGTCGCTTGGCAGTATAGTCGCATCGCTACTCACGGCGGGATTATTTTGGGCGTTGCCGCACCCGCTCCCGTATCAACTGTTCGGAACGATTGCGGGCCTTTTCGTTATCGTGCGGCATCGGGGCAATATCGCGCGCCTGCGGGCCGGAACCGAAAGCCGGTTCGCGTGGAATAAAAGCGGCAGCAAATCCGGGCACGCCGAAACGGGCGGAAAAACCGAAAAATAATTCCATCGCCCAAGAAAAACGCGGTTTCTTCGTGGTTTAATTGCGGTTTGGCTTGGGGTACTAACGTATTAACCGTTTGCCCCGCGCGACAAGATACCTTTCCATGCAATTTTGCGTGGATCCGCGTGCAGGGGCGCACACTGAAACAAGGACATTTATCGCATGAAACTTTCCAATTTGATTCTCGCCGCCGCATCGGTTGCCGCTTTGTCCGCGTCCGCCTCGTTCGCGCAAGACAACAAGCCGATGGTCGGCCAGAGCATGGCGACGGGCAAGCCCGTCGTGATGGTTCCGATGACCGCGAGCGCCAAAGACATGTACATGACCTCGTGGGTGTACCGCAACTTGGACGACCGCGAAGTCAAACGCTACCGTGCGATGGGCTTCATGGATTCCACTGTCAAGGGAGCTGCCAACATTGCTATGCTTACCGGCGTTCCGATTGAATATGTGTTGCGCCAAGTCCGCGAAGTCGGCTATCCGCTTCCGACCCTTGCCGCTAAATGGGGTGTCACCGATAGCCAACTGAACGCCGACATTCCCGGCTACGGTTTGGAATCCATCGCCATTACCGCCCCGATGAACGGCATGATGAAGTAATTTCATCGCCCTTTGAAAAAAGCCCGCGCCATTCGGCGCGGGCTTTTTTGTTGTGGCGTTTTCAGACAACATAATAGGACTTTTTCGGACACTCTTCTCAAAATGCGATAAAAAAAATTATGAGCACATTGCCTGCGGAAAACCATTCCGCACCTACCGCTCCCGAGGCGGCTTCTGACGAGGCACGCCTTTTGGCGCGGGCCATCGGTATTGCCGCCCGCGTCCACGAAACGCAAAAAGATAAGGCGGGCGAATCGTACATTTTGCACCCGCTCCGCTTGGTCTTCCGCGCCCAATCGTGGGGCCAGCGCGCGCAAATGGTTGCCGCCCTGCATGACGTGGTTGAGGACGCCGAGCCTGCGGGAACGTGGAACGCCGACCGCTTGCGCGCCGAGGGCTTTCCCAGTGAGGTAATTGATGCCGTGGATTTGCTGACGCGGCGGCGCGAAACAACGCACGGGTTCGATGAAACCTACGAGGCGTTTGTTCGGCGAATTTTGGATGCGACGGGCGCGGGATCCACTCTTGCGCGACGCATCAAACTGCTGGATCTGGAAGACAACATGACGATGACGCGGCTCAAAACCACGCTCACCGACAAGGACATGGCGCGGCTGCGCGAATATCACGGCGCGTATGGGCGCATCGAGGAGGCGGTTCGGCGCGATGGATAGCAGTTTCGTGGAAGACGACGCGGCGGCGCAGCGGCGCAAAGAGCGCAAAAAACGTAGCGCCCAACGCGAGCAAATCAAAAAGGAGCGGTGGCAAAAGCGCATTTTATGGGCGGCAACGCATTTAGGACGCAAAATGCAAAGTTTACCGCGCGCAAAAGCGATGAGTTGGGCTGCCGGGTTTGGTAAATTCGCCTCCCGTTTGGCGGGCAAGCAGCGGCAGATCGCGCTCGCCAATTTGCGGCTCGCCCAATTTCCCCGGCCCGATGCGACCGATGCGGAGCGGGCCGCACTCGTTGAGGCGGTTTTCGTGCATTTTGCCAAAGTGCTGGTCGATTTTCTACGCGGGCCGACGCTTGACAACGAAAAGTTGATCCGTTTGCAAAGCATCGTCACGGACAGCGAAGGCTTTGAGCACATTCGCGCCGCCCAAAACGCGGGTGAGGGCGTCATTTTATTGACCGCGCATTTGGGCAACTGGGAATTACAGGGTCGATTTGTCGCGGCAAACGGTGTTCCTTTAACGGTTGTCGCCCGCGAACCGGAAAACAAGGATTTCGGCTCGTTCGTGCGTCAAACCCGCGAAAGCGGGGGCTTCGCCGTTTTGCCCAAAGGCGCGTCGGCGAGGGAAATTTTCGGGCGGCTCAAAAAAGGCGAGGCCGTCGGTTTGTTGCCCGATCAAAACAGCGGCGATTTGTTCGCACCGTTTTTTGGCGTACCGTGCGGAACCGTCGCCGGGCCTGCCTCGTTCGCGCTTCGCACCGGGGCCGCGCTGATTCCCACGTACTGCGTCCGCAAGCCCGACGACACGTACAAATTTATCGCTTTGCCGCCGATTGAAACGGTTTCCACTGGCGAGCGCGAGGCGGATATTGCGCGTATCACGACCGAAATCAATCGGATTTTGGAGCAAACCGTGCGGCAATACCCCGAGCAATGGCTGTGGCTGCACAATCGGTGGAAGTCGGCCTTCGAGGACAAAAACCACGAACGCGCATGGCCGCCCGAAACGATGCCGAACGCCCGCGAAAAATACCAAGCGGCGTGGGAGCGGTGGAACTTGCTGCCGTTTGTCGCCCGTTCTGAGAAAAATTCCACAAAGGAAAGCGGTGCGCTGTCATCGAACGGGATTTTATGAAGCATTCTCTCATCCTGTTCACGGCTTTGCTGGTTTTCGCGGTCGGTATGCTGGCGGCGGGCTGCGGAAGCGGCGGCGGAACGCAATCGGTTCCCGAACTTCAACCGACACCGACGCCGACGCCGACGCCGACAACCCCGCCAACGCTTGCGTTCAACACGGACACGGTTTTGCAGGTCGGCGAAACGCGCCGCATTGAAAATACGCAAACCGATATTACGTTTGTATCCGTTGACGAAGACAGCCGCTGCCCGATTGACGCGAACTGCGTTAGTGCGGGAACCTTTCGCGTCAAACTGTTCACGGCAACAAGCGGCGTCCCCAGTGCCGCGCTTTTTGATTTTTCGCAGCCGCCGGGCAGCATCGATCTTCCTTCGGGCACGCTTACTCTGCGCGCAATTTCGCCGGACAAACAGGGCGCGGTCACGATTAATCCCGCCGATTATAAGATAACCGTTCGCCTTTCGCCGCCGATTTCGCCGGAGTAAAATCGGTGCAAAAATAATTCTTGCACAGGGGAAAAACAGGGTATAATGCAGTTGTGCGTTCCGTGCGAGGTTGCCCTCCCTGCACGGGTCAAGAAAAGAAGGCTTTCAGCAGGTGCGGTACGGGTAGCGGCATAGGTTGCGCCCCTCGGTTTCTGTCCCCCTTACTTTTGTGTACTCTGGATGCACCAACAGGATACGTTGCGGTTTCTCGTGCGTTCCATTCAGCGGCTGTGAGGGTTGGGATAGAGTTACATTATGCGTATTTATGTCGGCGGCTTGCCGTACAGCACCACATCCGATCAACTGCAAGACCTGTTCGCGCAGGTTGGAACCGTGGTCAACGCTTCCGTGGTGGAAGACAAGTATTCGGGTCAATCGCGTGGCTTCGGCTTCGTGGAAATGGCGAACAACGATGAAGCCCTTCAGGCCATCGCGCAGTACAACGGCTACAACATGGGTGGCCGCAACCTGACCGTCAATGAAGCCAAACCCCGCGAAGATCGCGCCGGTGGCGGTGGCGGCTATGGTGGTGGCGGCGGTCGCTCCGGCGGCGGTGGCGGCTACGGCGGCGGCGGTGGTGGCGGCGGCGACGGCGGCGGTGGCGGTGTACGCTCTGGCGGCGGTGGGGGGTACGGTGGCGGCGGCGACCGGGGTGGTCGTGGCGGCGGCGGTGGCGGCGGTGGCGGCGGCGGTCGCTACTAAGCCTCGGCCTCGTGCCTGCTTAAAAACTAAAAACGGGTCGGCTTCTTTACATAAAGAAGCCGACCCGTTTGCTTTTCGTTGATGCTTTTTGCCCTATTTACGGCCCGCAACTATACCTTATTATATGCCATTATATGCCGATGCAAAATCCTCATTTTGCGGAAACAAAAACCTCCAAAACGCCACAGCGAAAACGCTGGCTGCGCCGTGCCGGTTTGGTTTTATGCGCGCTCCTATTTGTTTGCGTCGCGGACTATTTTTGGTATCCGCGCTATGCGCCAATCGGCGGGCGCTCGTTCAACACAGGGCGCAACGGGACGTGGCTCAAAGACGACTGGTATTTGGGAAAAGCGACGCAAACGCCCGAACGTCTCGCGGGCGACTTGACCGCGCACCAAATGGGTTACGCTTATTTTCACGTCCGTTTCATCAAAAAGGACGGGACACTCCGCTTTCACACCGATCCGCACAAAATGCGCGAACTGCTTTCTCGGGTGCGCGACCGCGCCCCAAATACAAAATTGATCGCGTGGGTGTATGTGGGAAACGCGCGCGGCATTACGGGCGTCGATTTGCGCGAGCAAACCATGCGGGCCGCGATGGTGCGCGAGGCCCAGTGGCTCGTCGATGAGTGTGGTTTTGACGGCGTGCAATGGGATTACGAAATTTGCGAAAACAACAATCCCGCTTTTTTGGCTTTGCTGGATGAAACGCGCCGCGCCCTGCCAAAGAGCACATTGCTGTGCGCGTGCAGCGCATTGTGGCTGCCCGACCCGCTGCTGCCGAATTGGGGGTGGAGCGAGGACTATTTTGCCCAAGTCGCCGCGCGATGCGATCAAATCGCCGTGATGGGCTACGATTCCGGTTTGTATTTGCCGCGTTCGTATGTGTGGCTGATGCACGAGCAGGCCGTGCGCGTGTGCCGCGCGGTTTATAAGGGCAATTCGTCGTGCCGCGTGCTGATTGGCGTGCCAACATACGAAGACGGCGGGCCGTCACACCATGCCTACGCGGAAAACATCGCGCTCGCGCTCAAAGGCGTGCGCGAAGGCTTGACGTCGCCCGGCGCGGATACGAACTCCTTTGAAGGTGTGGCGATTTTCGGCGACTACACAACCGATGAAAAAGAGTGGGAAACCTACGCGCGACTTTGGCTCAGGCAATAAAACAGCATTCTGTGCTCGGGCCGATTCGCACATTTGTTCTAAAATTGGAAACCCAACCAGCGCGGGATGCGTTCAATCAAACCGTAGCCGATTAGCCCGCCCGCGATGGTTGCCAATCCCCCGCACAAACCGGCGTAAACGGCGTCAACTATTCGCGGGCCGCGCAAGGCCCACACGGCCAGCGGGGCCAAGCAAAAGCCGATAAACAGTTCGGCGACGATGACGTACACGGGCGCGTGGTTCCACATCAAGCAGTTGCGGTATTGCCACCAGTGCGTATGAAAGGCCATTTGTTCATAGAACGGAATATTGACAGCCCCAATTAAAGCGGTAATCGCCGCGCCGCGAACAAGGCCGAATCGGCGCGTTAGAAGCGCGCCCCAATAGCCGATTTGCACCGATATACACAGCCATGCGAGCGGCATCCAAACGGGCGAAAGCCATAGCATCGGGCTTCGGGCGACCGAATAATCCAGCGTGCCCGTGTATAAAACGCACAGTGCGTCGGCGACGAGTTCGCCCAAACCTAAAATGAGGCCGAACCCAATGAGGCGGGCGAAGGCCGCGTCGCGCCGAATAATGCTGTGCGCCAAAAATAGGCCGATATTGAATACGGCGAGAAGCCATGCCGTCCAGCCCGCCGACCACGGCTGCCGGGCGCAAACGAGTGCGACAAGGAGAGCCAGCAGCGCGGAAACGGCAACCACGCGAAACCGCGCCGTGGCCAAATCTCGGTCGGTTTTGGGTAAGGCGACGAACTCGAGCAGGCGCGAAGGGGCTAAAAAGGACACAAAATTAGTGTATCGCGCCTACCAACTACCCCTTTGCCAAGTTTGCTTTTTTGTTTGCCTTGTTTTATCCGTTGCGCAAACACACTTATCACTTCACCCTTTTTAATGGCCTTTTTACGCCGTGTCCTGACCCGAACGCCAAAACGTGCCGAAAAGTGCAGGTTCGGCGTTAATTGACAGCCGAAATTCTTTGGGCTAATTACCGCTGTCTTTTCACACTTCGCGGCCCGTTTTGCACGTTAAATGCGCTTAAAAAATGATTGCCCGGCCTATCCAATTGGGTTATAATCCTCCCCGTACCCCTTCGCAGACCCGGAATTTGACCCCTTTTGGCCCTTGTCGCCAAGCCGTTCATTTTTGGTTTCCGCGACGGCGTGCAAGCAAAAACCGTGAACGATCAGCTGCAATTTGACGACGAAGCGATCTCGATTACCCTGCGACGCGCATGGGATCGGGCGTTGCGTTCGCTTGCGGCACGGGTAAACAAGCCCACGTTCGAGACGCACATTCGCGCCATCAAGCCCTTGGGCATGAACGACGAAACCATCGACGGGCGGATGCACTGCAACGTCATTTTGGGAATGCCGTCCGCCTTTACCCGCGAATGGGTGGAAAAACGCCACGCGACGCTCATCACGCAGGTCTTGGAAGAAATTCTGGACTGCGACGTGCGCCTCAAATTCCAACTCACACCGCGCGGCGAAGCCGAAACCCCTTCCACACGCCACGGCGCGTCCTCCACTCCCCAACCCGCCCGCGCCGCCGCCGCAAATCCGTCCCCTCAATCACAGCCCCCCGCCGCGTTTGGTGATTTGTTCGGCGATGAACTCGCGCCGCAGCCCGAACTTGCCACTGTTGGTGCGATAGCAGCCGCCGTTTCGCAAGTCCCGTCCGCTTTCGCGGAAACACTGGCCCCGTCGCGGATGCAAATGTCGCCACCTCCCGTCTCCGTTTCTCCGTCCCGCGTGCCGTCTGCGCGCCCAAATACGCGCTCCGGGTCAGGAAACGACAAAACATCCACCCGCCCCGTTTCCGCCGCGCCCTCGGCCTCAAGCAGCGAAAAGAATTCGGGCCGCTGGGAAGCCAGTGACAACAGCGCGCTGAACGCCAAATACACATTCGATACGTTTGTGGTCGGACAAAGCAACCGTTTGGCGCAGGCCGGAGCGCAGGCGGTCGCGCAGGCTCCCGGGGCCGTGTACAATCCGCTGTTTTTGTACGGGCCGTCGGGTTTGGGCAAAACGCACCTGATGCACGCCATCGGCAACGAAATCGCCAAAAATCAGAATGGCGGAAGCCCCGCCCGCGTCGCGTTTGTGTCCGGCGAATCGTTCACGACGCACTTTATCGCAAGCCTTCGCACCGGCGACGCCGAAGCT
>CAXTBP010000070.1:0-25050 GCA_964241985.1 uncultured Armatimonadaceae bacterium | reverse complement strand
TGCCGTTTTCCCTCTACCTTCCCGTGTACACGGCGACGGCGTGGTATCACAAGCTCCTTGCCGCAGATTTCTTGACCCGCCAACTGACCGCTTTGGCTACAGAGGTCGAGGAATTTGCCACCGGCCCGTATACGCTCGCACTCATGCAGGGCGACCGCTTACCCGACGATCAGCGCAGCGAACTCGTCAAAAAACTGGCGCGCTACACCGGCCTTTCCGAAACCTACGTCGAGCAACGCGATTTGCGAATTGAGCATTGGCGGTTCTGCAAGGAACTCCTCCGCGACCGGGGCGTGACCGTGGGGCGCATCGACAGCCGCTTGACCGCCCGCGAAAACAACCGGGGCGCGGAAACGCCGGACTTCGACAGCAGTATGCTCAATCCGCCGTTTACCGCCGGTATCAACGATTATTTGCGGCGCACGCTGGGCTGGGAAACCGATTTGCCGTATTCGGTCAGCGGCGAAAACGTCAACGGGCAGTGGAAATGGGCGAACGGTGCGTTTACGGAAACGGCATCGTATTTGGCGCGCGCGATGGCGAAAAACCCGTATTTGCGCGTGTTATTTGCCTGCGGCTACTACGATTTGGCGACGCCTTACACCGCCGCCGAATACACTGCCGCGCATTTAGGCATTGATCCGCAGTACCGAAAAAATATCGAGTTCACCTACTACCCGTCCGGGCACATGATGTACATTGAGCAGGACTCTTTGAAGCAACTCAAAAACGACGTTGCGGATTTTATCACCGCGCAGCCCGCCGAGTAAACTGCGTTTTGCGTGAAAAATGGCGTACAATAAAAAACGGGCGCGGCGATTGTCGCGCCCGTTTCTTGTGCGTGAGAAAGTTTTGACCTTTGATTGTCGAGCATTTTGAAGTCGTTGTTTTAGGCGCGACGCCGGGCGGTATCTGCGCCGCCGTCGCCGCCGCCCGGTTGGGTTCGCGGGTTCTGCTGATCGAGCGCACCGCCCATATCGGCGGCTTGCCCGCAAACGGGCTTGGCGCGACCGACATCGCCACGCGCGGCGCGACCGGTGGCCTGTTTTCCGAATTTGTCGGGCGTATTAAAAAGGCATACATCGCTAAATACGGGACGGATGCGCAGCAGGTACGGGACTGTTCGGACGGCTTTCATTTTGAGCCGCACGTCGCCGAGGCCGTGTTCGAGCAAATGGTGTCCGAGCAGAAAAGCATCACGCTATGGCGCAATCGACAGTTTGACGCCTTACCCGCCCACATCCGCAAAACCGGCGACGACCGCTTAACGACCATTACCCTCACGAACCGCGGAACCGGGGCGAGCGAAATGGTGGACGGCGTCGTTTTCATCGACGCGACCTACGAGGGCGATCTGGCCCACGCCGCCGGATGCAAATGGGAAACCCGGCGCGAAGGCAAAAAAGAATTTGGCGAGCCGTGCGCAGGCCGTGTGTACCGACCGTGGGGAACCGGCCCGATTGGCGACGGCTCAACGGGCGAAGGCGACGACACGATTCAAGCCTACAACTACCGTTTGTGTTTGACCGACGACCCGGAAAACCGCGTTTCGGTTGACCGCCCCGCAACCTATAACCGCGCCGACTATGCAAGCCTCATCGGCGACGTAAAATCGGGGCAAATGCCGTCGTTTATGCCGTCGCGGGCTAAGGACTGCGGGCAAACCGGGGTCGTCAATCCGGTCAAAGTTCCGAACCACAAAACCGACTGCAATAACCACCATCGCGCGTTCGTGTCCACCGATTTGCCCGAAGAAAACTGGCAGTATCCCAAGCAAAACTGGGAATGGCGGGACAAATTCGCCAAACGCCTGCGCGATTATACGCTGGGTTTGGTTTGGTTCTGCCAAAACGACGACGAACTGCCGGAAACGTTTCGCGCCGAGGCGAAAAAGTGGGGATTGGCCCGCGACGAGTACGGTGACAACGGCCATTTCCCGCGCCAAATGTACGTGCGCGAAGGACGGCGCATTCGGGGTGCGACCCTATTTACGGCTCTTGACGCGATGGCCGAAGAAGACGTACCGTTCGCGTACGACATCTTAGCAGGGAAGCGACCGCCGACCACGAACAACCGTGCCCCCATCAAAAACGATAGCATCACGGCGAGTCATTATGCCATTGATTCCCACGCGATCCGCAAGCGCGAACCGGGCCGCGTCCATTTGGACGGCTTTTTAGGGCTTGCCATTATCACTAAGCCGTATCAAGTGCCGTTCGGCGTCATGGTTCCCGAAAAAGTGGACGGCCTTTTAACGCCCGTTCCCGTATCGGCGACGCACATGGGGTTCGGCACGCTCCGCATGGAACCCTGCTGGATGGCAATGGGACACGCCGCCGGTGTCGCCGCGCATCAAGCGATTGCCGAAAATGTGACACCCCGCCATATCCACTTGCCCGCGCTGCAAACCGCCCTACTCGCGCAAAAAGCCGTGCTGATTTATCTGCGCGATGTGCCGCAAACGCACCCACACTACGCCGCGCTGCAAAAAGCGGGCTGCTTGGGCTTTTTCCCCGAACTCGACGCCTGCCCCAGCGATGCTATCGACGCGGCGACCGCCCGCGCGTGGGCGCAAAAAGCGGGCGTTGCCGCTCCGACCGTCACGCCCGGCATGACCCGCGCCGAGTATTGCGCCCTGCTTTTTCCCTAAACCGATTGGGCTTGGCGATTTGCCAAGCCATCGGAAACGGTGATACCATGCAAAAACACTGACGACCCGCGCGTGCGGGATCGCCAAATACCCACCGCGCCCATCACGCGCCGTTCGTTCGGCATGATGGTGTTGTTATGAAATTAGCGGAAGCGCTCGTCCTTCAGGCCGACGCAAAGAAGCGCATTGAGCAACTGCGCGAACGCTTGAAGCAGTCCGCGCTCGTTCAGGAAGGCGATACGCCTCCCGAAGCCCCCACCGAATTGTTTGCCGAACTTGCGCGCCTACTCGACCAAATGGGCGTTCTTATCAAGCGCATCAACCAAACCAACGCGCGGGCCGTTTTGCCCACAACCGGTCAAAGCCTAAGCGACGCCTTAGCCGACCGCGATACGCTCGCCCTGCGGTTCAGCATTTTGCACACCACGGCGGAAGCGGCGACCGTCAAATTTTCCCGCCGTTCCCAATCCGAAATTCGCGCCGTGCCATCCATCGCGGTTTCAGATTTGCGGCGCGATATGGACGACGTGGCGCGCCTTCGGCGTGAACTCGATACCAAAATTCAGGAAGCGAACTGGACAATCGAGTTAATCGAATAAATCGAACAAAACGGGCGCGGTGAATGCAAAAGTAGGTAGCCGTTTCAAATAAGGAAGTGGGACACTGGCGGCGACTGCCCAAGTCGCAATCCTCGTATGCCATCGCAGGGCGACGTGGCGTTGGGTGCAAATCCCGTTCATAGTGATGCCTTGAATTGTTAACGACATCCGATACAGGATGGACAACACAGAGCATCGCGCATTGTAACTACCATGTGTCAACTCCTTTATTTGAAGCGGTGAGGGCGGGTAAGGGGCAACTTTTGCAAGCGCCGCACACGAAAAAAAGCCGGGCCATTTGGCCCGGCTTTTTTCGTTTTGCTTTGCCGCGAACTACTTCGTGATTTCCACGATTTCGTAGTGCGTGGTTCCACCCGGCGTTTTGACCGTGATGGAATCGCCGACGCGGTGGCTGATGAGGGCCTTGCCGACCGGCGACAAATCCGAAATGCGATCCTTATCCGGGTCGGCCTCATACGGCGACACCAAGCGAAGCGTCCACTGATCGCCGAAGTCCGAATCCAGAACCGTAACTTGTGAACCCAAGCCGACGAAATCGGTGGGCACTTCCGCGTCGTCTAAAGTGCGGCTGCTTCCCAAAATGCGCTTCAAATCCGCGATACGCCCTTCCACAAACGCCTGCGCGTTTTTGGCGGCCTCGTATTCGGAGTTTTCGGTGAGTTCCCCGAAGTCTTTGGCGTCTCGAATCCGGTCGGCGACTTCGTGGCGATCCACCGTCACCAAGCGGTGCAGTTCGTTTTCGATCCGCTCCCGACCGCTCGGCGTCAATAAAATATCGTCGTCACTGCTTGTATGCAGCACTTGCGGCTGCGTTTGCGCCTGCTGATGCGGCGGCTCCATTACTGCTTGCACGTTAATTTCCTGCCTCCATCGCTGCTCGCCCTATTTTCGACCTGTTCATAAAAAATACGGCGGCAACCCCACTTTCGCTGCGCTGTGGTATCCCCCAAGAAACTCAAAACGGTGCGTATTTATCGGCAAAACCGATAAAAACGAACCAATAACAGCGAAAGTATGGTGTTTCCTTCTTAGTACGGGATTTGTACCGCAAAGTTCCCCGATTATAACGAGTATTGGCATGAAACGCCCACAACTTTACGGTTTCCCTGCCGATTATGTCAGAAAAATACGAAGATAGCAAACAAACTGTCAAAATTTTTTGAAAAACAACTCTTGACTATTTCAGTAGTCCAATATAGAATTGACTAACTAAGTAGTCTAAACCGTTTTTGTAAAGGAGTTGGACAGATGCTTGCACGATTTTGGACAAGCGCATCGCGCACACCGTATACAGTGACGCTGGTGCGCGCGATGCTGATTTTTGCGGTTTTCGCCGGGTCGTTCGGGTTTTCGCGCGGCGACGAACCAAACGCGCAATCGCCCGCACAGCCGAATTTCGAGTTTCATAACCGCGATACCGGAGCGGCTTTGCCGCTTATCTCGATGAAAAGCCGTACGCAGATTACCGGGCCGGTCGCCGTAACGAATATCGAGTTCGTCGCGGAAAATACGAACGAGAGCCAGATTGAGGCCGCCGTCACGTTTGAAGTGCCGACGGGAACCGTGCTGACCAAGTTCGGCTATTTTTACGGGTCGCGCTTTATCGCGGGCGAAATGTACGACAAGGACGAGGCGTGGAAAATCTATTCCGCCGTCACGAGCCGGGGCCGCGACCCGGGAATTATGGATCGCCCGACGCAAACGAACTACCACGCCCAGATTTTCCCGGTCGCCCCCAAAGTGCCGCTGCGCGTCCGCGTTACGCTTGTGCAAATGCTGCAAACCCGCGACAAAGCCCTTGAATTTCAACTGCCGCTCGTGCAGGGGCAGGCCTATTTGGGCGGCTGGAACAACGCCCCGTTCAAAGTCGATGCCCGTGTCAGCGTTGCCACCAACCGCGCGGACGCCGCGATAACGGCGAAGGGCCAATCGCAAATACCGGCTTTGACGCCCGAAACCGAGGGCAAAAATCGCGTCATGCACTTTGCGCGGACGTTTACGCCCCGCGAAAATTTGACCGTCCGCGTTCCGTTTGAAAACCAAAACAACGGTACGCTTTATTCGGGCTATTCGTGCATGGTCGGCCCGAATGAAGGCTATTATGCCGTGACCGTCGCCGCGCCGCGCAGGCTACGAAACGTTCGCGCCCGAACGGAAAGCGACGCCAGCGCGGGCCAAACCCTCCCGACCGCGTTTGGCGACACGGCCCCGTACGGCGACATTCACTTGGTCGGACGATACTCTGTCCCGGGCATGGCCCGCGTAAAGTTCCAAAGCGCGAGCGGCGCGAATTTGTCGGTTCCTTTGTATTTGTCGCCCGCGCAAACCGCGACTGTAACCAACAACCCGGCGGGCGCGCTGTGGGCGGACAAACGCATCGCGGTTCTGCAACAGGCGACACGACGCGATTTCAAGAAGGACATTATCCGCTTATCGCAACGCTTCATGGTCGTCAGCCAGTTTACAGCCCTGCTTGCCATTCCGCAGGAAGAACTCACCTATTATCGCAACGTGCTTGCCAAGCAAAAAATCCAAACCAACACGAACACGATGGGCGGCGGAGGCGGCGACCCGTATATCGCGGTTCACGCCCCCGCCGACGCAAATCAAGTGGTCGCTTTGTTTCCGGGCGGCGACGTGAAAAACTTGGTATGGAATGAAACCAAGCAGGTTTGGGAAGGTCGCTTTGACATTCCGTTCGGCACGCCCGAAGGCGCGTACAAAGTGACGCTGATTGTCGTACACAAAGACGGGCGGCGCAACCAATTCGTGCTGACGTACCAAAACCGCTTGACCGGCCCGCAAATCAGCACGGACTCCCTGATGCGAACGCTTGTCGCCGAGCGCGGGCAGCCCGTTTCGGTTTCGGTGCAAGGCCAGCATATCGCCCGCGCAACCGTCGTCGCGCCGTGGGGCGCGCGGCTTCCCCTATCGGACGCCGGACAGGGCGTGTGGCAGGCCAGCGTGCCCGTTCCGCAGGAACAGGCCACCGGCAAAACGACGCTCACAGTCATTTTGCTGGACGGCGCGCACAACCCAACCACGATCACGCTCGATATGGACGTGCGCTAAACAAGCGAAACAGAGCGAGGAACGAAAATGTCCGCCCATATTTCAAATCACACACCCGAAGCCCGCCGTCGCGCTGAGCGCGGCGGCGGAGCCTCCCTCCCCTTCTCCGCGCGAAACCGCGCCTATGTTTTGACGTTCGCCGCCGGTGCGTGGAGCAGTTTGCTTTTGATGGCGGGCGCGACCGCCTGCGCCCGGCTTGACGCACCCTTTTCGCCCGTCGTCACGCCGCACTGGGAAGCGCCCGCCCCGCAAACCGCGACCCTGTTTTCCGCGACCCGCGCCGTCCGCGATCTCGTTATTGCGCCTGACGGCGCGATTTGGGCGGCAACCGAAGGCGGCGTCGCGTACTGGGCTGACGCGGCGGCAACACCACGCATCTGGACAACCGCCAACGGCTTGCCTTCCAATGACGTTCGCACCCTCGTTATGGAGGCGCGCAACGATACCAAATCCGGCACGATAACGGCAGTATTTCCGGCTGGGCAAGTGCGCTTCTCGCCAAGCGGCCCCGCGCTGTCGGATACCGCGCCGCAATCGAACGCAACGCCCGCAGAAAAAGCCGTTGCTGCGAGCGGCGAAATGCAAACGGCGCAAGCCCGAACCGGACAAACCATTCTGACCGCAACCACAGCGGGTTTATTCGTAACGCGCGGCAAAACGCGATTGCCTATCGCCCTGCCCGCCGCGTCGCGGGCAAGTCATGTCAGCGCGCTGTTGGCCTTGCCCGCCACGTCATCCACAAAACCCGCCGTTTTTATCGCGGGCCTGCATGGCGACGGCTTGTACCGCTTGACAGTGCCTGCTTCGGAAAAGGCCGCGCCCAAATGGGAGCGTTTAGCGGTTCCCGACACATGCAAATTCGTCACCGCGCTTGCCGCCCTGCCTGCAACCGCGAACCGGCACGCACAAATTGTCATCGGAACGCGCCGCGACGGTGTGTTTGTGTGGAACAACAAAACGACGCAACCCGAAAGTGTAACCGCGCTGCCGCTGCCAAACGCCTTTCCGAGCGGCGATATTTACGGCGTGTCCGCCTTTCAAAATCGGCTGTTTGTGTCCACGTTCGATCAAGGTGTTTTGGAAGTAGACACTGCGCAAACCCAAACGCCTGTACGGCGCGTTCACGCCGACGTGCGCGAAGGCCGCGCCCTCGTTCCGTTCGGCGACAAACTCTACACGTTGCGCGCCGACCATTGCGTATGGGCGTTCGACGGCGCGGCATGGAAACCCGCGTGGCCCGCCGGTACACTCAAACGCGCCGAAGTCTTCAGCCTCGCCGCTGACGAACGGAACCATCGCCTGCTTGTCGGCGGCTGGGCCGGATGGGCCGAATGGAACGGACACGATTGGCAGCAACACTGGGGTTCGCCCGCGCTGCAAAATGAAAGCATAACCGCGATTTGCGCCGACGCCAAAAACGATGTTTGGCTCGGCACACAGCGCAAGGGCCTTGTCCGTTGCGCGGGCGGCGAAACCTATCAAGCCTTTACCGAAGCCAACGGACTGCCCGACGATTGGATAACGTGTCTTGCCGTTTCGCCGCAGGGCCGTTTGCTCGCGGGAACCTACACCGGCGGCATGGTGGAATGGAAGCAGAACCGTTTCGCATCGGTTTTCGCCGTCGATAAATGGGCCATCCGAACCATCGTTTTCGACAACGAACGTGCTTTTGCCGCAACGCCCGTCGGCGTTTTTCGTGAAGGCGAACCAATAAACGGCGCATCGCCCGCATGGCAAAAAATCCCCCCGCAAACGACGGGCGGCAGCGAAGCGCAAGCCCTGTTTGTCGCGCCGCGCGGTTTGTGGGTCGGAACCCGTTCGGGTTTGACGTATTTGCCTCGGTAAGCGAGGGAGGGCCTCTCCCCCGGCCCCTCTCCTAAGAGGAAAGGGAGCCTGTTAAATGGTTGTTACTGCAAATGCGACCGGTATTGAATTTTCCAAAACCTGCGCCTTGCACAAAGCAGACATTTTATAGGCTCCCCTTTCCTCTTAGGAGAGGGGCCGGGGGAGAGGCCCTCCTTCTGCACCTCGCGGTACAATAAGCGCAACCCTTCGCCTATTGCTCCGAGGTTCATTGATGAAGCCCGTTTGTCGTCGTTTGATCGGTTTGACGGCCCTGCTTGCCGTATCGCACGCTGCGCTTTTTGCCGCGCCGCCCGGCGAAAAAAGCGGCACTCCGCTCCCGTACACGGGCGTCAATTTGTCCGGGGCCGAGTTCGGCCCGTACAAGCGGGGCACGCCGCGCCGCTACGGCTACGATTACGGCTATCCCTCCGAAAACGAAATCAACTATTTCGCCTCCAAAGGCATGAACGTGTTCCGTATCCCGTTTCGCTGGGAAACCTTGCAGCCCGAACTCAAAGGCGGACTGGACACAAACGAACTGGCCCGATTGCGCGAAGTCACCGACGCCATCACGAAAAAGGGCTACGTCGCTGTTCTCGACCCGCACAACTACGCCCGCTACGACGGCAAAATCATCGGAAGCGGCGAGATTACGAGCGCGGACTTCGCCGATTTTTGGGCCAAACTCGCCACGGTTTACAAAGGAAACGACCGCGTTTGGTTGGGCTTGATGAACGAGCCGCACGATATGCCGTCGGCGCAGTGGCTCGATGCCGCGAACGCCGCCATTGCTTCCATACGGCGCACTGGGGCGAAAAATAGGATTCTCGTGCCCGGCAACCACTGGACGGGCGCGCATTCGTGGGCCAAGTCCGACAACGCCCAAACCATGCTGCAAATCAAAGATCCCGCCAACCGTTTTTTGTTTGACGTGCATCAGTATTTGGACAACGACAGTTCCGGTAGAAAAGAAACCGTCGTTAGCCCGACCATCGGTGAAGAACGCCTGACTTCGTTTGTCGCATGGTGTCGCGCCAACAAAAAGCGGGCGTTTTTGGGCGAGTTCGGCGTGGCATCGAGCAAAGAAGCGCGCGAGGCCGTAGACACGATGCTCCACGCGATGGAGCGCAACCGCGATGTGTGGGCGGGCTTTACGTGGTGGGCGGCAGGCCCGCGCTGGGGCGAGTATATGTTCACCATAGAACCAAAAAACCTGACCGACCGACCGCAAATGCAAACCCTGCGCCCCCATCTGCAAACGATAGACTACGCGCCCGCTTTCAAATCCCACACCAAAGGACAGCCGCAGCCATGAGCCGACCCGTTTTTCACGCCCGTGCTGGAGCGCAGCTTGTCACGGGCGCAGGTGTTCTCGTTTTTTCCGCCATGCCGTCGTTCGTGCAAGCGCAAACGCCGCCCGTTGCCGTTGTTACCGCGCCCAAAACCGTTCGTATTTTGACCGTAGGCAACAGTTTTTCCGGCGACGCGACCCGCCTTCTCCCCAAAATTGTCAGCGCGTCGGGCAACAAACTTATTTTGCACACGGTCAGCATCGGCGGCGGCTCGATGGCGCAGCACTGGGAAAAAGCCGAAAAATTGGCGCGGGATAAGAACGACCCCGACGCCCGCTATTCGTCCAAGCGTACGCTCGACGAGGAACTGAAGGCTGAACCGTGGGATTACGTCACCATTCAGCAGGCCAGCATTTTAAGCCATGACGTTTCCACGTACCACCCCTACGCGGCGAAACTTGCGGCCTATATCAAAGAGCGCGCCCCACGGGCGACGCTTCTCGTGCATGAAACGTGGGCATACCGCGCCGATGATTCGCGCTTCAAACCGAACGCCGCGCCCGGCGAACCTGCGACGCAAAAAGCAATGTACGACAGCTTGCGCGCCTCCTACGAAACCATCGCGGGCGAACTAAACGCGCCGCTTATCCCGGTCGGCGATGCCTACTATCGCGCCGACACCGACCCGGTTTGGGGCTACAAACCGGGACAGGCCGTTGATACAAAACAGTTTGCGTATCCCGCCGTGCCCTCGCAGCCCCATTCGCTTCATGTCGGCTGGTTTTGGAAAGCGCCCGCCAAACCCACCGATGCCTCCGTTTCGCTCGCCACACCAACCGCGCCGCCTGCAACAACCGCGCCGACGCTGCAAAAAGACACGCACCATTCGAGCGCGGCGGGCCAGTACGTCGGCGCGTGCGTGTTTTACGAAACACTGTACAAAGAAAGTGTTGTGGGCAATTCGTTTGTGCCGCCCGGCATGGACAAAGACTACGCCCGATTTTTGCAGAAAACCGCGCACGACGCCGTGTTGGCCCGGTAGAAAAAGTAGGACAAAAAACGATGCGCTTAGGCGGCCCGGTTTACAACGCGGGGGCGACACCAGACGAATGGGCACAAGCGGTAAAACGCCACGGCTACCGGGCTGCGTACTGCCCTGTACAAATTGACGCGGGCGACGCAATCGTTGCCGCTTACGCCAAAGCGGCCCGCGACGCCGACATAGTCATCGCCGAAGTCGGCGCGTGGAGCAATCCCCTCAGTTCCGACCCTATTGAAGCGCGTCAAGCCCTCGAAAAATGCCAGCAGTCCCTCGCGCTCGCCGACCGCATCGGCGCGGTGTGCTGCGTCAACATCGCAGGCTCGCGCGGGCCGAAATGGGACGGCCCACACCCCGCCAACTCAACGCCCGATACCTTCGATTTAATCGTGCAAACCGTCCGCGAAATCATAGACGCCGCGCAGCCGACGCACGCCTTTTACACGCTGGAAACGATGCCGTGGATGTTTCCCGACGACGCGCAAAGTTATCTGCGCCTGCTTCGCGCCATCGACCGTCCGCACTTCGCCGTGCATCTCGACCCGGTGAATTTGATCTGCTCACCGCAACGGTATTTCAATAGCAGCGCGTTGATACGCGAATGCTTCGATTTGCTCGGCCCCTATATCAAAGGCTGTCATGCCAAAGACATCGTTTTGCGCGACACCTTGACGACCCATTTAGACGAAGTACGCCCCGGTTTGGGTGGCCTCGACTACGGCGTTCTGCTCCGCGAAATGCAAAAACTACCCACCGATACACCCTTGATGCTCGAACACTTGCCCAACGAGCAAGACTACGCCGACGCTGCCGATTGGGTGCGCGGCGCGGCCCAGTGCGAAGGCATCAATCTAAACGGCTGATGCCTTCGCATTGTGCCCATCCGTCCGCGCTACGCAGCGGGCAGCAACTTGTCCACTTCGGCTTTTTCTTCCGGCGACAGTTTCCACTGCCCTGCTTTGGCGTTCGCGGCGATTTGCTCAACCTTCGTCGCTCCCGCAATAACCGACGGCACTTCGGGCCGCGCCAAAAGCCATGCGAACGCAAGATCCAAAATCGTGTGTCCGCGCGCTTCGGCAAACGCAATCAAGGCTTCCACAACGTTCAAATTTTGGTCACTTAACTGTTCTTTGCCCCGCTCGCTGTTAAGGCGCGTGCCTTCGGGAACCGGCTGGCCTTTACTATATTTGCCCGTCAATAATCCGTTTGCAAGGGGGAAATACGGCAAAAGCCCGATACTCAAATTGGCGCATTCGGTCAACACGCCGTCGTTTTCCGGTTCGCGGTGCAGGGCACTGTAATGGTTCTGCACGCTGACAAATCGCGCTCCACCGCTCGCTTTGGATACGGCCTCGGCTTCGCGTAATTGCTCGGCAGAAAAATTGGAGCAGCCGATTTCGCGCACTTTCCCCGCTTGTACCAACTCGTTCAATGCACCCAGCGTATCGGCAATCGGCACGGAATCATCGGGCCGGTGGATTTGGTACAAATCGATACGGTCGGTTAGCAAACGCTGCAAACTATCCTCCACGGCCCGCTTGATATAATCGGGGCTTCCGCCGCCGGGCCGGGCGTCGTCGAGCTTAATGCCGAACTTGGTCGCAAGCACGACCTCATCGCGCCGCCCGCTTTCCGTCAGCGCCTTGCCGATGAACTCCTCGCTTTTCGTCCCACCGTACACGTCGGCGGTATCCCAAAAAGTGATTCCCGCATCAAGCGCCGCTCCGACCACGCGCGCGGTCGCGTCGGCATCCAGCCTGCCGCCGAAATTGTTACATCCCAACCCGATTACCGAAACATCCAAACTACCAATCGTTCGTGTTTCCACAGTGCTCATTTATGCCTGCCGCTTTTCTTGCCCGTAAAGAGCCTTATTTTCTATCGTTGCTGTACCCAACCCGCGCCTTTTTTGCCACGCCGCAAATCGGTATGGTATAATGGAAACCAGTTTGGCTTCGTAGCTCAGTGGATTAGAGCATCTGTCTTCGGAACAGAGGGTCGGGGGTTCGAATCCCTCCGAGGCCATTTCGTATCGTTTATTAAGCCTTGACTGCCCTTCGATTGAAGAAAGGACGGTCAAGGCTTTTTGTTGTTTTTGAGTACGGGAATAAATTTGCCGAGCGAAGGGAACAACCATTGATATGATGCAAACCGTTCCGCAAACCATGCAGGCCGTGCGCTTTGAACAGTTCGGGCCTCTCGAAAACACGCTCCTTTTTGCCGAAATACCCGTGCCGCAACTGGGCGATGGCGATGTCATGGTGCGCGTCGAAGCAGCCGCCATCAATCCGTCCGACGTGAAAAATATACAGGGCATGATGCGCGACGCAACCACCCTGCCACGCACGCCGGGCCGTGATTTCGCGGGAACGGTTGTTCAAGGGCCAAGCGATTTAATTGGCAAGGCCGTATGGGGAACGGGCGGTGACATCGGATTTTCCCGCGACGGCAGCCACGCCGAGTATTTGGTTTTGCCCCGCGACGCGGTTTCCGTTCGTCCAAACAATTTGTCGGCGGCAGAAGCGGCAAGCGTCGGTGTGGGCTTTTTGACGGCGTGGGTCGGGCTTATCGACCGGGCCGAACTCAAGCCCGGCGAAACGGTTCTCGTTGTCGGCGGAACGGGCGCGGTCGGAACCGCCGTCGCGCAAATCGCTCGGTGGAAGGGTGCATCGACTGTGCTTTCGACCGTGCGCTTCAAGGGCGAGCCGTCGGTCACGCCCGCGCTTCCCGGCGTGGACACCATTCTCAATTTGGCGCAAGGGCATCCCCTCGACTCCCAAGTGCGCGACGCAACCAACGGGCGCGGCGTGGATGTCGTTTTCAACACGGTCGGCGGGCACACGTTCGACGCCGGTTTATCCGCGCTCGCCGACGGCGGACGCATGGCGGTTATCAGCGCGATTGAAGACCCGCGCGTGTCGTTCAATTTGCTGGATTTTTACCGCCGCGATCTGCAAATTCTGGGCGTCAACAGTTTGCATCAAACCGCTGTGGACGGCGCGCGCATTTTGAACGAACTCACGCCCGGTTTTGAATCCGGCGCGCTCTTACCCCCGCGCGTTCGCACGTATCCATTCGCGCAGGCAGTCGGCGCGTATGAACTCGTCGCGCTGGGCACGGCGGGCGAAAAAATCGTTTTGGTGAACGAATAACCCTCTCCCGACGGGCCGCCCCCCAAAAAATGTCAACGAGCGCAGAACGTAAAAATAGAAAGACCGGCAGGTGAATCTGTGGTCTAAGCAGAGGCAAAGCCCGCCTGCGCGGGCTGGATGCCGATATATGAAAGCCTCACGTTTTAACCGCGAGGCTTTCGCATTAGAGCCGACGCAGGTCGGCTTTGCTTCTGCGTAGACCGCGAATTTACTCGCCGGTCTTCTTTGCACTTGTCTCATCGTGCTACAATAAGACCAAGCAACCCCAATCGGCGACGCACGCCCCGACACTGCGCCGCCCGCACAAAGGCAAAACCGATGACAATGGCTGTTCAGGAATATGTCAACAGCGTTTATGAAAACGCGCCGGGCACGGAAGGCCGTCCTATCCACGCGCCGTACCTTGTTTCCGTGGACGAGTACCTTTTCTTCCGCGCCAAAGGCTTTTTGGTGGTGCGCGGCTTGGTATCGCCGGGCGAAATCGAAGAACTGCGACAACACACCGCCGACTTGATGCAGGGCAAACTGCCCGAACAACAAATCGCGCCCGCGATGGAGCGCGACCCGGCAAATGACAAAGGCACGACGGCGCAAGGGTTGGAAGCGCCGCCAGCGCACTTGTCGCTGGAAGAAAAAGCGCAGTTCTTTTTGCGGATCCACATGCTCCACCGCAAACTCGAACTCCACGAACGCTTCATGCTCCACCCGCGCGTTTTGGACGTTTTGCAAGTCCTTATCGGGCCGGATATTTTGGCGATGCAAACCATGCTGTTTTTGAAGCCGCCCGGCAAACCCGGTCAAGGCTGGCATCAAGATTCCTACTACATTCCCACGCACCCCGACAGTTTGTGCGGGGCGTGGATCGCCATTGACGACACCGACGAAATGAACGGCGCGATGTGGATGGCCGAAGGCTCGAACGTCGAACCTGTATATCCGCCCGTCAACGGCTACGGTTTTGGCGACAAGGGCATCGACAAAATCAAATATGTCGGCAACGTGTCCAACCCCGACGATGCTGCCAACGATTTAGCCCCGATTGCCGACCGGTATTCGCAGGTTTTGGTTTCCGCCAAAGCGGGCGATGTCGTGTTTTTCGGCGGGCACGTGCTGCACCGCTCCAAGAAGAATTTTTCGCTTGACCGAACGCGCCGCTCGTTCGTGTCGCACTACTGCAACGCCCGCTCGTTCACGCAATGGGGGCCGGAAGCCCCGAACGAGTTTGCCCCGCTCGCCGTTGACGCGGACACGAAAATGTCCAACGGCTCGCATATTTTGGCGCGTGGCAACACGCATTTGCCGTTCGCCAAGCCCCGGTTCGGAACCTATTGCGCCGCCCTCTTATCCCCCGCCGAGCGCACCGCCGAGTCCGAGTTCGCCGCCGCGATGATGGGCGACATGGAATCCGGCCTCATGGGCAGTATGCCGACGAACCCCGACGCCCCGCACGACGACCACGACGAAGCCGAAAACGGCTCGGGCATGGGCGGTGCAATGGACGCTATGGGTTCGTACAAACAGGCCCGCACGGCTGCGGACTTGAACAATTAAACGAAACCAGCACAGGCCGTTTTGGGTATGACAAAGGGGCGCAATTTGCGCCCCTTTTATTCTTTTTATCTGAAAGACAATCCAAACTATGCCAAGCATCTACACCGCTGAAGCGACCGCAACCGGGGGCCGCGAAGGAACCGCGAAAAGTAGCGACGGAAATCTCGATGTCAAACTGACCGTGCCCAAAGAAATGGGCGGCGCGGGCGGAACGGGAACCAACCCCGAACAACTCTTTGCCGCCGGATACGCCGCCTGTTTTATTGGCGCAATGCAGTTCATAGCCCGCCGCGACAAAATCGCCTTGCCCCCCGACGTGAGCATTACGGCCCGCGTCGGCATTGGGCCGGACGGTTCGGGCGGTTTCGGTTTGGAAGTGGACTTAGCCGTTTCCGTTCCGGGCATGGAGCGCCAGAGCGCCGAAGCCTTAGTCGAGGCCGCGCATAAAACGTGCCCCTATTCCAACGCGACGCGAAATAATATCCCTGTGCGCCTCGAGGTGGCGTAATTATGATCAAGTTCACTATTTTGCTCCGGCGGAACCCCGGCATGACCCACGCGGAGTTCGCGGATTACCACCGCATCAACCACGCCCCGCTGTTTTGCTCGCTCCCCGAAGTGCAGCAAAACGTGCGACGGTACGTGCAAAGCCACGCGACCGGCGATGTGGTGGACGGTTTGCCGGACTCCAAAATTGATGGTACGACCGAATTGTGGTTCGACGATTTGGACGGCTTAAAAGCGGTTTTCGGTTCGCCACGTTACATGGAAATCATTCGCCCCGACGAGGCCAAATTTCTCGACCTCCACGCCTGCGAGTTTCTGATCGGCGTAGAAAATCCGGTTATCGACTAATCGAAATCCAACCGTTTGGGGAAACTGGTCGCGTAAATGCGCTCGTTTCGGCTCACGCCGAATACTTGTGCGTGAGCCGAACCATATTCGTACCTTAAGCAAAGAAAGCGTCACGGTTTCTTTTCGGCGGTCGGAAAGCTGCCGAGTTCGGCAAGGCCCATGCGGTTGCCCGCCGGATCGGTGAACAAAGCGAACGTCACCACGCCGGGAACAACGGTGCGCGGCACGGCGACCTTTCCGCCCGCCGCTTCGATCTGCTTGAGCGTTTTTGCGATGTCGGCGACACCCAAGTACAGGACTTTTTCCGCCGGGTCTTCCCGCAAAGTTCCCGGCGCTCCCCCGGTCGATTCGGCGGAGATAAGTCCATGCTCGCTAATGCTCCAACCAAACGTATCGGCGTAAAAGGCGTGGAGCTTCTGTTGATCCGGCCCGGCAATGTCAAAATAAACAATCGGCGCTGGGGGTTCCATTCGACGTTTTCCTTTCGCGTCGGGTTTGCGACGCTTCGGTTTCTGGGTTTCGTGCGCCCTACTCCGCCGCCAAACCAAAAGCCGGAACGGCGCGTCAAAAATTTGTGAGCCGAAGCAATTCCGCTATCGTCGCATCAAGGCCCGTATTTGTGACGATTTCGTGATGGGCGATTTTACGCAGCAGCGGTTCCACGGTTTGTATCAAGTCCAAAACCCGCGCGGTTTCTTCGGGACGCTTGCCGTAAGTGTTGCCGGTTCGGGTTTGCAGTCGCTCGGCGATAACGTCGGCGGGTGCGCTGAACAAAACAATGTGGTTGAACCGTGGTGCAAATCGTCCCATGTTCGGCGCGCAGCCGCTCAAAAACAAAACGTCGGCATCTTCGCTTGCGAGCAGTTCCTGTATTTTGTCTTCTCGCCAAACCCAGTCCCGGCCCGGCTCAACCGGTGAACCCGCGTTTTTGTCCTCGCTCCCCGCACTAATTTCGACCCAATGCGAAAAGGCGTCGCTGTCGGCGTCCACGGCCTTGTAGCCACGGGCGGCAAGTTCGCGGGTAATCGTGGACTTGCCGGTTCCCGACATTCCGGTCAAAAGAATGCGCTTCAACCAACTAACTCCGAAGTGCCTGACATAAACCCCGTTATACCCGCCCGGTTCGGCGGTTGCAATGCAACTGAAACGCACACTTTTCGAGTAAAATAACAGTATCTCGTTCATTTCGATAGAAAGACGGAACCCGTGCCGGAAAAACCCGAATCACCGACCGACGCGCCCGATAACGGCGCAACCCCAACCGAATCCAACCCAACTCATGACGGCGTATCGCGCCGCTCATTTTTAGGCCGCGTCGCCCTTGCGGGCGCGGCCCTTGCTACCCCGCCCGTTTTAGACGGCTCGCATAACACCGCCCATGCAGAAACGCCCGCCGCGCCCATTGTGCCCGGCGAAGCCGTGGGCGCGTTCGCGCTTGCCGCCGTCGGTGCAAGCACCGCGCAGGCCGCGCCTATTACCGTTGGCGCGACGGCTCGCGTGCCCGTGACGCTCAACATCAACAAGCAGGATATGCTGCTCAATTTGGAGCCGCGCACCAGTTTATTGGACGCGCTCCGCGAAGACGCCCACTTGACTGGCTCCAAAAAAGGCTGCAACCACGGACAATGCGGCGCGTGTACCGTACTTGTCAACGGCGAACGCCGCTTATCGTGCTTAACGCTTGCTATGACGGTTCAAGGCGATAAAATCACCACCGTCGAGGGCTTGGCAAACGGCGACGATCTGCACCCCGTTCAGGCCGCGTTTTTGGAGAACGACGCTTTCCAATGCGGGTACTGCACGCCCGGGCAAATCTGCTCCGCCGTTGCGATGATTAAAGAAGCCGAAGCCGGGCAGCCGTCGCACGTAACGCCCGACGTGAAAGCCAAAATCACGCTCGCCACATTATCCGACGACGAAATCCGCGAGCGCATGAGCGGCAATATTTGCCGGTGCGGCGCGTATGCCAATATCGTCGCCGCTGTCAAACAAGCCGCAGGATCGCCGGAAGGAGGCCGCGTTTGAAACCGTTTTCGTATACCCGCGCCGAGGAAAATCGGCAGGCCGCGCAGGCCGTGGGCCGCGATAAAGACGCCAAGTTTTTGGGCGGCGGAACCAACCTCATCGACTTGATGAAATTGTACGTCGAACTGCCCGACGCTTTAATTGACATAACGCGCCTCAACACGACAGGCGTCGTGGAATTGCCCAGCAATGGCGGGGTTCGCATCGGGGCGGGCGTTAAGAACACCGAACTTGCCGTGCATCCGCTCATCCGCGCCAACTATCCCGTGTTGTCCGAAGCAATTCTTGCCGGGGCGACCGGGCAAATCCGCAACATGGCGACGACTGGGGGCAATTTGCTCCAGCGGACGCGCTGCCCGTATTTCAACGACATTGCGTTCACCGAATGCAACAAGCGCGTGCCGGGTTCGGGCTGCGCCGCGATTAAGGGCATCAACCGCAACCATGCTGTGTTAGGCCAAAGCGACCAGTGTATCGCCACGCACCCATCAGATATGGCGGTCGCCATGATGGTGCTGGACGCCCAAGTTCAAGTTTTGCGCCCCGACGGTAAAACGCGCGTCATTCCGATTGCCGATTTCCACCGCCTGCCCGGCAAAACGCCGCAACGTGATACCAACTTGGAACACGGCGAACTGATTACGGCGATTGATTTGCCCGAGTCCGCGTTCGCGGCCCGCTCGCACTATCTGAAAGTGCGCGACCGTGCCTCGTATGCGTTCGCCCTCATTTCCGCCGCCGTTGCCCTTGATGTGGATCCGGCGACCAATACCGTTCGCGCGGCCCGCGTTGCGCTTGGTGGCGTCGCCCATAAACCGTGGCGTTCCCTCGAAGCCGAAAAAGAATTGACGGGGCAAAAAGCCAGTGCGGACGTGTTCGCCCGCGCCGCCGACGCGGCCCTCAAGTCCGCCAAAACCTACGAATACAACGCCTTCAAACCGGAATTGGCCCGACGCACGATTGTCCGCGCCCTGACCGAAGCGACCACGAAAGAAACCCAAAATGCCTGACACAATGGATAAACACGTCGGCAAACCGATGACCCGCGTGGACGGGCACGCCAAAGTGACCGGAACCGCCAAATACTCCGCCGAATACGACATCCCCAATCTCGTCCACGGCGTTTTGGTAACGTCGCGGATCGCAAGCGGCAGCGTGACCAAAATCGACACCGGCGACGCGCTCGCCCTGCCGGGCGTCGTTGCCGTATACACGCACGAGAATCTGCCCAAACCCGCCACCAGTCCTGCGCAGGCGCAGGAGGGCGGGGGTAGCAAAATCACCGGTTCGCGGTTTATGCCGATGCAAGGCCCGGAAATTAAATATGCCGGGCAGGCGGTCGCCCTCGTTATCGCGCAAACCCTCGAACAAGCCGAACACGCCGCGCGGCTCGTGAAAGTGTCCTACAAGGAAGCCAAGCCGATTGCGTTCCGCACCGACAAGCCCGAAGGCATTGTATGGGACGACGGCAAAACGTCCAAAAACGGCAAAACCGGTAGCGGCGAGGTTCCCAAAGGCAGCAAGCGCGGCACGCCCGAAGAAGCCTTTGCGTCGGCCCCAGCGAAAGTCACCGCCGAGTACGGGCACACAACGAACCACCACGTTCCCATCGAGCCACACGCGACCATTGCCGTGTGGGACGGCCCCGACCGCATCACGATGTACGACGCCATTCAGGGCGTGTCCAACGCGCAGGGCGTGATGGCCCGCTATTTGAACTTGCCCACTTCTAATGTTCGCATTATCACCAAATTCGTCGGCGCGGGCTTCGGCTGCAAAGGCGCGATCTGGCCCCACTCGGCTTTGTGCGCGCTTGCCGCGAAGGGGGTTGGCAAACCGGTCAAACTCGTTTTGACTCGCCCGCAAACCTTTACCGGCAATGGGCATCGGGACGCCGCGCTGCAATCCGTCAAAATGGGCGCGGATAAAGACGGCAAACTCCTCGCCATTGTGCAGGAAAAGCGCGGCGCAACCTCCATGAGCGACAGCTATCTGGAAACCAACGGCAAAATCATCGATATGCTGTACGCTTGTCCGAATGTGCAAACGTCGTATGCCATTTTGCACACCAATATCCAATCGCCGACCTTCATGCGCGCCCCCGGCGAAATGCCCGGCTCTTTCGCTTTGGAGTGCGCGATGGACGATTTGGCGTATCAACTGGGCATCGACCCGATTGAAATTCGCCTGCGTAACTACGCCCAGAGCGACCCGTCGAACGGCAAACCGTGGTCGAGCAAATCGCTCAAAGAATCGTATGCGCGCGGAGCCGAACTCTTCGGCTGGAGCAAGCGCATCCCGAAAAATCGCGCAACCCGCGAAGGCAATCTGCTTATTGGCTGGGGCATGGCGAGTTCGTCCTATCCCGTCCATTCCAACAAAGGCACGGCCCGCGCCCGCATCTACGCCGACGGGCACGCGCTCGTGCAGAGTGGCGCGACCGACATCGGAACCGGAACCTACACGGTTATGACGCAAGTCGCCGCCGACGCGCTGGGCCTCATGCCCGATCAAATCCGCTTCGAGCTGGGTGATTCCACCCTTCCGACAACCGCGATTTCCGGCGGTTCGATGGCGGCGGGCAGTACGTCGGCGGGTGTGGATGCCGCGTGCCGCGCGCTCCGCGACAAAATTATCGCGGTCGCCGTCAAAGACATGAAATCCCCCTTGTTCGGCGCGGCCCCAACCGATGTTACCGCAAAAGACGGGCGGCTTTTCGTTACGGGAAGTCCGACCAAAGGCGAAACCTACAAAGATCTGATGGCGCGCCAAAAAATGAGCGACATGGAATCGACCGGCGAAGGTAAGTACGGCGCGTCGCAGGCCCATTCCATGCACTCGTTCGGGGCGCACTTTTGCGAGGTTGCCGTAGACGAAGCCCTCGGTCGCGCCCGCGTTCGCCGCTGGGTGTGCGTCGCCGGGGCGGGAACGATTCTGAATGCCAAAACCGCCCGCTCGCAAATGCTGGGCGCGATGGCAATGGGTATCGGCAACGCGCTTTCCGAAGCGACCGAAATGGACACGCGCTACGGACGGTACATCAACGCGAACTTAGCCGACTACCATGTCGCCGTGAACGCCGACATTCCCCGCGACATACAAATCGAGTTCGTCAACGAAGTCGATCCACACGTCGGCGGAATTGGCGTCAAAGGCATCGGGGAACTCGGCATCGTCGGCGTGTCCGCCGCCGTCGGAAACGCCATTTTTCACGCGACCGGCAAACGCCTCCGCGATCTGCCATTCACGCCCGAAAAAATCATGGGATAAACAAATAAAAGCCGCTTCCATTGGAAGCGGCTTTTATTTTTGGAGGAATTAAATGCAAATCGATTTATCAAAGCGCGTCGCCCTCGTAACGGGTGCGTCGGGGCAGTTGGGCCGCACGATGGCCCGAACGCTGGGTGACTGCGGCGCGTCCGGCGTCGCCGTGCATTACCACAAAAACAAGGAAAAGGCCGAACAGGTCGCCTCCGAAATCCAAGACGCGAACCCGAACACGAAAGCCGTCGCCGTGCAGGCCGACGTAAGCGACGCCGATTCGGTCAAAGCTATGCAGGCCGCGATTGTCGCTTCCCTCGGCGCAAGCCCTGATATTGTGGTCGCAAACGCCGTGTCGCAGTACAACTGGGTCACGGTTTTGGAGCAACCCATTGCAGACTACCTATCGCAATGGGAAACTTGCGTCGCGCAAAACGTGCTACTCGCGCAAACGTTCGTGCCCGCGATGGTCGAAAAAAACTGGGGCCGGTATATCGCCATCAACACGGAATGCGCCATGCAATGTACGCCGTCGCAATCCGCCTACGTGTCCGGCAAGCGCGGCATGGACGGCGTGCTGCGCGTCCTTGCCCGCGAGGTCGGCCACGCGCAAATTACCGTCAATCAAGTCGCGCCCGGTTGGATGATTTCCGACAATGCCCGCGCGGCAGGAACCGAAACGCAGGAAGGCTACGCCAAAAATGTACCCCTCAAACGGCGTGGCGACGACCAAGACATCGCCAACGCCGTCGCGTTTTTCGCCTCGGATTTGGCCGCCTTTATCACGGGCGTGTACCTTCCCGTATCCGGCGGAACTGTGATGCCCGGCATTTAATTTCACCGCGCCCCGTTGGTTCTGATAAGCCGTGTTTTTGCAAGAAAACGCGGCTTTTTGCATGGAGGAAGTCCCCGTCCGTTTGCGGAAATAATGCCCGCAAAAAATAACGCGGGCGATGAAGTCTCGCGTTTTCCGATGGATGCGGTTCCAAAGAAAGGGAAACACCATGTCCTCAAACGGCCTTACCTCACTTGGTGGCGGCGACGGTTTAGCCCCGGTCGGCGGCAGCGCCGGATTGTCCTCACTTGGCGGCGCGGCTCCCAGTCCAACCGCCTCGCCTGCGCCTTTGGCCCCGCCAACGAATGCGCCCCGCCCCGCCCAAGCAATGGCCCCGCCGGTTTCCGCGCCGCGCCCAAACTACGTATCGTATGACGATGCCCCCAACGGCCCCAATAAAATCCTGTTGGGCGGCTTGGGCGCATTCGTTGTCCTTCTTGTGGTCGGCGCATTTTTCGTCTTCCGCACTCCACCGCCGGTTGCCGCGCCGACAGGGTACGCCCCGTTCACCGCCGCCGATAACACGTGGTCGATGGAAACCCCACAGGGCTGGAGCCAGTCTACGAAGGGCGAAGCGGGCGGCGATAAATCCGGCTTGCAGGGCAATGGCGTCACCCTTTCCTCCGGCAACGCCAAAATCGAAGTCACCATCAGCACATCTGCCGCCCTTGCTACCGGCCAGCTTCTTTTCGGCAACGAGGTCGTGCCCGAATCCCTCGGCGGCTCCAAAGCGTCGGGGATTTCCAAACTGCAAAAAAAGGCCGTCAGCAATAATTGGAAAGGCTATGATGAAACCAAACAAAACGATTGCCCCAACGGGATGGGCGGGCAGTACATGGACGACAAAAAATTCGTGGACGATACGCGCCTCTACGAATGGACGGCAAACAGCAACAAATTCGGGTTGGGCGGTAAAATGCACGGCTATCGCGCGAGCGAAGCGGGCGGCGATTTGATTGCCGCCGTCGTGTGTGAATGCTCGGAGCGCGATTGGCCTAAACTCAAACCCGCGTTCCGGCACGTATTGGGTAGCCTCCACGAAATCCGCAAGCCGGGCAGTGAAAAGGGCGGCGGAATGAGCGTTCCCGGCATGGGCGGAACCCGCGTCCCGCTGTAAAACGTCATCTTTGCAAAGAACGGCGGGCCAATCGGCCCGCCATTTTTATTTCTTTTGCATACGTTGCGCGGGCTTTGTTATTCGGCCAGTTCCGCATAGCCGGGCCACAAACGCCGCTTGGCTTCTTCGTCCGGCAGCGTCAAAGCGTAATTCGTGGCGTGCTGAATACAAGTCCGCACCGCCGCCGACAGCGTGCAACCGCATTCTTTTTGATGCGCGGCGATACGGTCATAGTTCGCCTTGTCGCATCGGAAATTGAGTCGCAAGCCGCATCTTTCGCCGCGTCGCATTCGTCCTTGCGGCGCGGCGGGAATAGGGCCGGGCGCGTCCGCAAGCAGCGACAACAAACGCCGAATTACTTCACCAACTTGGTACGGCTCATACGCAGGCGAGAAAACGTAGTGCTGGCGACACAGTTTGATATGCAGATAGGTTTCCTCGTCCAGTTCCAGCACAACGGGACGCGGTTTGTCCAGCCGGGTTTTTCCGAAGCGGAACGCTTGCCCCGGTTTGCGGTTGAAGTTCGGCAATTGCTTGGCGTGCCGTTTCGCCCGTTGCGCGGGAACGTCGCGGGCGTTGCGTTTGGCGCGGCATAAGGGACAACGGCGCGTTTCCGTGTCGCCCGGTTCGCGGACTTTTTGGCAGGCAATGCACCGGTTTTCGGCAATCAAACGGGCGTAACGGGCGGCGTTGTCGCGGCGGTCAATAGTCATAGGTGTGCCTCCATAAAATTAACGCTACCATAGCACAATCTCACCAAAAAACAAACCGATACCTTCCCTTCAGGAAAACATACAAAAATTGGGGTATATTTTACCAAAGCCGTTGCAAATGTTTCCATTAAGGAGTTACCAATGGGTTTGGAAGCAGAACAAGGAAAATACCAGCGCCGTCTTGCCGTAGTGGCCGCAGCGTTGTTCACCACAGCCGCAGGTATGTTTGGGACGTTTTTTTATTTACAGCAATCCCGATTTGCGCCAACTCGAAACATAATGGGTTTAGACCCCGTTTCGCAGGAAAAAACACGTCGCGCCAATATAGCCCAAGCCTCGGTATTGCGTGACCATTGGCGGGCGTGGGCCGAACAACACAAGAGTTTGCTGACCGAAATGCGGCAGGCAAAAGGCAATCCTGCCGACCTTGCTGTCCGTTTGAACGAAGCCCTGCCTAACTTCAAAACCAGCGGTCTGCCGATCTCCGATTTGAAAACCAATGATGCCCAATTCACTTGGCAGCCTACCGGCACGAAAACTTTTTTTGCGGGCGTTACGGATCCGGTGCGGCTTGCGTCTATAAACGAGGAACGCCAATTCATTAACAAGCAGTTCGCGGAGGGTTTGACAAAACACAAAGACGTTATCATATCTCGCTCCGTCAACGTCGGGCCGACGTTGATTGCGCTGTGGGCAAGCGGGCGCGTAACGGTGTCAACGTCTCGTGATGTTCGTGAAGGGCGCGGCTACATATCCACGGATGGCGAGCCACAGGAAATACAGCCACCCTACGACTTCGTTCGCTGAATGGCGCAAAACAGTACATCCAAAACGCACAAAAGGCGGGCCATACGGCCCGCCTTTTCGCAGTCTCCACTTCTCCCCTATTCAAACTACGCTGTCACAATCGGCGCGGGAGGCGCGCTCGGCGTCGGAATCAAGTCCGGGAGCGGCGCGTCCACCGCGACCTGCGCCTGATTGCTCGCCCCCTTCTCCGCGTCCTTGCCGCCCGCCGTCACCTTG
>CAXTBP010000069.1:9463-25067 GCA_964241985.1 uncultured Armatimonadaceae bacterium | reverse complement strand
GGTGCAGAGGGCGCGGCGGCAAGCGCGGACTGCTCGGCGGGCGGCGCGTCGCCCGGTTCGATGGCAGCGGTTTCCGGCGGCGGGGCCAAGTCTTTCAAACGCGCCAACACGCCGACCCACAAGCCGACGAAAATCAAGTCGCGGAAGTTGGATAATTGCAAATCCAGCAAACCGAATACGAGCAAACAGCCGACGCAGAGCAGGGCGAATAGGGCAATGGCTTTCGTATCGAAATCGAGGGCTTCGTCGCGGATAAACCGGCACGCATACACGACAATCGTGGTTATCATGATCCAGAACGCGAAAAAGCCAACCGTGCCCGTGCGCATCCAAATCCACAAAACCTGATTGTGCGGCAAAATATCCCAAAAGATGTAGGCGTCCCCAATGTCCTCCATCGGGGCGTAATGGTAAAACGGTTTGCCATAGCCGTAGCCCAAGGGATTGGCGCGGATCGTCGCCATTTGGTTGTAGTTTTCGGCTTCACGGTAGCGGTTGGAGTCCAAGTCGCGCGGTTGCGGCGCAAACTGCGACTGGATGGCGCGCGCGGGCTGCGCCCACATCCCATTGCTGTTTTTGCCCGCCTGAAAATAACCGAAGCCAAGCACGCTTAAAACCACGGCAAGCAGCAAGGTCGTTTTGCGCCGCTTGGGAAAGCCCGCATAAACCGCCATGAAAATGACCGGGACGAGAATAGCGATTGCCGCCGTGCCCGCGCGGCGGTTCGTGGCAAGGTTTCCGAGTAGCACGAGCGGCAAAACGATTGCCATAAAAATTTGCAGTTTTTTCCGCACGCCACACAAAACGAGCGCCCCCAGCAGCAGGGCGAACAAATCGAACAAAAACGCCTCTTCGTGCGAGCCGACGCCTTGATCGGGAACGGGCTGCCCGTGGAGGGTAACATACCGGCGGAACGTATACAAAAAGCCTTTGATGGCAATACAAATCGCCGTCGTCCATAAAAGACCGTTTATCTGCTTGCGCTCCGTGACGATATTAACCGTCATCAGATACACCATGAAAAAATAAAACTGACCGCGTACTTCCTGCAAGGAAATTTTGAAGTCGCCGCCCGTGCCCACCCCGTACACCCACGCCGCAAAAACGAACGCGATATACACGGCAATCGGCTTCCAAAACGCGCCCCCCCGAACATGGGCCGTACCGGAAAACACCGACCGAAACAAACTGGCGACGCCTGCGGCAATCACGAACAACTCAAAAAAGTTCAGGGGCAGCGCTTTGAAATTGACGTGGGCAAACACCTGAAAAAGCGTATTGATATTTGTCCAGAAAAATGGGACGCGGTCTGTGATCGCGTCGGGCGACGGGGATGCGCCAATTTCCATCAAGCACGTGCAGGCAAGCGTTAAATACAGCGATAATCGCGGCAGCCGCCACAGCAAAACAGGCATCGCAACGCAAACGAGCACGGCGAGCGGAACCAACAGATTGTCGATCCTAAGCGCGACAAACGAAACCGCGCACACAATCGACAGAATCACGGTCGCCCACGCATACGAAACGTTGCGCTTGCGGGTTGCCCGCGCAAGCGAGGGTCTCACTTGTAGGGCGGTGGGCGGAGGAGTTGGAGCGGAAATCATGCGGCGCTTATTTTTTCACCAACTGATACGCGATAACGAGTGCGATAAGAAGCGCGAGGCCCGCCCAATGAAAAACAGTCACGCGCTTTGCGAACAAACCAACGATCACGGCGGCGAAAAAGATGGGCAGAATAATCGTCACGGCGCGGTTTCCCCCGTCGGCTTCGCCGTAATCGGGGCGCGTTCGGTACGCACCCATTCGTCCGCGCTGTCGGCTCCCGCTGTCGCCGTCGTGCGTGCCGGTTTGCGGCGGAAGGGGCGCGCCGCCATAAGCGCGATTTTCCACACGGCGTAGGCCGGAGCGCGAAGCAGGGCGGCGTACGCCTCGCGGGGCGCGTTGGACGCCTTGAACCCACCCAAAACGTAGAAGGCGAAACCCAGAACCGTTAAACCCCAAACAATCGCCCATGCCCCGATGGGTTGTGTCAAATGAAGGCCCGCGCCCAAACCGATCCACAAACCCCACAGCGCAAGGAGCGTGGCGAGTTCGGCGAGCGGCAAAATCGCCAAATCAAGGGCGGCATCGGCGAGCGCGATGTCGCGCTTTGCCAGCGCGCGAGAAAACAACGGCAACACGCGGTTTTTGAACAGTTTGGCCCGCCCGCCTTCCCAGCGTTCGCGCTGCGAGGCGGCTTGTTTGGCGGTCGTCGGCATCTGCGCCTTTACCAAAGCGCTTGGCACGTAGCCGACACGCACGCCGCGCGTGAGCAAGTCCAAGCCGTAATCGATGTCTTCGGTTATGCTGGTTCCCTGCCACGGCACGGTTTGCATAACCTGCCGCGTGAACGCCATGCCGTTGCCCTTGAGGCCGACCGAAAGGCCAAACCTATCGCGGCCCAGCGGCTTGACGTGGTTGAACAAATCGAACGCGCCCGCCATCAAGGCCGTACGCCAGTTCTCATCGGCGTTGAGTACGCCGTAGCGCCCTTGCAAAGCGCACAATCCGTCGGCGTTTTTCCGGGCGTTAATCGCGTCCGACATAACGGACAAAAAATTCGGCGCGACAAACGTATCGGCATCCACGACGACAAAAGCGTCAACGGGATTGGGGCGGGCCAGCAGTTTCTCAAACGCCCATTGCAAAGCGTAGCCCTTGCCGCGCTCCGTTAGATTGTTCCGCTGCAAAACCGTCACGTTTCGCGCCTGCGCAATTTCCACGGTTCGGTCGAAACAGTTATCGGCGACAACCACAATTTCCACGTTCGCAGCCAAATACTGTTGGTGAAGCAGGCTTTGCAGAGTGGCGTCCAAAACCAACTCTTCGTTGTGCGCGGGAACGACGACGGCAAATCGCAAAGGCGATTTATTCAGTGTGCTCGCTCCGGCTCTGCCACGCGGCGAGGACAGCGCGGCCAAAAGCAAACCGACCAAATACAACACGCTGCCGCCCGCAACAAACGCGAACCCGAGCGCGCTCAGCGTCCATAAAGCGCCCAATCCGCCCACGGTTTAGCCGCGCCCGTTTCGCCCGGATTTTTTGTCGCGGCGCGTGGTCGGCAGATTTTCCTGCACCAGATTCGGGGCCATACGGTTCAAAACGACGCCCGCAATACGGTCGCGGCCCAGTTTTTCAATCGCGTCATTGACCATAGCGCGCGGGGTTGCGCCCGTTTGCATAACGAGGACGACGCCGTCCATGAGCGATGCGAGCGGCACGGCGTTATCGGTCACGACGGCGGGCATATCGGCGATAATCAAATCGTACTCGCCGCGCAGCGTTGTAAACAGTTCCTCGACAATTTTGGAGCGGGACATGAGGGCGGGGTTCATCGGCACTTTTCCGGCGGGAATAAACGCCAAATTGCCGGGCGTGCTAATTTCCATAACGCCCAAAACGCCGTTTTCCTCGATCAAGGAAACCGAGCCGCCGGGCGCGGGCGCGGCCCCCATGCGGCGGCACAGATCGTCCTCGCCCAAACTGAGGTCAATCAAGCACACGCGCTTTTGTGTCGAGCGCGCGGCGGAAAGCGCAAGGTGAAGGGCGCACGTCGTTTTGCCTTCGCCTAAAATCGCCGACGTAACGCCAATCAGCAGGCTGCCCTTTTGATACCCGGCCAGCCGCGAAAAGTTTTGTTCGAGCGAAGCGTACAAGTGGAAAAACGGCGGGGGCGTCCATTCGACGCGCAGCGGAACCGGCGCGTTTGTCAGGGCTTCGTCTTGATCGCCTTCCCAAACCGTCGTGTGGAACCGACCGCGCTCGATGAACTGCGCTTTCCATTGCCCGGTCGCGCCCTGCGAGCCGTCCGTGACAAGCGCGTTGGGAACCCAGCCTTCGGGCGGCGGAAGCGCGGCAAGGCCGCCGTCCGGCCCGGTGGATTGCTTGGGCGGCGTTTTACCGCTGGCGGGCGGCGCGTAGGTTGGCGATGATTCCGCGCCCCCCTCATAGCCGGGTGCGTGCCCGGTTCCGTTCCGGCTGCCGTTGCGATTGCCGATTGCGCCGCTGCTGGTACGCGCGGCGTCGCTGGGAAGCGGGGTGGCAAACGGATTTTCCGCCCCCTCGCCGCCCTGTACGGCATTGAGCACGGTGTTCGCCGCTTTTGCCGCCGCCGCCGCCGCCGAAGCCGCGACATTGGCTGCGGATGCCGCCGCCGTTGCCGCCGCGACCGCCGCGGCAATCGCATCGGCGTGCGGCCCGGCTTCGTCCGACAGAGGAATTTCAGGGTCGAACGAGGGCGGGCCGAACGGTTCCACCGCTTCGTCTACGCCGCTTGCTTGAACATCGTTACGCGCATTAATCACTACTAAATCGTGCCTTTTCTGCCACTCTCAACGGCAGCCACAAGATATTGCCGCTTTCCGACCGGATTGTTCCAAAGAAATTTATCGACCGAACGCGCCCATGCTGGGATTGCGCGACGCAAGCCCGCCCGTATTTTTGCCAAAATGCACGCCTGCGTTGGTTCCCATTTCACCGGGAAGCATTCCGGGCGGGGCGACCAAGCTGTTCGGGTCGCTCGTGTCAATCGCGGCAAGTTCGGGCACGGCGGCCAAAACGGGCAAATCCAAAAACCGCTCCACGTCTTCGGGATAGCGCAGGGTCGGGTCGTTCCATTCGGCAAGGACGACCATGCCGGTCGCAATGACCAAACCTAAAATCAAACTGCCCACGACCATCAAAGCGTTCTTGGACGCGCTTTGCGTCGGGATGGCATACACGGCCCCGACCGGCTGCAAGGTATCGGATGCGGTAATCTGATCCAACTGGCTTTTAATGTTGGCTTGTTCCTGCCGCAGTTTCAGTTCGTCGTACTGCTGTTTGAGCAAATCGTAGTCGCGGGTACGCTTGGTGAGTTCGCGCTCCTGCAACGGAATTTGGGCAATACGCTTTTCGTAATCGGCGACCTGTTTTCGCGCGGTGGCAAGCCGCTGAACCGCCGATTGCCCTTCGATTTGGGCTTGGAGCAACTGCTGTTTCAAACTAAGGTATTGCGGATTGTCCGTTAATCGGGTTTGCGAAACACTGGTTCCACTGCCGCCCCTCGACGCTTCGGTCGCCGATTTCGCCAGTGCGACCTTTTCGGCGTCAACGGATTTTTCAAGCTGCGTGATCTGTTCGTTCAGCGGCGCGAGCTTTGTGCCCGTTGGCGAAAGGCCCTGCGCGAGTAAAGTCGTCCGCTGCGCCCTGAGTTGGTTGAGCAGCGTGGCGGACGAACTGTTTTCGAGCAGTTGCTCGGCGACAATTTTGGCGGGGGTCGTGGCGAGCATCGCCTGCACCGCCTTGATGGTTTCTTGGCTGTCGCGGGCCGTGACTTCGAGTTCGTCCCGCTGCTGCTTGACGACCGCTAAGTTGTCGTTTTCCGCCGCCTGCGCGTTGGGAAGCGCGCCGCTGTGCTGGCTGCGATATTGGGACAAAGCCCCTTCCGCCGCCTGAAGCCTTTTTTCCAGTTTGTCGAGTTCACTTTTCAAAAAACTGTTCGTACCGACGGAGCGAATCTGCTGCTCGGTGCTGACTTGATCGTTGTATTGCTTTTGCAGCGCGGTCACGATGCGCTCGCACTCGTCGGCGTTGTTCCACTTCAAACCGATGGTGAACATCGTCGCGCTGTCGGCTTCCGTGTACAACTGCTTTTTCAAGAGCGCAAAGCGCGGGTCTTTGGCGCGCGGATTGATGTCAATCGGTACGGCAAGGTTGGCAGATTTCAGGGCGCTGTCCCAAAAACCGCCGGGCAGGTCGTCTTCGATCAGGTCGTTGAAGTGGTTGAGTTGCTGCTGCGCGCTGCTGATATAAAAATTTGAATTGCGATACCGGTCGCCCAGCGTATCGGCGACCTGCTGGTTATCGGTCACAACCTGTGTCGATGCGGTCGCTTGATAGTTTTTGCCCCGCAGCAAAACGACGCTCGTCGTGATGCCGGAAACCAGTACGAGCGACAAAAGAAAAAGGACTTTATGACGCGAAAATGCGTCCCGAAGCCGCTCGGTAATCGTGATTTGGTTTAACATTCGGTGCTGCCCCACGTTCTACAGGTAAAAGTGATATGGCTGATTTACGCCGCGCCCGTCGGATTAGGTTCCGCTTTTTCCGTGTTTCGCCGCGTGTTTTCGGTGTATTATCCCCCAGAAATGGGAATAAAGGCAAATTGAACAGTTTCGCAGCGCGTCTCGGAAGATTCGGTTACGGGTATTGTATCGGGCGATTTTGGCCTTTGCCTTAGCCCTCCCCGCCGCGTATACCCGGCAAATTTTGCGATACCGGATAAAATCGTCAAAAAAAACGATCCGCCGAACGCGGCGAATCGTTTTTTTGTCTTTTTGAGTCTGCTTATTTGTGCTTGTTATGCTTGCGAACCCGGCGCGGCGCTTTGTGCGTGCGGATTTGATGGGCCGTCAAATGAAACAAGGTGGGAACGTCGCGGAGCAAATAGCGACGCCACAACCGTTGCGGTTCCTGCGCCAAGCGGAAACCCCATTCCAATCCGGTTTTCTGCATCCAGCGCGGGGCGCGCTTGATTTTTCCGCACGCCATTTCAAAACTGCCGCCCACACCGACGCACACAGGCACTTGTAAAAGGGCCTTGTTTTGCGCGATCCATTTTTCCTGTTTGGGCGCGCCGAACGCGACCAGCAGCACATCGGGGCGGGCCGCGCGCACGACCGCTTGGATTTTTGCCTGTTCTTCGGGCGTGTCAAAGGTCGCTTTTGGCGGGCAGTAGGTTCCCACGATGTTCGCGCCGGGAAATTTTTGTCGCACCTTTTCCGCCGCTCCGTCGGCGGCCCCATCGGCCCCGCCTAAGAAAAACAAGCGCAGTCCGCACGTCGCCGACGCTTCGCCCAGTTCCCAAAACAAATCGCTGCCCGTCACGCGCTCGGTCAATCGCTGCCCGGTCGGCCCGATGCGCGACAGCCACACGAGCGGCATACCGTCGGCGAGAATCAAATCGGCTTCGCTGTACGCGGCTTGAAAATCGCGGTCACGGCGCAGTTGGGCCATGTGATCCAGATTGCCGGTAAAAACCGCGCGCGGCGTACTGCTTTGGTTCGCCATGAACACGATTTCAGCGACCGTTTCCGGCATGGACAAGCGATCAAAAGCAACGCCGCCGACTTGGGAGCGCGAACGGGGTTCAGTCGTTTCCGGCACGCTTGCGCGCTCCTCAGTGACAGAGGCGACAGAAGCGGACACAAGAACGGACGACGCAGCCGGGGTATCAACGGGAGAAATGGCGCGCGCCGCATCCGCCGCCGTGCCGGGGTTTGGCACAACGGGTCTAAACTTTCGGGTTGGAGCGGCAACTGACAAAAACAGAACCTCGTAAATCAAGCAGTATGGGTGACGCCCCATTGTCCCCATAATAACATTAAAACACCATTAATTCGCCAATTCGCCGAATTTTTTTTGCCCTTTTCTTGCCTTATTGGCCTTATTTTGATTCCGCTCGCACCAAAAGGTCGTTCTTGACCGTGTAGTCCGCTTTGAGCGTGTCACGGGCGATGCGCTCGGCGAGGGATTTCTGCGCCTGCGTACGGACGGTTCCCCGCAAGGTAACGCCGGTTTGGTTGGCGTCCACGCGAATCGTCGCGGGCAAATTTTCGTTGGCTATGAGCGCCGCCGTCACGCGCCCACCGAGTTTGAGCATCTGCACTTGTGGGCGGGCTTTGCGCTCGGCCCTTTTGACCTCACGCTGCACAACAGTCGCGTTTTTGGCGGCATCTTTGCCCGCGCTTTGCAGCGTTTCGCGCGAACACCCCGCGCCCGCCATGAGCAAAGCAAGCAGCCCATAAACTGCGTAAGGCTTTCGTTTCCTATGGGTAGTTTTTTCAGTCACCAACAATTTTACCAGCCTCCCCTGCGAGAAATGCCCCTTTCAGTCTTTCTCGTGGGATGCCGCACCAACAGGTATACTATTGACAGGAGGGAACAAACTATGAACGTGGCACTCGAAGCACTCGAAAACAATGAAACAATGGTGCAGGAGGCCAAATGGCGCTTGCTCGACGCGGACACGCGCGCGTATCTCACCAAATTAAATAACCGCACTCCCGAAGAGATTGAAGCGGCCCGCGCGAGATCAACTTCCGGCTTCCCGCCTCCGCGCCCCTTGCCGCCCGGTAAGACGCTGGAAGACGTAATTGTCGGCGCACTTGCCGACGACGAAGACGACGCCGTCATCATAGCCGCCCTTAAAGACATGGATTGAGTTCAACCTATGCACACAATTCGTGTATTCAGTTATATCGAAGCGTTAGACGCATTTTTAGTCACCAAAGAGTTTACCCGTATTTCGGACTTTTTAGGATTGACCGAATGGCATCCCGTCGTTTGGGTAGGCCGCTTGTTCGAGATGGATAATGATGTAGGCGAACATTGGTTCGATCACTGGGAAGAGCGCGACGAAAAAGAAGACCAAGCCAAACAATTAGGGATCGATACGTTTAACTTGATGATTTTGCGCGACGACAGTTTTCAGGACGGACGCGACGGCCCCTGCCACCCTCCGGCAATCCGCAGGCGTTTTTGGACGGACGTACTTAAATCGCTGGAACTAAGTTACGATTTGCTTTTCGAGGAAGCGCGGCGAGCAAACCAGTGGTACGAGGCAGAAGAAGATAGGAAAGTGAGTTACGCTGACGAATATATTCCTAACTTGGAAGAGCGCATCGCTCAAATGCAGGTAAGTCTTTCGCAGAGCGGTTTTCCGTTTGACGCCGCCGAACCCGGCTCGCTACAATAAGCGCAGCATTCTAAACCGCTGCGCCGCCCACAACCGGCGCAGTTTATGCAGGGAAAGGTCGGTCAAGCGGCATGGCGGCACGCAACAGCACGCTCACGGACGAGCAAATCGAGCAGTTTTTGACACGGGGCCACGTGTGCCTCAAAGGAGCCATTCCCCGCGTCAAAGTGGACGAATGGGCCAAAAACGTGTGGACGCGGCTCGGCTACGACCCGCGCGACACAGCGACGTGGGAAAAAGACCGTATCCACATGCCGTCTTTGAGCCATACTCCGGTGCAGGCGTTTTCCCCGACGGCTTGGGGCGCGATCTGCGACCTACTGGGTGGCGAAGACCGCATCAAAGCGCCCGCGACATGGGGCGATGGTTTCATCGTCAATTTGGGAGCGACATCGCACGAAGCCGAGTGGGTCAGTCCGCAGGAACAAAAATTCGGGTGGCACAAGGACGGCGATTTTTTCAAACACTTTTTGGATTCGCCGGAACAGGGTTTGCTGACCATTATTTTGTGGTCGGACGTACTGCCGTCGGGCGGCTCAACGTATATTGCCTGCGATTCGGTCGCACCGATTGCCCGCTATTTAGCCGACCGTCCTGAAGGCGTCTTGCCCGGCGCATTTCCGTTTGCCGACCTTGCCCAGCAGTGTCACGACAAAATCGAGGCGACGGGTGAAGCGGGCGATGTGTATTTGCTCCACCCGTATTTGCTCCACGCTTCATCGCTGAATAAATTGCGCTTGGCGCGCTTGATTACGAACCCGCCCGTCGCTTTGCGCGAACCGATGCAGTTCAATCGCGCAAATGCGGGCGATTTTTCGCCGGTTGAGCAAGCCGTTTTGCGCGGTTTGGGCGTGGATCGCTACGATTTTGTGCCCACTGCGCCCCGTGAAGAAGTCGTGCCTAAACGGGTGCAGATGCAGGCGGAAATGCAAAAGGCGGAACTGGCGCGGCTCGCCGAGGCGGGCAAATGATTAGGAGGCCGTTCGCCCCGGCCCTACCAACGCTTGTCGCGCTTGCCGCCGCCGTGTCCGCCGCCCACGCGGCCCCGCCGCGTGGGAAAACACCGCCTAAAATCCCCATTCCCGCCAAGCCGACGGTCGTCGCCGCGCCGCGCGATGTGATGAGCGATACGTGGGCCGCGACCGATTCGCTGGGTCGAACGCTGCCGATGGGCGGCGCAAATGCGGATGCCGTTCGCCCGCCCCGTTCTAAAGACCAACCGCGCTTCGTCGGGATTTTTTACTTCGTGTGGCAGGGCGAAAAAAATATGCCCGGCCCGTATGACATCGGACGTATTTTGCAAACAAGCACCACGAATCCCGCGTGGGGGCCGGAAAGCGTGTTTCACTGGTGGGGCGAACCGGAAGCCGGGTATTTTTTGGCGACTGACCCGTGGGTGATTCGCCGCGACATGGCCCTTCTCCAAAACGCCGGGGTTGACACGCTTCTCATTGACGTAACGAACGCTTTCACGTACCCGAGTACCGTCAAGGTGCTATGCGAAACGTTGCGCAAGATGCGCGCCGAAGGTAGTCAAACGCCGCAAATCGCGTTTGTCACGCACGCGCACGCAGGCGAAACAGTTGTGCGTCTGTGGAACGAAATCTACGGCAAAAATGCCTACAGCGAACTATGGTTCCGCTGGCAAGGAAAGCCGCTGCTTTTGTGCGATCCAAACGTCAAGCGCGACGACGGCACACCGCTGCCGCCCGCTTTGCGCGATTTTTTCACCTATCGCTATTCGTGGGCGTGGGATGCCGGGCAAAACAAATGGCCGTGGATCGAAAAATACCCACAGCACTGGGGATGGACAACCGACCCCGCCGTGGCCGAAGAGATGCCGGTCGCGGTCGCCTCGCACCCTACTCTCAATATCGGGCGTTCGTTTGCGATGGGCACGCAACCACCGGTGGACGCGCGCGGCGAAACGCCCACGATGGCGCAGGGTTTGCATTTTCAAGAGCAGTGGAATCGCGCCCTCGAAGTGGATCCGCAGTTCGTGTTCGTGACCGGCTGGAACGAATGGATCGCGCAGCGATTCGTCGTCAAGGAAAACCAGAAAATTGAAATGCTGGGCAAGCCCGTACCGACAGGCGGCACGTTTTTCGTGGACACCTTCAGCGGCGAATACAACCGCGACATTGCCCCGTCGCGCGGCGAAAACGGTGACGCCTTGTACTGGCAGCTTGTCGCCAACATTCGCAAATACAAAGGCGTGCGTCCGGCTCCCGTTTCCGGGCCGGGGAAAAGCATCAGTATCGACGGCAAATTTGCCGATTGGGCCAATGTCACGCCCGAATACCGCGACGCCAAAGGCGATACGTTCCGCCGCGATTTCGACGGCTGGGGCAGCCTGCATTACAAGAACGCTACGGGCCGCAACGATTTCACCCGCGCCAAAGTCGCCTACGACAGCCGCAACGTCTACTTCTACGCCGAAACCGCCGCGCCCATTACGCCCGCCCGCAAAAGCCGGAATTGGATGCAGTTGTTTATCGACGCCGACCAAAACCCGAAAACCGGCTGGCACGGCTACGAGTATGCCGTCAACTTGGCCCCGCCCGCTTCGCCGCTCGCAACCACCGTTTCGCGCTATGTCGGCGACGCCCGCGAAAACAAATGGGAATGGCAGCCCGTCGGCGCGATTGTGTATCGAACGCACGGCAACAAGATGGAACTGCGTATTCCCCGCCCCCTTCTCAATCTGCCCGAAGGCCCATCCCGCATCGCCCTCGACTTCCACTGGGCCGACAACGCCGACGCCGAAAAGGACGGCATAGCTGCCTTCGCCCTGCACGGCGACAGTGCCCCCGACCGCAGCTTCAACTACCGCTTCTACACTGGCCCGCAGGCCGCTCCACAAAAATAGCGAGTGACAACTTGAATGTTTATAGTTTTTGGCGGGCCTCATCGACCGAGATTGTAGCATGACTCCACAGATTAGAAAGGGCAAAATCAAGACTGATGTAGTCTTCGTGAACTTCGTCTTGCATTTTGTACTTTGACACAATCCTGCCAACTTCAGGCTTGGTTACATTTAGAAATCCACGGCTTGCCATGAAGTCCGTGTCGGAATCGGCTTCAATTTTCATCCGCCACAAGGATTTAGCATCTTCAAAGGCGTTCATTGCTTCGTTTAATTTAGCAGGAACTGGCTCGTTGCGGTTGGCTGTGGCATTGAACCTATCCATAACAATTTTTGCATCAGCATAGCGGCGTCCATACTCGCTGTAGTTGACGCCTGCTTCCGTCACAGAAACCAAAGCCGCAACCGAATCAACGGCTTGCTTCGCAGCTTCATGGGCTTGCTTTGCAGCTTCACGCGCCGCCGCCGACTGCTGAAAACGAGGAACAGCAATCATACTAAGTATAAGAAAAATGGCAAAAGCAATAGCGGCGGACGATTTTTGAAAATGCTTTTGCGGAGCGATATATGAAGTGGCAGGTAACGCAGAAGGGTGGACGGAAGATTCGCTCTGTGGCAAAGGTTGTTGGTTAGGCTTGCTCGCTTCGTTCGTAGGCATCGTGCCGAGGTTTTCTAATAGCGGCAGATCGCGGGCAAAAACAACGGTTTGCGTTGCACAAATCAGAATTTTAGTGTCTGGTGCTAATGGTGTCTTTTTAGCATATTTAATAAGTTCAGCCTCCGTCACATCTGAAGTATCACTTCCGTTTGTGCCAATAATACGGTAGCTTGTTTCTTCTAATGGCTGCAGCATGGACGACGTTCACCCTGAACTTTACAATTTAATTTCGAGCCTTACATCCGAGTACGGCCTAAAACAAATTATAGGTAGATTAAAAGAGAAACTGAATACCAAGCGAAAATAGACCTTAGGATTTTAAGGTAATTAGTATGCCAAACAAAGATACGCGGCACACAACCATCGGGCAAACCAGAGTGGAACTCGTGGTCGGGAACTTGGTGACCGAGGACGTAGACGCTATTGTGAACCCCGCGCAGAAAAGCCTGTTTCCCGGCGGGGGCGTGGACGGCGAAATCCACGAGTGGGGCGGGCCGACGATCTGGGAACAGTGCCGTGACCTCGCCCCCTGCCTGACCGGCGAGGCCAAAATCACGACTGGCGGCGATTTGCGCGCCCGGTTCGTCATTCACACGGTCGGCCCGATTTGGAGCGGCGGACAAGCGGGTGAGGCCGAACTTTTGGCGTCGTGCTACCGGCGCGTTTTGGAAGTCGCCCGCGAAAATGATTTGAAAAGCGTTGCCTTCCCGGCAATCAGCACGGGCAATTACGTCTACCCGCTGGACGAAGCCGCGCAAATCGCCGTGCGTACCGTCGCCGATTTTTTGACAAGCGAGCCGCCCGTCTTTGACACAATCCGCTTTGTCGTCCGAAACCGCGAAGCCTTTGATGCGTTTTCCGGCGCTCTCGATCTGCGTACGCTCGGTTTGCTGTAGCCCCTGAACGAATTACAGAACGGCGTCTTTGTCGAACGCGGCAACCAATTTGCGGGGCGCGCGGCAGCGCCAGCCGTCCGTTAAGAGTTCGGTCAGTTCGTCCGCGTCGATTTCTGTGAGCCGAACCAAAATCGCTGGGTAGCCGTTGTAGTGGCCGGTCGTGAAAAATTTGTGCGAGTCGGTGGCAAGCAGGGCTTGTTTTTCATTTTCATCGGCGACGCGCACGGCGAGGCAATCGCGGCGCACGACCCGCCCCTTTTGCCCGGCGACCTTTTCCCGGTAAAACCACGCGAAACCTTTACCGCCGACCTCGAAACCATCCTGCCCGTCCACGGCTTCGGGAAGCGACAGGGCGATGCGGCGCACGTCGTTTTCGTCAGTCATCGGCTTGCCCGCTATTTCTGCGTCGGGGGCGGCCCCCAGTCGGCGCGGGGCGGCGAAAACATATCAAGCAGCACAGATTCCGCGTTGGCTTTGGCCCCGTGCCAGCTATTCGACGGCAAGTGAATGAGTTCGCCCGCGCGGACAATCGTGGTTTCGCCCTCGACCATGAACTCCATTTCGCCGGATATAACGAGCGAAATCTGCTCGTTGTCGTGGCTGTGCGCGAGCGTTGCGGCCCCGTTTGTAAACGAAATCCGCGCGACCGTCATGGTTTGGCCGTTGATAAACTGCCGCACGACCGTTCCCGATTCGGACGGCATTTGCGCGGCGGGCACATTGTCCCAGTTGATGGATTGCAGGTTCATAATTTAACGATCTTCTCCGTTTTCGTTGTACCCGCTCGCCCACAACTCCGGTTTGATGTCGGGGAACGGGTTGTCGCGGGTTTCGACTTCGGATAAAACGCGCCACGGCGACGGGTTTTCCGCGATGCTTGCGTCGCCGTCGCCAATCGCGCGCACCAAGCTGGCCAGTTCCTCGAAGTGGACGAAATGGGCGCGGACGCGCGCCTCGGCGTAATCGGGCGCGCCTTTCGTGCTGGTCACAAACGGCCAATCGGAGGCTTCCAGCAAAAGCAATTCGCGGGCAGCTTGTTTGAGCGGACGCCGCGCGGCATCCAAATGTCCGTACTTTTCCGCCAGTTCGCCCATCTCGCGCTCGGCTTGGTAGATTTTTTCCCACATCCACACCGTGTCGGGGTTCAGCCAAATGGAATGAAAGCCCCCCTCGCCCCACGAGCCTTCGGGCAAACGCACGCGGTTTTCGTCGCGGTTTTCCGTCGTTGATTCCGGCAAGTCTTGCAAATACGCTTGGCACGTCGTCAGTTCCACGGTTTCATCGTGCGCCAAATGCCGCAAAACGGCCTTGAGCCATTGCGGGCCTTCGTGCCACCAATGCCCGAAGAGTTCGGTGTCGTACATCGCCGTCACAATAGGCGGCGGGTCGCCCGGATTTGTCGCGCTCGCCTGCTCATTAAGGAGAGCGCGCATCTCGCCCGCGAAATGGCGCGCGTGTTCCTCGACGCGCTCCTGCGCCTTATGCGGATCGTACAGCCCTTTGGCGTCCATGTCGTTTTTCGGATACGACACGCGCCAGTATCGCAAACGCCCCGGCTCCTGCTTTTTGTGAAATTCCAGATACCACTCGTCGCCGGGATAGCCCCCGTCGGCGGCCCAAACCGCGTGCGACGAGCGCACATCCCGCGAGAACACGGCAACCGGCGTTTGTCCCGCATCGCCCGACGACGCCACGAAATACGGACGGTACGGCGTGCGCCCCGTGGTATTAGGGTCGTTTTCGGGCGCGTTTTCCTGCGTGAACTGATGCCATAAGGCTTTGAGCGCGCCGAACCGGTCGGCGTACACACCCTGCGCACGGCTTCCCTCAATCAAATGCCCGTCTACGAATGTGTACGCAATTCCCGCGTCAGACAAAAACTCGTCCACACCGCGCCGCAAAACGGGTTCGGGCGTTTGGAAATCTTCAAGCGGCGCGTTCCATTTATAGCGGGGTCGGTACGCGCATTCGGGCAACCAAAAGCCCGCTGGCGTGCGCCCGAAGTGCCGAACATAGGATTGAACGCCCGTTTTCACCTGCGCCTTAACAGCCGCGTCGGTGAGTAAAAGCGGCAGATACCCGTGCGTTGCCGCCGACGTGATGATTTCGATGTGCCCGGCGTCCTGCAATTTTCGGAAGGCCTGCACAATATCGCGCTCATACACGGTTTCAAATTGGTGGTGCGTAGTTTGGAAAAAATCGCGCCATCGTCCCGCGAGCGTGAGCAGTGCGCCGTTACCGCTCGCGCGAAACGTTCGTACATCCTGCGATGCGGCCCCGATTTGCGTATGGAGCCAGTCCGCGAACTCGTCTTTGAACCCGTCGTCGGACAATTGCTCGCACAAAATGGGCGTCAAACCCAACGTGATTTTTGGTGAAATACCTTCGGCGATCAGTTCGTGGAGCGC